>DBMN01000367.1 GCA_002298965.1 Rhizobiales bacterium UBA697 | reverse complement strand
GATCGGCGCCTTCGGGCACGGTAGAATCTACGAGAGGCGGCCTCGCGAGAGGCCGCCTTTTTCGTGCCTCGCCGAGGGCGTTCGATGCGGCGAGCAGATCGCGCCGCGTCGCGGCGCGGAGATCGGAGACGAGGTGGCGATGTTCGACGAGCGGGCACTGGAGGACTATCTCCACGCACAGATCCCGCTGTCGGCGGCGATGGGCGTGTCGGTCGTGTCGGCGGACGGCGACGGCGTCGTTCTGACGGCGCCGCTGGGGCCGAACGTCAATCACAAGAAGACGGTCTTCGGGGGCAGCGCGTCGGCGGTGGCGATTCTCGCGGCCTGGTCGGTCCTGCACCTTCGCCTGACCGGCGCCGGCCGCGACGGCGAGATCGTGATCCAGAGCAACGAGACGGCCTACGAGAAGCCGATCGGGTCGGCGTTCGAGGCGCGCGCGGCACTGGCCGACCCGAGCGCATGGCCGCGGTTCCTGACGATGCTCGATCGCAAGGGGCGGGCGCGATTGGAGATCGGATCGGTGCTGACCTGCGCCGGCATCGTCGTCGGCCGCCTGACGGGAAGCTTCGTCGCGATTCGCCGCGCTCCTCGGAGCTGAGAGCGGATCGCTCCGGCGTCGATCTCGCGGAAGGGCTAGCTCACCCCCGGGCGTCTTCGCGTTCATCGAAGGCGGCGCGCGCCGCCTCGATCCGCTCGCGGTTCTCCGCCGCCCAGACCCACACGCCGCAGAAGGCCGCGCCCAGCGTGCTGCCGAGATCGGTCAGCGTATAGTCGACGTGGGGCGGCACCACCGGATGGACGGTGCGGGTGACGAGCCCGCCGCGCTCCATCTCGCGCAGCGTCTTGGTCAGCATCTTCTGGCTGATGTCGCCGACCGCCCGGCCGATCTCGGTGAAGCGCATCGTGCCGCGCTCCTCGAGCGTCTCGAGAATCAGCATCGTCCACTTGTCGGCGACCTGGCCGATGATCGCGCGCACCAGCGCCTCGACCTCCGGGCTGCAGGCCTCGTCCATCGGGCAGGCGGCGAGGGGTTTCGCGTCGACCACATCACTCTCCATCGGGATACTATCGAACTTTCGGGTGCATACTTTCCAATGGAGAGTGTCGCCCCCATCTTGCCTTCGTGCAAGCCCGAAGCCGGCGCGAGAGCGCGTCGCCGGGCTCGACGGAGATCATCCAGATGAAGAAGAGCGGCAACACCATCCTCGTCACCGGCGGCGGCACGGGCATCGGCCGGGCGCTGGCGGAAGCTTTCCATGCGGCCGGCAACACCGTGATCGTCGCCGGCCGTCGCCGTGCCGCGCTCGACGCGGTCGTCGCGGCCAATCCCGGCATCGCCGCGATCGAACTCGACGCGACCGACCCGCAGGCGATCGAAGCCTTCGCCAAGGACGTCGTCGCCCGCTTCCCCGGGCTGAACGTCCTCGTCAACAACGCCGGCATCATGCAGACGGAGAACCTGCGCGATCCCGCCTTCGTGGCGACGGCGGAAGCGACCGTCGCCACCAATCTGCTCGGCCCGATCCGCCTCACCGCGGCGCTGCTGCCGCATCTCGAGACGAGGGCCGACGCGGCGATCCTCAACGTCACGTCGGGTCTGGCCTTCGTGCCCTTCGCCCTGACGCCGACCTATTCGGCGACCAAGGCGGCTCTGCATTCCTGGACCATGTCGCTCGGCCATCAGCTGAAGGGGACCTCGGTGGAGGCGATCGAGATCGCCCCGCCCTATGTCCAGACCGAGCTGATGGGCCCGCAGCAGGCGGTCGACCCGCGCGCCATGCCGCTCGCCGACTTCATCGCCGAGGTGATGGCGATCCTCGACCGCGATCCGACGCCTTCCGAGGTGATCGTCGGTCGCTGCGAACCGCTGCGCCACGCCGAGCGCGACGGCAAGACGGCGGAGATCTTCGCCGCGCTCGCCGCCCGCTGAGCGTTCCGCGCCACGAGACCGGAGAGACCGCCCGCGAGGGCGGTCTCGTCACGTCACGACGGCTTTCGGCCGAATGCGCGGCCTCCGGAAATGGAGATGTAATCATTGCGTGCAATCCTCGCGCCGCTTTCCTGCAGGTGAGGGGTCGAACCATGTCGATTGGTCGGGTTTTGTTGTTCGGTGCGCTGACGGTCGTGTCGGCACTGCTCGTGCCGGGCGTGGTCGGTGCGGCCGAAGTCTCCCGTCTCGATCGAGACCCGCCCCGGATCTTTCGTGGCCTCTTCGGCGCCGATTCGACGGTGACGGCGGTGATCGAGCGCGCGCGGGCGCTGTTCTCGCGCAGTGACGTCGACGGGAACGGCCAGGTGAACGCGGCGGATGGGCGCTTCGCCGATCAGGTGTCCAAGGCGATCGTGCGCGCCGGAGCGCAGATGAACGTCTTCCAGTACGACCTCGACGGCGACGGCGTCGTCACCGAAGCCGAACTCCGCTCGATCCTCGCCTACGAGCGACGCGTCAAGGGGCCGCGCGCGGCCCTGGTCGGGACGACCGACGAGACCTTCGAGGATCGCATCCGGACGCTGATGGCGATCGACCTAGACCATGACGGCCGCGTCACGTTCTCCGAGATCCTGTCCGCGGCGCGCAAGGCGGTCGACGGGACGGGACAGGTCGGTGGGATGGAGGCGGTGATGATCGAACTCCTCGAGTACGCCGGCACGTCCGAGGGCGTTTCGGAAAAGACCTTCGTCGAACTGGTCGAGGAGCGGGCGCGAGAGATCGACGCGGACGGCGACGGACGGCTGACGAAGGCCGAGATCGACGCCTCGACGCTGCGCCGCGCCGAACGGATCAAGGCGATCAACGCCGAACGTCGGCGCACCGCGGACGAGGAGCAACGGCGCCGTGCCGCGGCACGCGAGGTCCCTGCCTGCCAATGGCCGCGGCCGTCGCCGGAGGCGGCGTTCTTGCTGGTGTCGGTCAGCGAAAGCCAGGCCCTGTCCTCGGCGACGATCGAGTCTCAGTCCCGCGAGGTCGAGGCTGCGACCGTCGTCGTCGAGCCGGGAACGCCTCCGGTCTCGCTCGTGCTGCTCAGCGGCAAGCCGATCATCTGGCGGTTCACCGGCGCGGTCGAACGGATCGAACGCGCCGTCGTGATCTCGGCGCACGTCTCCGATGCGCAGGCGACCGACACGATCGCCGGCGTCTCCGGTCTACCGGCCGATCGCGTCATGTTCGCGCCGCGGTGCGTCCAGGCCTTCACCGTCGCGCCGTCGATCGAGGCCAGCAAGGTCGCCGGCAACATTCGCGCCGCCACCGACCGAGAGCCGCTCGTCGTCGCCACCCACACGATGACCGCCGTCAGGGTCCCCGGCGGCGACTTCGACGTGCTCCCCCGCGAGGGCGCCCCGAGCGTGTCCGTCCGCGACAGCAGCCAGTCCTTCGCGATCTTCGGCGGTCGGCTCTTCGACGTGACCGACGCCACGCTCGCCCAGAAGGTCAGGTGGGCGCACCCCGCCGGCGTCATGGCCATCGACCCGAAGACGGTGGTCGCCAGCCGCCCCGTCTCGGCCTACGAGATCCTACCCGGCTTGGCCGGTGTCGCGCAGTTGGTGGCCAGCGGAGCGTTGGCGCGCAACGCCTCGGGCGAATACCTCATTCGGCAGAAGATCCGTCTGCCGGGCGCGATGTTCGGTTCGCGAGTGGAGCGATTCCTCCTGTTGAAGGGAGTGCCGGTGCCCGACGGCGATCCGGGAGACGCCTGCATCTATTCGGAGGAGACGGGCAAACCGGTTCTCGGCAGCGACGGGTGCAGTTGACCGGCGTGGGCGGCCCGCCGCATCGGAGGTCCGACGACGAGAGGCCGCCCGCGAGGGCGGTCTTTTCCGTTTCGTGTCCTTGCCCCGTCTTCGCCGTCTTTGCCGGCAGAAGTGGGCCGAGAGCCCCGCCGCTCTGGCGCCGCGGTCCGCGGCGGCCTACATCTCGCGGACGGGTTGATGCGGAGATTCGTTCGATGAAGTCCCTTGCCGCCGCCGTCGCTTTTCTCGCCCTCGGCGCCTGCGCCCTGCCGGCCGTCGCCCAGACCTCGGCCGTGCCGGAGAATGCGGCGCAGATCCGGCTGTCCTTCGCCGGCGTGGTCAAGACGGTCGCGCCGGCGGTCGTCAACGTCTATGCGACGCGGCGCGTCCAGGCGCCGACCAATCCGCTCTTCGCCGATCCCTTCTTCCGCCAGTTCTTCGGCGGCGGGGTGGAGCCGCCGGCGCGCGTCCAGTCGTCGCTCGGTTCCGGCACGATCGTCGATCCCTCCGGCATCATCGTCACCAACGTCCACGTCATCGCCGACGCGACGGAAGTGAAGGTGGCGCTCGCCGACAAGCGCGAGTTCGAGGCCGACATCGTGCTGAAGGACGAGCGCACCGACGTGGCGGTGATCAAGATCCGCGAGAAGGGCACCTATCCCTTCGCCCGCATCGGCGATTCGGAGAGCCTGCAGGTCGGTGATCTGGTGCTCGCCATGGGCAACCCCTTCGGCGTCGGCCAGACGGTGACGCAGGGCATCGTCTCCGCACTCGCCCGCACCCAGGTCGGCGCCGGCGAGAGCCGCTACTTCATCCAGACCGACGCGGCGATCAACCCCGGCAACTCCGGCGGCGCCCTGGTCGATCTCGAAGGCCGCCTCGTCGGCGTGCCCTCGTCGATCTATTCGTCGTCGGGCGGGTCGATCGGCATCGGCTTCGCCATCCCCTCGACGGTGGTCAAGTTCATCCTCGAGCAGGCGAAGTCCGGCTCGACCGTCCGCCGCCCCTGGCTCGGCGCCTCGGTGCAGAACGTCACCGCCGACGTCGCCGAGGGCCTCGGCCTCGACCGGCCCTTCGGCGCGCTGGTCACCGGCCTCGCCCCGAAGGGGCCGGCGGCCGCCGCGGGCCTGAAGATCGGCGACCTGATCGTCGCCGTCGACGGCCACGAGGTCGACGATCCGGACGTCTTCGGCTTCCGCTTCGGCACCCGCACGCTGGGCGGCAGCGTGAAACTCGACGTCGTGCGCGCAGGCAAGCGGGTCCAGCTGGAACTCGCCTCGGTCGCCGCCCCCGAGACCCCGCCGCGCGACGCCCGCACCATCGAGACCGCCTCGCCCTTCGCCGGCGCGACGATCGTCAACCTCTCGCCCGCCGCGGCGGAAGAGCTGCGCATGCCGCTCGACGCCACCGGCGTGGCGATCGCCGCGGTCGCCGCCGGATCGCCGGCCGCCCGCGTCGGCTTCCAGAAGGGCGACGTCGTGCTCGAGGTCAACGGCGTCGAGGTCCGCGACACCGCGAGCCTCGCCCGTCTCGCCGCCTCCGACCCGTCCTTCTGGCGCATCGCCGTGCGCCGCGACGGTCAGGTGCTGCGGCTGGCGCTCAGGTGAGGAGCGGACGATGACCGACCTCTTCGCCGCTGCCGGACTGGAACGGGCGACGCCGCGGCCGCTCGCCGACCGGCTGCGTCCGAAGAAGCTGTCGGACGTCGTCGGTCAGGACCACCTCGTCGGTCCGGACGGCACGATCACCCGCATGCTGCGCTCCGGCAGCCTCGGCTCGCTGGTCTTCTGGGGCCCGCCCGGCACCGGCAAGACGACGGTGGCGCGGCTGCTCGCCGGCGAGACCGATCTCGAGTTCGAACAGGTCTCGGCGATCTTCACCGGCGTCGCGGACCTGAAGAAGGTCTTCGAGGTGGCACGGGCGAAGCGTTCGATGGGGCGTGGCACGCTGCTCTTCGTCGACGAGATCCATCGCTTCAACCGCGCCCAGCTCGACAGTTTCCTCCCCGTGATGGAGGACGGCACCATCGTGCTGGTCGGCGCCACGACCGAGAACCCGTCGTTCGAGCTCAACGCGGCGCTTCTCTCGCGCTCGCACGTGCTGGTCTTCAAGTCGCTCGACGAGGCGGCGATCGCGCGTCTGCTCGCCCGCGCCGAGGAGGAACTCGGCCACCCGCTGCCGCTCGACGAGGGCGCCCGCGCGCTGCTCGTCCGCATGGCCGACGGCGACGGCCGCGCCTCGCTGACGCTGGCCGAGGACGTCATCCGCGCCGCCCGCGAGGGCGAGGTCTTCGACGAGAAGGGTCTGGCGGAGGTCGTCCAGCGGCGCGCGCCGATCTACGACAAGAGCCAGGACGGCCACTACAATCTGATCTCGGCGATGCACAAGTCGGTGCGCGGCTCGGATCCCGACGCGGCGCTCTACTGGTACGCGCGCATGCTCGAGGCGGGCGAGAGCCCGCTCTTCCTTGCCCGCCGCATCGTCGTCATGGCGGCCGAGGACGTCGGCCTCGCCGATCCGCAGGCACTCGTCGTCGCCAACAACGCCAAGGACGCCTACGACTTCCTCGGCAGCCCCGAGGGCGAGCTGGCGATCGCCAACGCGCTCGTCTATGTCGCGACCGCGCCGAAGTCGAACGCCGTCTACATGGCGCTGAAGGCGGCCCGCCGGTTGGCCAAGGACGCCGGCTCGCTGCCGCCGCCCAAGCACATCCTCAACGCCCCCACCAAGCTGATGAAGCAGGAGGGCTATTCCGAGGGCTACCGCTACGACCACGACGAGCCGGACGCCTTCTCGGGGCAGAACTACTTCCCCGAAAAGATCGGTCGGCTGCGCCTCTACGATCCCGCGGAACGCGGCTTCGAGCGCGAGATCCGCAAGCGGCTGGATTGGTGGGCGAAGCTCAGGCGGGAACGCGGCGAGGGGTGAGGCCCTCCACCTCTCGGCATGAGGCCGGGACGTGGTGCGCGATGCTTCGAGACGCGCCTTCGGCGCTCCTCAGCATGAGGCGCTCTTCATATTCGATACGAACACATACGCCTCATGCTGAGGAGCGGGCCGCTGGCCCGCGTCTCGAAGCATCGCGCAAGGCCTCGATCCGGCAACCCGGACCGGCCGCCCGTCACTTCCGCTCGATCGAGATCGCGTCGCGCACCTTGACCGTCACCAGCGCGGCGATCACCGCCTTGGCGAGGTCGCCGGGGACGAAGGGCAGGTCGATGAAGAAGGCCTTCACCAGCCCGGCCTTGGTGGCGAAGGCGAGCCAGAGGATGCCGCCGGCATGGACGATGCCGATGCCGCCGACGATCGCCGCGAGCGCCAGCCAGGCGGTACGGCCGACCGTGCCGGAGGCGCGCGGCTCGAGCTTGGCGGCGAGGAGGCCGGCAACGAAGGCACCGGGCAGCCAGCCGACGAGGTAGCCGGCGGTCGGCCCGGCGAAGACGCCGATGCCACCGCGCCCGCCCGCCAGCACCGGCAGGCCGATGGCGACCAGGGCCAGCACGACGAGGACGGCGGCCGCGCCCCGCTTCGGCCCGAGCACGAGACCGGCCAGCATGACGCCCATCGACTGCAGCGTGATCGGCACGCCGCCGATGAGCGGGATGGCCGGCACGATGCCGAGCGCCACGATCAGCGCGGCGAAGAGGGCGACGTATCCGAGATCGCGGGTGTTCATGACGACGGGCTCCTGACGACACGAGGGGCGCCGGAGGCGCGTCAGGAGGACTTACGCGAAACCGCGCGCGGCGGGAAGCCGCGTGCATCGATCGCGTCGGCGACCTCGCCGGCCCTGACCAGCGTGCGCACCACCAGCGGCACCACGACGGCGATCGGATGGCTGCCCAGCCCGCGCGCCGCCTGCGCCTCGCGGATGGCGGCGGCCTCCTCGACGATCAGCGGCACGAAGCGCAGCGCCAGCGTCAGCGTCAGGGCGGTGCGGGCGGCATCGAGAAGCCCGATCCGTTCGAAGGGCATCAGCCCGGCCTCGAAGGCCTCGATCGCCGCCGCGGTCGTCGTCGTCAGCACCACGGCATGGGCGAGGAGCGCCAGCGCGAGGAGCCGCGGCACGACTTCGGCAGCGGCCTGCGGGTCACCGGCGACGAGATGGACGCCGCCGATCGCCGTGATCACCACGCCCGGCATCAGGAGATCGCGGACGAGCCGCCGTGCCCCGCGCCCGGTCGACAGCGCCACCACGAGGGACCCGACGAGCGCCGCCAGCAGCACCGGCACCGAACCGATGAAGAAGAGCGCGGTGGCGATCACCGCGAGGCCCGCGAACTTCGCCCCGGCCGGCAGTCGGTGGAGCGGCGTCGCGCCGATGCTGCCCAGCCCCTCGATCATCGCGCCCGCTCCCGATGGAAGGCGACCGCGTCGTCGGCGGCCCCGTCGAAGGCGATGCGTCCCGCCGCCATGACGAGGACACGGCCGCAGGTCGCGATCAGGTCGAGGTCGTGGGCGACGACGATCGCCTGTTCCGGCAGGTCGGCGAGGAGGTCGGCGAAGCGGTTGCGGTTGCGGAGATCGAGCTGCGACGTCGGCTCGTCGAAGAGCAGCGTCTTCGGCTCGACCGCCAAGAGGCCGGCGAGTGCCACGAGCTGCTTCTCGCCGCCGGAGAGCTCGTGGATGCGCCGGCGGGCGAGGGGGCCGATGCCGAGCCGGTCCAGCGCCGCGTCGACGCGGGCGGCGGTCTCGGCCTTGCCCCAGCCGTGGTTCTTCAGCCCGAAGGCGAGGTCGTCGGCGACGATCGGAAAGACGATCTGGTTGTCGGGATTCTGGAACAGCAGCCCGGTCGCGGCGCGGACGGCGCGCGGGTCGACGGTCGGGTCGACGCCGTCGACGGTGACGGCACCGGTGGTCGGGCGGACGAGGCCGACGATGGTCTTGAGCAACGTCGACTTGCCCGAGCCGTTCAGTCCGACGATGCCGACGCGCGGCTCCGTCAGGGTCGCCGTGACGGCGTCGAGGGCGCGGCGGCCGTCGCGCTCGACGGCGAGATCGGCGAAGGCGATGGTCTGGCCCGTGACCGGCGCGGCTGCGCCCGGCGCGTGGCCGGCAGGTTCCGACAAGGCCCGTCCCCCGTGGCTCGGCTGCCGCTCCTGTCCGGCGGCGGGCTCATCTCGCGGAGGAGGGGGGACCCTGTCAAGCACGGGTGCCATCGCCGGGGAGGTGACAGCGCCCGCCCGAGACGCGAGGATGTGGGGCTCAGCGAAGGAGTCGCGCATGCCTGTGCAGTTCGGTCTCATCGGTCTCGTCTTCGTCGGCGGCGGCATCGGGTCCGTCGCCCGCTATCTCTCGACGCTCGCCGCGCTGCGGCTGCTCGGCGCCGGCTTTCCCTGGGGCACGCTCTTCGTCAACGTCGTCGGCTCGGCGGTCATGGGCGCCTTCTCCGGCTACCTGATGTCGCGCACGCCCGGCGACGGCTCCGACCAGATCCGCCTGTTCTTCATGACCGGCATCCTCGGCGGCTTCACCACCTTCTCCGCCTATTCGCTCGACATCGTGGCGCTGTGGGAGCGCGGCGCGACGACGCTGGCGATCCTCTATGCCGTCGGCTCGGTGGTGGTCTCGCTCGCGGTCCTGGTCGCCGCACTCCTCGCCTTCCGCGGTTGGTACGCCACCTGAGGCGCCTGAATCTTCGCGTGAAGAACCGGAATCGCCACATGAGGATTCGTCGCGCGAAGTGCCGGAATCGTCACGTGAGGAAGCGGAATCGATACTTGAAGAAGGGCGAAAAACGATTCTGTCTCGAGGACTTGGAGCGATCCGCGGAATCGATCCTCGAGGCACTCGAACCATGACGCGAAAGGCGCGTCGTCGCCTGGAACCACACTGACACGCCAGTGGTGAATTTCGGGTGAATCGAAGTCTCCGCGACTTCGAGCGACCTCTCCGCTTCCCGAATCTGAATCGGAAGATGAAGAGGCGACGTTGCGTAAGGTGGAATCGGAACCTCCGCCGGACCGCGCTCGCGCTTGCGTCGCCTCGCCGTTTCCGTCATGACGAAGGCCGGAAGGAACAACTCCCATGGCGACCGTCGAGACCATCATCGTCGGCGAGGACGAGGCCGGTATGCGCCTCGACCGCTGGTTCAAGATCCATTACCCCGGCCTGTCCTTCATCCAGCTGCAGAAGCTGGCGCGGACCGGACAGGTGCGCATCGACGGCAAGCGCTGCGAGCCCGCCTCGCGCGTCGAGCCGGGCAACCTCGTGCGCGTGCCGCCGCTCGCCACCGACGCCAAGACGCCGGTGAAGCCCGAGCGCGTCGAGAAGCCGCTCGAGGGCGACGCCGCCTATCTGAAGTCGCTCGCCCTCTTCGAGGACGACGACGTCATGGTGCTGAACAAGCCGGCCGGCCTGTCGGTGCAGGGCGGCTCCGGCGTCCATCGCCACGTCGACGCCATGCTGCAGTCGCTGGTCGACCGCAAGGGCAACGTGCCGCGCCTCGTCCACCGTCTCGACAAGGACACCGCCGGCTGCCTCGTCATCGCCAAGCGCCGACTGGTCGCCGCCGAGCTCGCCGCGCTGTTCCGCTCGCGCTCCGCCAAGAAGACCTACTGGGCGCTCGTCGCCGGCGTGCCTCATCCGAAGCAGGGCAAGATCTCGACCTGGCTCGCCCGCGACGAGGAGAAGGACGGCGAGAAGATGCGCATCGCCCGCCACGGCGAGGACGGCGCGTCCCACGCGCTGACGCATTACTCGGTGGTCGACAATGCCGGTCAGACGCTGTCCTGGCTGAGCCTGAAGCCGGTCACCGGCCGCACCCACCAGCTGCGCGCCCACACCGCTCACATCGGCCACCCGATCGTCGGCGACCCGAAGTACTTCGACAAGCGCGACTGGGAACTGCCCGGCGGCATGCAGAACAAGCTGCACCTGCTCGCCCGCCGCATCGTCCTGCCCCACCCGAAGGGCAAGGGCCTGATCGACGTGACGGCGCCGCTGCCGCCCCACATGGTGCAGTCGTGGAACCTGCTCGGCTTCGACGCGTCGAGCTACGACCCGGACCTCGACGGCGACGAGGATTGAGCGGGGAGGGGGCTACCGGGTCTCGGCGATCCGGTAGACCGCGTTGCGGTCGCGTCGCCCGACGGCGATCACCAGGACGAGGATCTCCTGGTCGCGGACCTCGTAGACGAGGCGCCAGCCGGCGCTCCGGAGCTTGATCTTGTAGCGATCCTTGGCGCCGGAGAGCTTGGCGGAGGGCACCCGCGGCTCCACGAGCCGCTCGGCGAGCTTCTTCTTGAACTGGTCGCGGATGTCGGGCGCGAGCTTGCGCCACTCCTTCAGCGCCGGTTCGAGAAAGCCGAGCTCATAGCTCATCGAGGGTGACCCGGACGATCGGTTCGTTCGCCCGCGCATCGGCCAGCGCATTGAGCTCGAGGTCCTCGAGCCGCTCCATCAGCGATTCCCAGGCCTTCGCCGGCACGCAGTAGAACGCCGGTTCGTTGCGGTTGAGGATGGCGACGGGCGAGCCTTCGCCGGCCGCCACGGTGCCCATCGGATTGCGCTTGAGTTCCGAGACGCTCGCCGTGGTCTCGGCAAGGACGAGACTGACCATGGTGCTCTCCCGAGTGCTTTTGATGGTACTGATATTTGGTCTCGGGAAAGCCGCTGTCAAGCGCCGGCGGTTTGGGCTAACCATCCCGCGTCAACAGAGATCCGATCGATGGAACGCACCGTCCACGCTTCCGAGAAGGGCATGCGGCTCGAGCGCTTCCTGCGCATCCATTTCCCGCGCCTGCCCTCCGCCGCCGTCCTGACGAAGCAGGGCCGCCTCACCGTCGACGGGCGCAGGGTCCGCGTCGCCGATCCGCTGGCGGCGGGGCAGATCGTCCGCATCGCCGAGCCCGCCACGAAGCCCGCGCCCGGTCCTGCCGCAGCCGGGGGCCCGAGCGAGGCCGACCGCGCTCGCCTCGCGTCCATGACGCTCCAGACGGACGACGACATCCTCGTCCTCGACAAGCCGACCGGCCTCGCCGTCCATGCCGGCAGTCGCACCGACGACGATCTCGACCGCCTGCTCGCCCGCTTCGTCGATGCCGAGGGCCATCGCCCGGTGCTCGTCCACCGGCTCGACAAGGAGACCTCCGGCCTGATCGTCGCAGCACGCCATCCGCTCGAGGCGGCGCGTCTCGGCAAGGCCTTCTCCGGCCGCGGGGTGTCGAAGACCTATCTCGCCGTGGTCGAGGGCGTGCCCGAGGGCGGCGAGGGGGTGATCCGTCTCGCCTTGAAGAAGGTCGAGACGCCGCGCGGCGGCCGCATGGTGGTGGTCGACCCGGCCGAGCCCGGTGCGCTCGCCTGCGAGAGCGCGTGGCGGGTGATCGAGGTCCGCGAGGAGGGACGTTGCGCCCTGGTCGAACTGTCGCCCTTGACCGGCCGCCAGCACCAGCTGCGCGCCCACATGAGCGCCCTCGGCCACCCGATCCTCGGCGATCGGCTCTACGGCCGGGCCGGTTCGGCGCCGCGGCTGATGCTCCATGCGTGGCGGCTCGAGGTGATCGATGCCGGCGGTCGGCGACGGGCCTTCGAGACGCCTTGGCCGGAGGCCTTCGAGGCGCGGCCGGCCTCCCTGTCTCCGTCGAAATGACCCTCGCCGCCGTCATCGTTCCGTCGTAAGGAAGGGTGTAGAGCGGACCCGTCACGGGCCGCGCGTCTGACCCACGTTCGTCCGTGCCGTTCGCCGGTCGCGTTTCGCGTGGCCCGAACGGGGCCGGCGGCGATCCGCCGGCCCGCGCTTCCCGGCCGGCGTCCACCGAGGAAGCCCCGAGGACCCATGCATCTCGTTCTCTTCGACGTCGACGGCACGCTGGTCGACAGCCAGCACATGATCGTCGCCGCCATGAATCGCGCCTTCGACAGCGTCGGACGTGCGCGTCCCGGCCGCGAGGCGGCGCTCTCGGTGGTCGGCCTGTCGCTCGACGAGGCGATGACCGAACTCCTCGGCGACGAAGCGGAGCCGACCGCGGTGCGCGATCTCGGCGAGGCCTACAAGGCGTCCTATTTCGATCTGCGCCGCTCCGGCGAAGCGCAGGAGCCGCTCTATCCCGGTGCCCGCGCGGCGCTCGATGCGCTCGCCGCCCGTGACGACGTGCTGCTCGGCCTCGCCACCGGCAAGTCGCACCGCGGTATCCGCGCCGTGCTCGATCTGCACGATCTCCACGGCCGCTTCGTCACCGTCCAGTGCGCCGACGATCATCCCTCCAAGCCGCACCCGGCGATGATCCATGCCGCGCTCTCCGAGACCGGCGTCGATCCCGCCCGCGCGGTGATGCTCGGCGACACGATCTTCGACGTGACCATGGGGAAGGCCGCAGGTATCGTTGCGATCGGCGTCGCCTGGGGCTACCACCCGGTCGAGGCCCTGCGGGAGGCGGGAGCCGCCCGCGTGCTCGACGACTACGCCGAACTCGTCCCCGATCTCGCCGCCCGCTTCGGCTGGACGGCCTGAGGCCGCGGCCGGACGAGCCGACCGACACACTCACCAAGACTGCCGCCGGAACCGACCATGCGCGATCTCCTCTGGTACGACCCCTCCGCCGAAGCCGAGGCGCCCGATCAGGTCCTCTCCCATCCCGATCCGGTGAAGCGCGCCCAGGCCGCGCAGAAGCGCAACCTGCCGAAGCGCTTCTGGAAGGACGTCGCGGTCGACCCGGTCGAGGGCGGATTCCGCATCCTGCTCGACGGCCGACCGGTGAAGACGCCCGGCAAGCACGAGCTGCGCCTGCCCACCCCCGCCGTCGCCGAGGCGGCCGCCGCCGAGTGGCGGGCGCAGGTGGACCACCTCGACCCCGCCACCATGCCGGTCACCCGCATCGCCAACTCCGTGCTCGACGCGGTGATCGACCGTCGCGACGAGGTCGCCGCCGACGCGCTGAAATATGCCGGCTCCGACCTCCTCTGTTACCGCGCCGAAGGCCCGGAACGGCTGGTCGTCCGCCAGAGCGAACTGTGGGACCCGCTGCTCGACTGGATCGACGAGACCCGCGGCGCGCGCCTGCTGGTGGCCGAAGGTGTCATGCATGTGGCGCAGGACCGCGATGCGCTCAATGCGCTTTCTGCATCGCTCGTCGATCTCGACCCGTGGCGCCTCGCCGCCCTCCACGTGATGACGACGCTGTCGGGTTCCTTCGTCGTGGCGCTCGCCGTGATGGAGGGTCGATTGACCCCGGATGCCGCCTGGAGCGTCGCTCACGTGGACGAACACTGGAGCATCGAGGTCTGGGGACACGATGCCGAGGCCGAGGCGCGGCTCGCCCATCGACGCGTCGAATGGGACGCCGCCGTGGTCTTCGCGGGCCTGTGATGAACGGAGTGCGCGTCGCCGCGCGCTTCCCTTACGACGTTGGGATTACTGTCCCGCGACACGGGGGCGTGTTAAGAGCCGCGCCCGAATAGACTTCCGAACTCTGTGGCAAACGGGGCTTCCCATGAAAGAGATTCTCGCGGAACTCGAGCGTCGTCGCAACGAAGCCTGGCTGGGCGGCGGCGAGAAGCGCATCGCTGCGCAGCACAAGCGTGGCAAGCTCACCGCGCGGGAACGTCTCGACGTCTTCCTCGACGAGAGCTCCTTCGAGGAGATCGACATCTACGTCGAGCACCGTTGCAACGAATTCGGCATGGACGAGAGCAAGATCGCCGGCGACGGCGTGGTGATCGGCTCCGGCACCGTCAACGGTCGCATCGTCTACGTCTTCGCCAAGGACTTCACCGTCTTCGGCGGCTCGCTCTCCGAGAGCCACGCCGCCAAGATCGTCAAGCTGCAGGAGATGGCGCTGCGCAATCGCGCGCCGATCATCGGCCTGTTCGATGCCGGCGGCGCCCGCATCCAGGAGGGCGTCGCGGCGCTCGGCGGCTACGGCGAGGTGTTCCAGCGCAACGTTCTGGCCTCCGGCGTGATCCCGCAGATCTCCGTCATCATGGGCCCCTGCGCCGGCGGTGACGTCTACTCGCCCGCCATGACCGACTTCATCTTCATGGTCCGCGACACGTCCTACATGTTCGTGACCGGCCCGGACGTGGTGAAGACCGTGACGAACGAGATCGTCACCTCCGAGGAGCTGGGCGGCGCCTCCGTCCACACCACCAAGTCCTCGGTCGCCGACGGTTCCTTCGAGAACGACGTCGAGGCGCTCCTTCAGATGCGCCGGCTCATCGACTTCCTGCCGATGAACAACAAGGCCGATCTGCCCGAGCTCGACACCGCCGATCATCCCGATCGCGTCGAGCTGTCGCTCGACAGCCTGATCCCGGACAATCCGAACAAGCCCTACGACATGAAGGAGCTGATCCTGAAGACGGTCGACGAGGGCGACTTCTTCGAGATCCAGCAGAACCACGCCAAGAACATCATCGTCGGCTTCGCCCGCATCGAGGGCCGCACCGTCGGCATCGTCGCGAACCAGCCGATGGTTCTCGCCGGCGTGCTCGACATCGACGCCTCCAAGAAGGCGGCGCGCTTCGTGCGCTTCTGCGACTGCTTCAACATCCCGATCGTCACCTACGTCGACGTGCCCGGCTTCCTGCCCGGCACGGTCCAGGAATACGGCGGCCTGATCAAGCACGGCGCCAAGCTCCTCTTCGCCTATGCCGAGGCGACCGTTCCGAAGATCACCGTGATCACCCGCAAGGCCTACGGCGGCGCCTACGACGTCATGGCCTCCAAGCACCTGCGCGGCGACTTCAACTACGCCTGGCCGTCGGCCGAGATCGCCGTCATGGGCGCCAAGGGCGCGGTCGAGATCCTCTATCGCTCCGAACTGGGCGACCCGGAGAAGATCGCGGCTCGCACCGCCGAGTATCAGCGCCGCTTCGCCAATCCCTTCGTGGCGGCCGAGCGCGGCTACATCGACGACGTGATCAAGCCGCATGCGACGCGCTCGCGCATCGCCCGCGCGCTTCGTCTCCTGCGCAACAAGCAGCTCGAGAACCCCTGGAAGAAGCACGACAACATTCCGCTGTGAGGCGGCATCGACCGGGCGGGCGCCTGCGTCCGCCCCGGTAGAGCCCTCGGAATTCGCTTCTCGTCTTCTCGTACCTCGATGGTGCCGCACATGTTCAAGAAGATCCTCATCGCCAACCGTGGCGAGATCGCCTGCCGGGTCATCAAGACCGCCCGCAAGATGGGCATCAAGACCGTGGCGGTCTATTCCGACGCCGACATCGACGCCCAGCACGTCGAGATGGCCGACGAGGCCGTCCACATCGGCCCGCCGCCCGCCGCCCAGTCCTACCTGCTCGCCGACAAGATCATCGAGGCGTGCAAGGCGACCGGCGCCGAGGCGGTGCATCCCGGCTACGGCTTCCTCTCCGAGCGTGCCTCCTTCTGCCAGGCGCTGAAGGACAACGGCATCGTCTTCATCGGTCCCAACACCCGCGCCATCGAGGCGATGGGCGACAAGATCGAGTCCAAGAAGTTCGCCAACGCCGCCAAGGTCTCGACCGTGCCGGGCTACCTCGGCGTGATCGAGGACGGCGAGCACGCCGTGAAGATCGCCAACGAGATCGGCTATCCGGTCATGATCAAGGCGTCGGCCGGCGGCGGCGGCAAGGGCATGCGCATCGCCTGGAACGACGCCGAGTGCCGCGAGGGCTTCACGCTCTCCAAGAACGAGGCGGCCGCCTCCTTCGGCGACGACCGCGTCTTCGTCGAGAAGTTCATCGTCGACCCGCGCCACATCGAGATCCAGGTTCTCGGCGACAAGCACGGCAACGTGATCTACCTCGGCGAGCGTGAATGCTCGATCCAGCGCCGCAATCAGAAGGTCATCGAAGAGGCGCCGTCGCCGCTCCTCGACGCCGAGACCCGCAAGAAGATGGGCGAGCAGGCGGTCGCACTGGCCAAGGCCGTCGACTACGACAGCGCCGGCACCGTCGAGTTCGTCGCCGACCAGAACAAGAACTTCTACTTCCTCGAGATGAACACCCGTCTCCAGGTCGAGCATCCCGTCACCGAGCTGATCACCGGCATCGACCTCGTCGAGCAGATGATCCGCGTCGCCTACGGCGAGAAGCTGGCGATCGAGCAGAAGGACGTGAAGCTGAACGGCTGGGCGGTCGAGAGCCGCATCTATGCCGAGGATCCCTTCCGCAACTTCCTGCCCTCGATCGGCCGCCTGACCCGCTATCGTCCGCCGGAGGAAGGCACCGACGGCGAGATCACGGTGCGCAACGACACCGGCGTCACCGAGGGTGGCGAGATCTCGATGTTCTACGATCCGATGATCGCCAAGCTCGTCACCCATGCCCCAACCCGCCTCGAGGCGATCGAGGCCCAGGCCGACGCGCTCGACGCCTTCGTCATCGACGGCATCCAGCACAACATCCCGTTCCTGACCTCGCTGATGGGCCACGAGCGCTGGAAGAGCGGCAAGCTCTCCACCGGCTTCATCAAGGAGGAGTACCCGGACGGCTTCACCGGCAACGTGCCGCACGCCGAGGACCAGAAGCTCCTCGCCGCCGTGGCCCTGTCGGTCGAGATCCTGCGCAAGGACCGCCTCGACAACCTGCCGGGCCGCCTGCGTCCCCATTCGGGCCAGATGCAGGACGCCTGGACGGTGAAGATCGACGGCGAGTATCTCGACGTCTCCGTGCCGTCGGGCTTCGTCGGCATGCCGCTCGAGTTCGAGGTCGCCTTCCCGGGCGACGCCGAGCCGGTGACGGTCTCGACGCGCTATCAGCCGGGCGACCTGCTGTGGACCGGCGAGATCGGCGAGCGCTCGATCACCGTGCAGATCCGCCCGGTGCTGAACGGCGTCGAGATGCGTTATCGCGGCGCCACCTCGATCGGCCGCGCCATGAGCCCGCGCATCGCCGCGCTCGAGAAGCTGATGCCCTTCAAGGCGCCGCCGGACACCTCGAAGTATCTGCTCTGCCCGATGCCGGGTCTGATCATCTCGATCGACGTCGCCGAGGGCGAGGAGATCAAGGCCGGTCAGACGCTGGCGGTGGTCGAGGCGATGAAGATGCAGAACGTCCTGCGCGCCGAGCGCGACTGCAAGGTCAAGGCGATCAAGGCCAAGGCCGGCGACAGCCTGGCCGTCGACGCCGTCATCATCGAGTTCGAATGATGGCCAACGGGGACGTGACGGTGGCGATGCCGGACCGGATCGCCGCCGTCCTCTTCGATCTCGACGGCACGCTCACCGACCCGCACGTCGGCATCACCACGTCGATCCGCAACGCGATGACCGAGCTCGGGCGCCCCTTGGCGCCCGAAGTCGATCTCGACTGGACCATCGGCCCGCCGCTGATCGACGTCTTCGCCACGCTGTTCGACGGCGACCGGGCGAAGGCGGAGGCCGGCGTCTCCGCCTATCGCGCCCGCTACGGCACGGTGGGCCTGTTCGAGAACGAGGTCTATCCCGGCATCCCCGAGCTGCTCGACGGGCTCGTCGCCTCGGGGCGCCGCCTCTTCGTGGCGACGTCGAAGCCGCACGTCTTCGCCCGCCGCATCCTCGAGCACTTCGACCTCGCCCGCCGATTCGTCGCCATCCACGGCTCCGAACTCGACGGCCGGCGTGCCGCCAAGACCGATCTCATCCCCTGGATCCTGAAGCGCGAGGCGATCGACCCGGCCTCCGCCGTGATGGTCGGCGATCGCGCCTACGACGTCGTCGGCGCCGCCTCGGCCGGCCTCGCGACCATCGGCGTCGCCTGGGGTTTCGGCGGCCGCGACGAGCTCGAGGCGGCCGGTGCGGCGGTGGTGGTCGACCGCGTCGCCGAGCTCGGCGACTGCTTCGCCGGGCGCTGAGGCTCGCGCTTTCTTCACGGTAAGATGTTGTGCGTCTCAGGGTTTCCACGGCTGGCGCGACGGCGCCGCCGCGGTTTACCTTTGCCCGTCGGCTTCGTCGCCGACGCTCGCTCGTCGATTCGAGATCGGCGAAGGTTCAACACGATCAATGGATTGGTCGTTTCGATCGGTATCCGGCAGTTGTGACGCCGCGCCCCGATCGTCGACGGGAGACGAAGGTGCCGACGTTCAGGATCGTCATTTCCGGGCGCGTGCAGGGCGTGGGGTTCCGCGCCTGGATCGAAAGACGCGCCCGCGAACTCGGCCTGTCCGGTTGGGTGCGCAACCTGCGTGACGGCACCGTCGAGGCCGTCTTCCACGGTCCGGCCGACAAGGTCGACGAGATGATCGGCCGCTGCCGCCGCGGCCCCTCGGGCGCCTCCGTGGCGATCCTTGAGCGTTACGAGGAAAAGGACCCGCCGCCCGCGGGCTTCCTGATTCGCACCTCCCTGTGAGAGATCGGCGCCGCCGGTCTCATCCCGCGACCGTCGGCCCGAACACCTTTTCGAAGTTCCGCCTGAGCACCACGTCGACGTCGGTCATCGTCACCGGCAGGCCGAGGTCGACCAGCGACGTCACGCCGTAGCCGCGGATGCCGCAGGGCACGATGCCCTCGAAATGGGTGAGGTCCGGCTCCACGTTGAGCGCGATGCCGTGATAGGTCACCCAGCGGCGCACGCGGATGCCGATGGCGGCGATCTTGTCCTCGGCGCCGACGCCCGGCGCTATCTCCGGCTTCTCCGGCCGACGCACCCAGACGCCGACCCGGTCCTCGCGCCGTTCGCCGCGGACGTGGTGGTCCCACAGCGTGGCGATGATCCATTCCTCCAGCGCGGCGACATAGGCGCGCAGGTCCTGCCGCCGCCGGGTCAGATCCAGCATCACGTAGGCGACCCGCTGGCCGGGCCCGTGATAGGTGAACTCGCCGCCGCGGCCGGTCGCATGGACGGGGAATCGATTCGGATCGACGAGGTCCTCGGGACGCGCCGAGGTGCCGGCGGTGTAGAGGGCAGGGTGCTCGACCAGCCACACGCGCTCCGGAGCCTCGCCTGCGGCGATGGCGGCGGCCTGGGCCTCCATCTCGGCGACGGCGGCGTCATAGAGCGTCAGCCCCTCGGCGATGGTCCAGGCGACCGGCGGAGAGCCGGGACGGGCGAAGAACGTGCCGTCGAGGACGTGGTCGCGGTCGGGGCGGGCGGCCGGCGAGGCCTGCGTGTCGGAGGATGCGGTCATGTCGTTTCGGGACGGCCCGTTTACCATTCGCTAACCACCGCCCTGCCACTCTGCCTGTCGTTCGGCGGTGCGTCGGGCATCGCGAGGAGAACACCATATGACACCGTTCGACAACATCGGCGTGGACATTTCGGTGGTGCTGGGAACCACGCAGGTTCCGATCCATCAGGTCCTGCGGATGGGCCGCGGTGCGGTGATCGAGCTCGACGCGCGCGAGACCGACGACGTCCAGATCCTCGCCAACAACGTTCCCGTCGCCACCGGCCAGGTGGTGCTGCGCGGCGATCGCATCGGCATCGCCATCACCGAGGTGCTGTTCCGCTCGCCGGGCTTCCGTCCGCGCGACAACGTGCGCCGCGTCTGAGGCGGTTTTCCGCCATTGTTGAATTTACTCCCACATTTTTCCCCGTGGGTGCTTGATCCCGAGAATCCGATGGGTTACATGAGCGCCACTTCGAACGGCCGACGGTCGATCGAAGGGTTCCTCCGGTCGCGGCCGTGGCGGAATTGGTAGACGCGCTAGCTTGAGGTGCTAGTCCCGAGAGGGGTGATGGTTCGAGTCCATTCGGCCGCACCAATCACTTTGGTGATTGGAACTGGAAAGAAAAAACCGGCTCGGTAGCCCAACGGCTCCGGGCCGGTTTTTCTTTGTCCGTCCTGTGCCCACAGCGGCCCTCGACGCGTCGCCTCAGTTCTTCACCCAGTTGGTGCGATTGTCCCAGCGGATCACTCGGCCGTCGAAGATGCCGGAGATCACGTGGTCGTCGGTGAAGTCGACGATCAGCCGGTTGCCGACGCAGGAGCCCCGCGCGATCGGCCGCGTCGGCGACACCATCACGCGGATGCGGTCGCCGCCCTCCGCGACGATCGACGCCGAGCGGCCGTTGTAATAGCCGGCGACGAAGGCACAGGCCGGCCGCGCCGCGGGCGGACGGCCGAAACCCGGTCCCAGCGGCGGCGCCGAACGCGAGGCGAGGCAGGTCTTCAGCAGCGATCCCTTGGCAGAGAGATCGGCCCTGACCACCGCGTCCTGGTTAGACATGCACCAGCGATAGTGCTGGTCCCGCCCGGCGTGCATCTGCCGGACCGGGGCGCAGCCGCGGGCGTAGTATTGCGCCTGCGCCTTCATGGCGTAGTCGGTGAACTGCATGCACTGCTGCGGCGTCATCGCCGCGGCGCTCCCCGTCCCGAGGCCGGCGAAGGCCACGACGAATACGAGTCCGGCCGCAGCGGCCGCTCTCCTCACGTAAGACACCGGCCTTCCCCCCGCATGTGATCGGTGACCGTGAGCGTCGCCCGTCGGCGGCGGCGCGTCAATCGGCGCATCCCCGGTTGCCTCTCCGGGGCGGGCGAGCGGAGACTTGCAGGCGGCGCGGCGACGGCGTAACTCGTTGAGAGGTTCGGCGGAAACGAACCGGTTACGCGTGGAGGGGACCGCATGCTCGGACGTACGTTGTTCGCAACCCTGATCCTGTCGGCGGCCTTCGCCGACGGAGCGCTGGCTCAGGGCCGCGGTGGCTGGGTGCCCTGCGCCAACGAAGGCGGCTATTGCCGCGTACCCTACGGCACGACCGTGCGTTACGGCGCCGGTGGCGGCTGGGCCGAGGTCGAGACCAATCGCGGCGTGCCCTGCAACAACAACGTGTTCGGTGACCCGGCCGAGGGCCGTCGCAAGGCCTGCTACTACGCCGCTCGCGGCGGTGGCGGCTACGGCGGTGGTGGCTGGGCTCCGCCCCCGCCCCCGCGCGAGCCCCAGTGGGGCGGCGGCTACGGCGGCGAATACGGCGGTGGCGGCTACGGCGGCGGTGGCGGCGGCTGGGCC
>DBMN01000368.1:525-27327 GCA_002298965.1 Rhizobiales bacterium UBA697 | reverse complement strand
GTCTCGAAGCATCGCGCACGGCCTCCCAGCGCACTCGACCGACCCCACCCCGGACGCGTCGGCCGGCAATTCCCCCCTCCCCTCAGGGGAGGGGTCGGGGGTGGGGTGATCAGAGGTGACGGCATCCCGGAAAGCCGGCGACAGCGCGCGGCTCCCTCGCAGGCGCCTGCGACGCGGACGAGCCCAACCCCACCCGGCCCTGCGGGCCACCCTCCCCTGATGGGAGGGTGAAGAGGCGCCTCCGGCGCGCCCCATGATGCCGGCGACCGAGTCTACCGTCTCCGGCCTCCGATGACGTCGGCGACCGAGCCCCCCCCGCGTCACTCCGCCGCCATCGCCCCGACCGGTGCCGCGTCGAGTTCCGCCAGCACCACCGCGCGTTTCTCGCGCGCCGCCTTCATCGCCGCATCCTTGATCGGGCCGTAGCCCTTGGCCGTCTCCGGCCAGGAAATCAGCCCGTCGAGCACGCGCGGCGCGACACCGGCGGCGAGACGCTCGGCGATCCGCGCGACGTCGTCGCGGTAGAGGTCCCGCAGCGCCCGCTCCTCGCGTCGCTCCTCGGTCCAGGCGAACGGGTCGAGGACGCTGCCGCGCAGCACCCGCGCCTTCGCCATCAGCCCGAGCAGCGGCCGAATCCAAGGACCGAAGGAGAGCTTCTTCGGCCGCCCGGTCGCCGGGTCCCGCTTCGCCAGGAAGGGCGGGGCGAGCACGGTGCGGATCTGCGACACGTCTTCGAAGGTCTCGGCCAGCCGCGCCGCGAAGGCCGGATCGGCATGGAGCCGCGCCACTTCCCACTCGTCCTTGATGGCGGTGAGGCGGTAGAGCCGCTCGGCGACCCGCCGCGTCACACTTTCCTCGCCCGTGGCGTCCGCCTCGGCGCGGCGCACCGCGGCGATGCGGGTGCGGAAGTCGGCCGCGACCGCCCGACCGCCCCAACGCACGAGCTCGTCGGCGAGGAAGGCGATGCGTTCGTCGAGCGGCACCGCGGCGACGTCGACGACGGCACGCGGAGCGACCAGCGCCGTCACCCGCTCCGGCGCGGCGGCGAGCGCCCGGCCGAGGGCCACGGCGGCGAGATTGGCCTCGACCGAGGCGCCGTTGAGCCGGATCGCCGTCTCCAGCGCCCCGACCGAGATCGGCAGCCGCCCGTCCTGAAGGGCCGCGCCGATCAGCATCATGTTGACGGCGAGCGTGTCGCCGAACAGCCGCTCGGCGATCTCGCCGGCGGCGAAGCTGCGGAACGCCGCCGAGGCCTCACCGAGAAGCCCTGCGAGCCGGCTCGCCGAGAAGGACTGCGTCTGGCGCAGCACGAATTCCGCCGTCGGCTGCGGCTTCGCGTCGGCGAAGGTCGCGGTGCGCGCCGGATCGGCCATGGCGAGCACGTCGCCGCCGGCCGCCACCACCATGTCGGCGGCGATCAGCACGTCGAGCGAGGCGTTCGGCACCCGCGGCCCCTCGATCGGCCGGGCGAAGGTGGAGAAGCGGACGTGGCTCGTCACCGGCCCGCCCTTCTGGGCGAGACCCGTCATGTCGAGCGTCGAGACGTCGAGCCCGTCGACATGTGCGGCCATGGCCAGCACCGCCGCTGCCGTGGTGACGCCCATGCCGCCGATGCCGGCGATGACGAGATCGAGCGTCTTGGCCTCGAGCCCGGCCCGCGCCGGGGCAGGCAGACCCTCGAGCAGCGCGGCCGGATCGATCCGTCGCCCCTCGCGCTTCAGCTTGCCGCCGATCACCTCGACGAAGGACGGGCAGAAGCCGGTCTCGCAGGAGAAGTCCTTGTTGCAGTTCGCCTGATTGATCCGCCGCTTGCGCCCGAAGGCGGTCTCGATCGGCTCGACGGCGACGCAGTTCGACTGTTTGGAACAGTCGCCGCAGTCCTCGCAGACGCGTTCGTTGACGAAGAGTCGCTTCGGCACGTCGGCCATCAGCCCGCGCTTGCGCCGCCGCCGCTTCTCCGCCGCGCAGGTCTGGTCGTAGACCAGCACCGTCACGCCGGGCGTGGCGGCGAGTTCGCGCTCGACGTCGAGAAGCTCGGCGCGCGGGCGAACGGTGACGCCGGCCGCGAGTTCCGGGGAGCCGACATGGCGCTCCCATTCGTCGGCGACGACGACGATCTTCGCCACGCCTTCCGCCTCGAGGCTGCGGGTGAGGCGCCCGACGGTCAGGGAACCGCCGTCGACCTTCTGCCCGCCGGTCATGGCGACGGCGTCGTTGAAGAGGATCTTGTAGGTGATGTGCACCCCCGCCACGACCGACTGGCGGACGGCGAGCGTGCCGGAATGGAACCAAGTGCCGTCGCCGAGATTGGCGAAGACGTGGGTGTCGCGCGAGAAGGCCGCCTGACCGACCCAGGGCACGCCCTCCCCGCCCATCGCCGAGAGACCGTCGGTGGTGCGCTCGGCGAGTTCGGTCATGGCGTGGCAGCCGATGCCGGCCATCGAGCGCGACCCTTCCGGCGTCTTGGTCGAGGTGTTGTGCGGGCAGCCGGCGCAGAAATAGGGCGAGCGCCGCGCATCCGACGCATGCCCCGCCGCCCACATCGCCTGACGGACGAGTGCGTCCGCCGCGTCGCGGGCGCGGGTGTCCTCGGAAAGCTGCGGGATCACCGCCATCAGCGCCGGCACGATGTCGGCGGAGGCGAGTTCGCGCACCGCGGCGAAGAAGGGCTCGCCCGTCGGCGTCGTCTTGCCCCAGATCGCCGGGCGCTGGCCGTCGGGCCAGTGATAGGCGAGTTCCTTGATCTGCGCCTCGATCAGCGACCGCTTGTGCTCGACCACGACGAGACGCTCGATGCCGCGGGCGAAGGTCGAGATCGCCATCGGCTCCAGCGGCCAGCTCATGCCGACCTTGAAGATCGCGACGCCGAGATCGCGCGCCCGCTGCTCGTCGAGGCCGACGATCGCGAAGGCCTGACGCAGGTCGCGATAGGCCTTGCCGGTGGCGACGAAGCCGATGCGCGGCCGGCTGGCGCCGAAGACCTGGGCGTCGAGCCCGTTCGCCCGGGCGAAGGCGCGCGCCGCCGGAAGGCGGATCTCGCGCACCGAGACCTCGTTGTCGAGCCGGTGCTTCAGGAGCATCGGCCGATCGACGTCGGCGCGGGCGCGCGGATCGAACTCCGGCCGCGGCCGGCGGAAGGCGTGGCGGGCGAGCGAGACGTCGACCACGCCGGAGGAATCCATCGTGTCGGCGAGCGCGATCATGCCGACCCAGAGACCGGAATAGCGCGACATCTCGAGGCCGAGGAGGCCGTAGTCGACGACGTCCTGCAGATCCGCCGGCTCCAGCACCGGGATCTCGCAGTCGGCGAACTGGAATTCGCTCTGGCAGGCGACGGTGGAGGACTTCGCCAGATGGTCGTCGCCGGCGATCGCCAGCACGCCGCCGAGGCGGGACGTGCCGGAGGCATTGGCGTGTTTGAAGACGTCGGTGGAGCGATCGACGCCGGGCGCCTTGCCGTACCAGATACCGAAGACGCCGTCGAAGTCCGAGCCGGCACCCGAGGAGACCGTCTTCTGCGAGCCCCAGACGGCGGTCGCCGCCAGTTCCTCGTTGACGCCCGGCGTGAAGCGCACGTCGTGGGCGGCGAGCTCGGCGCGTGCCGCGACGAGCTGCTGGTCGTAGCCGGCGAGCGGCGAACCGCGATAGCCCGAGATGAAACCGGCGGTCTTCACCCCCGCCGCCCGGTCGAGGCGGACGCGGTCGATCGGCAGGCGAACCAGTGCCTGGATACCGGTGAGATAGACGCGACCCCGGTCGAGGTCGTATTTGTCGGAAAGCTTCGGCGGCCGCGTGGGCCACGGCGTGAAGTCGTTCATGAGCGTCTCCCTCGACCACTGCGACGGCGGTTCGGAGGCCCCATGACATCGTTTTTCGTGCCATTCTGGACGGGGACGACCGGATTACGCGACGTCGTTCAGCTTTCGTCGAGGGGACAGAATACACCTTCCATACGTCGAATTTCATGCTAACTTGGCGCCCCGAACAGCGTTTCACGTCGATTTGTTTCAGGTGACAAGGGATGGCGGAAAAGATTCTCCTCGATCCGCATGACGTGCGCATCCTGCGCATTCTCCAGCGGGACGCCTCGCTGGCCATCGCCGACGTCGCCAAGGAAGCCGGCATGAGTCAGACGCCGTGCTGGCGTCGCATCAAGCGGATGAAGGACGCCGGCATCATCAAGCAGATCGCCGCGCTCGTCGATCGCGAGGCGGTGGGGCTCGAATTCGTCGTCTACGCCTTCGTCAAGCTCGGGGTTCCGTCGAACGACAACATGACCGAGTTCGACCGCATGATGCGGCTCTGGCCCGAGGTCATCACCTGCGAGCGCGTCACCGGCGCCGTCGACTATCTGATCAAGGTGGTCGCCGAGGACATGAAGGCCTACGACACCTTCCTGCGCTCGAAGCTCCTCGACAACAATCTCGTCACCGACGTCCAGTCCCACATCGTGGTGGCGACGGTGAAGGACACGCCGGCCCTGCCGCTGCGCGAGACCTGAGGCGCCGAGGCGCCTCCTCGCCCCGCCGTCACGCGCCGCCGCCCGGCCCCGATCCCGTCGTGTCCCAGGGCTTGCGCCCCTGCATCCGGTCGAGCGTCTCGCGCAGCTCGTCGACCGGATCGCGTTCGTTCGGCGACCGACCCGATTCGCGGATCGGCCCGCTCTCGTCCTCGACCGGCTCGGGATCGTCGCGTCGCCCCATGCCGAAGATGCCGATGGCGATCATCGCCCCGCCGAAGAGATAGACCGGCCATTCGATCTTCACCCCGTCGATCATGCCGCGCTCGGCCGCCTGGGCGAACGACACCACGACGATGCCGACGAAGGCGAAGACGATCGGCAGCGGCCGACGGCCGCCCTCGCGGCGCGCGGCGAGCCGGACGGGACCGCGCGTCTCGCTCATCGCTGACCTCCGAAGCGCTCGGCCCGGAAGGGCGTCAGATCGACCAGCGTCGGCTCGCCGACGATTCCTTCCGCGATCAGCCGGCCGGAGATCGGCCCCAGCGTGAAGCCGAGATGGCCGTGGCCGAAGTCGAGCCACATGTTCGGCACGCCCGGCGCCGGGCCGATGATCGGCAACCCGTCCGGCAGCGCCGGCCGCCGCCCGAGCCAGGGCTCGGGGTCGAGTTCGGCACCGAGCGGGAAGAGATCGCGGGCGATCGGCTTCAGCTGCTCGAGCTGGCGCGGCGTCGGGTCGGCATCGCGATGGGCGAATTCGACGCCGGTGGTCAGCCGGTAGCCCTTGGCCATCGGCGTCAGGCAGTAGCCCATCTCGACGTCGACGATCGGACGCGCCAGCCGCGCGCCGCGCTCGGCGGCGAAATGCATGTGGTAGCCGCGCTTGACCGCGAAGGGGAACGACAGGTCGAAGCGATCGAGCAGGTCGTTCGACCACGGCCCCAGCGCCACGACGACCGTCGGCGCCGAAACCGCGCCGGTCTCGGTCGTCACGAACCAGCGCTCGTCGACCCGCCGCAGCGAGCGCGCATCGCCGCGCGAAAACTGGCCGCCGAGCGCCTCGAAGCGGTCGCCGTAGGCCTTGGTGACCGCTTCCGGCCAGGCGACGGTCTGGGTCTCCGGCCAGAATACGCCGGCATGCAGGATGCGCGCGAGATCGGGCTCGAAGGCATGCAGCGCGTCGCGGTCGAGCAGGCGATGCTCGATGCCGAAACGGTCGGCGAGTTCGTGCAGGTCGCTCTCGCCGGCGAGACCCTTGGGGGTCCGATAGACCCGCAGCCAGCCGGTCTCGCGGAACTGGTCGGAGACGTTCGCCGCCGCCGCCAGCCGCCGATGCTCGACGATGGCGAAGCGCGACAACGCGTCGGTCGCCCGCGCGAAGGCCTCGATGCCGGCCTTGTCGGAGGCCTCGAACAGTTTCCACAGCCAGGGCGCGATCTTCGGCAGGAAGCCGACGTGATAGTTCGCCTCGGGCGCGAGGTTCAGCGCATAGCGGAACAGCCGCACGATGTCGCGCGGGATGCCGACCGGCACCAGTCCCTCGCGCTCGATCACGCCGGCATTGCCGAAACTCGTCTCCTCGCCGATGCCGCGGCGATCGATCAGCGCCACGCGGCGCCCCTTCTCGGTCAGTTGCAGGGCGGCGGAGGTGCCCACCATGCCGGCGCCCAGAACGATCACGTCGTGTGTCATCGTTGTTCCTCGAAAACTCGGCCGCCGGTGCGGCCGTCGGCGCGGATCCGACCGAGCCGCGCGCGACTCGTTTGATAGCGCATTTCGCCTGCCTGCGTTGAGCGTCGGCGCGGGGTCTGCTAAGTGGCAGGCCGAGATTTGATCGACGCCGCGCGAGCCCGCGCGACCCAGTCCTCACGAGGTGCTCCGATGATCCCGCGCTATTCGCGTCCCGAGATGGTCTCCGTCTGGGAGCCGCAGTCCCGCTTCCGCATCTGGTTCGAGATCGAGGCGCACGCGACCGACGCGCTCGCCGAGCTCGGCGTGGTGCCGAAGGAGGCCGCGGCCGAGATCTGGGCCAAGGCCAAGGACGCCACCTTCGACGTCGCCCGCATCGACGAGATCGAGGCCGTCACCAAGCACGACGTCATCGCCTTCCTGACGCATCTGGCCGAGATCGTCGGCCCGTCGGCGCGCTTCGTCCATCAGGGCATGACCTCGTCGGACGTGCTCGACACCTGCCTCGCCGTCCAGCTCGCCCGCGCGACCGACATCCTGATCGCCGACGTCGACCGCGTGCTCGCCGCGCTGAAGACCCGTGCCATCGAGCACAAGCACACCCCGACCATCGGCCGCTCCCACGGTATCCACGCCGAGCCGGTGACCTTCGGCCTGAAGCTCGCCGAGGCCTATGTCGAGTTCCAGCGCAACCGCGCCCGCCTCGTCGCCGCCCGCGCCGAGATCGCCACCTGCGCCATTTCCGGCGCCGTCGGCACCTTCGCCAACATCGATCCGCGCGTCGAAGCCCATGTCGCCGAAAAGATGGGCCTCACCGTCGAGCCGGTCTCGACCCAGGTCATCCCGCGCGACCGTCACGCCCAGTTCTTCGCCACGCTCGGCGTCGTCGCCTCGTCGATCGAGCGCGTGGCGATCGAGATCCGCCACCTCCAGCGCACCGAAGTGCTCGAGGCCGAGGAGTATTTCTCCCCCGGCCAGAAGGGCTCCTCGGCGATGCCGCACAAGCGCAACCCGGTGCTGACCGAGAACCTGACCGGTCTCGCCCGCATGGTGCGCGCCTATGCCATCCCGGCGATGGAGAACGTGGCGCTCTGGCACGAGCGCGACATCTCGCACTCCTCGGTCGAGCGCATGATCGGCCCCGACGCCACCATCACCCTCGACTTCGCGCTGAACCGGCTGGCCGGCGTCATCGAGAAGCTGGTCGTCTACCCCGAGCGCATGGCGCAGAACATGGACCGCCTCGGCGGCCTCGTGCATTCCCAGCGCATCCTGCTCGCCCTGACCCAGGCCGGCGTCTCCCGCGAGGACGCCTATCGCCTCGTCCAGCGCAACGCGATGAAGGTGTGGGACAGCTATCAGCGGACCGGTCAGGCGACCGTCGACTTCCTCGCCGAGCTTCTGGCCGACGAAGAGGTGCGCAAGGCGCTGACCGAGGAACAGATCCGCGAGCGCTTCGACCTCGGCTACCACATGAAGCACGTCGACACGATCTTCGCCCGCATCTTCGGCTGATCACCGGCCCGATCCCACGAAACGACAGAGCCCCGTCGGAGCGATCCGGCGGGGCTCTGTCGTCCGAGGCAGCAGTGTGGCCCTCGGCGCCCCCGAGGACAAATCACGATTTGTTCTCCTCGGCCGAAACAGTCGTATCCTCGATGGCGACACCATCGAGGACATGACCCATGAACCTGCATCGCTCCGATCTCTACCGCATCCATTTCGATCGCTATCTGAGGTTCGGAACGCCGATCGTCTTGCCCGTCGAGCGCAAGGACGAGCACGCGACCGACCGATATGTCTGGCGCTCTCGCCATGACGAGAAAGTTCGCCCGTCCCATCGCGCCAACGACGGCCACATCTTCTCATGGGATCACCCGCCCGAGACCGGGCATCCCGGCCAAGAGCCGAACTGCCGCTGCGAAGCCATCCCCTACCGCCCCGGCGAAACGGAATTCGCGTACCACACGTTTACCACCGGTCTCGCATCGTCTCATGAGCGCTGGGAGGACAGCGATTTCGTCTGGCACTTCTTCACGGGTGGTGGACGCCCGGTCACACTGAGTGAGATCGGACATCTCCGCGACATCGCAGAAGTCTACGCCTACGAGACGGGTACCGAAGGCGCCTTCCGTCGACTGTCGGATCAGATTGCCGAAAAGGCACGAAATTCGTCTTCAGGGAGCGTGCATGTCGATTTCGGCAGGGCCTACGACTTCGGCGACGTGGCGTTCTCCCACGGGTATTCGAGTGTCTACGGAGCTTTCGAAGGAACGGTCGTACAGCGAGGAGACATGCTCTCGATCGAAGGAGAGTCCGAGTTCCATTTCAGAGACGTCTTCACCGATCCGCTGGATCTGCGACAGTTTTCTGCTTGGCTCGAGGCGAATCCGTTGTCTTTTTGGCGGCTGGTAGACTTGATACGAGTTGCTTACGCCGTATCGGGAGTGGCACCGCTACCCCCAGACTTTTTCGAAAAGGTCGATGTCGAGGACGTATCCAGCATCTTCCGCTTCATTTCCGAGGTCGGCGGCACGCGCTATGAAATCGTCGAAGACTGGACAGCCTCGTTTCGAGCCGATGTTTTCAGAGATCCGGAATCGAGTGCCTACAAGTCGGGAAACCATAGATGAAATCGGCCACCCCGTCAGATCCTGAACCAGAATGGATGCGCAAAACTCGAATCACGCTCGGGGTCATCGCGGCCTTCTGCGTCATATATCCCACGATAATCGTACTCATCCCGTTTGATCAATACTATATGTTTCCCAAGGGAGCAGTCCTCGTTCGTGTCTTCGATTGGAAGAAATGGTCTCGCATCGATCTGCTTCGGTCCTGGGACGGCGAACTCTTGGTCCGCGATGTCGATGACGTTTGTTTCGATCGAAAAGCCATCGAAGGAACCACGGTGAGGTCGGGCAGCTTCGTCTGGCTGGGCGGAGACGCGCCACCGACCCGTGGCGACGACAGAGCTTACAAGGACGTGCTGCGCGAGAGCGGATTGAACGGGGGCGATGGGAGATGCCTGGGATACTTCGGGAGCTACCTCGGCGCGGAACTTCTCTTGAGATACCCTGAATTCGATTGGCAGCGGGCGAAGCCCGACCAGAAGCCTCGTTCGGGCGCCTGGTGAGGAAACGAGGTCGCCGACCATGCCGAAGACCCTGGGCACGATGATCCTGCGCGGCCTGCGCTGGTTCGGGCTCGGGCTCGTCGGCCTCATCCTCCTCGTCGTCGCGGTCCTGATGCTCAACTGGACCGTCGGTCTCCTGACCTTTGCGACCATGACCGTCGAACTGCCGAACGGCGCGGTCGTCGCCCGCGCCTTCGACTGGAACCTCCATCCCCGCGCCGATCTCTACGCCTCCCGCGGCGGCCCCCTGCTCGTCCGTGACATCGACATGATCTGCTGGGACGAGACGACGGTCAAAGGCTTCTCCGACTCGATCAGACGCCCCGACTGGACCGCCTATGGCGTCGGCTCCTTCCTTTGGACCAAGGGGGAAGAGAAAGCCCTGACCTCGGAAAGTCCGGAATACATGCCGCGCGTACGGGCCTCGAGTCTGTTGCGGAATTCACCGGGTTGCTTCGGCCTGTCCGGTGGCTACGTCGGCGGAGAACTGATCCTCCGTCATCCCGACCGGATCTCGTCGCCCCTGCGAACGAAGCCGCGCAGCGAAGACGCCCGCCGATGAGGGCTCGCTCCGGCGGGCTCTTCTCTTTCACGCCTCGCGCGCGGCAGCCGCCATCGCCTCGATGCCCGCCTTCACATAGGCGGCGTCGTGGCCGACGGTCACGAGGCGGAAGTCGCGGCCCACGAGCTCGCCCGCCCGCGCGCCCGAACCGCCGAAGATGCCGGCGATCTTGCCCGTGCGCGCGCAAGCCGCGACGATCCGCGCCAGGGGCTCGTCGAGCAGCGCCGCCTCGGGGTCGAGCAGCGCGCCGTCGGTCAGGGCGATGCAGAGGTCGTTCGGCCCGACGAAGACGCCGTCGATGCCGTCGACCGCCAGGATCTCGTCGAGGGCTTCGAGGCCCTCGCGCGTCTCGATCATCGCGAGCACCACCGAGAAACCGTCGGCGCGGGCGAAATAGTCCGGCCCCGCGGCGATGCCGGCGAGCGCCATCGCCCGCCCCGGCCCCCAGGAGCGGCGGCCGCGCGGCGGGAACTTGGTGAATTCGACGAGCCGCCGCGCGTCGGCGGCCGAGTTGATCATCGGCGCGATCACCGCGGCGGCGCCGAAGTCGAGCGCCCGGGCCGCCATGGCGAAGTCGTCGACCGGCGCGCGCACGATCGCCGGGCATCCGGCCGCCGCCGCGGCGCCGACGAGGCCCGGCACCGCGTCGATGCCGAAGAGCCCGTGCTGCATGTCGAAGACCACCGCCTCGAGGCTGGTCCGCGCCACGATCTCGGTGAAGAGCGGATCGGCGAAGCTCACCCAGCCGGCGAGGAGCGGCCGGCCTTCCGCGAGACGATCGGCGAGACGGAAGGCGGGTGCGAGCGGTTCGAGCATCGAGGGGGACGGCATCGGAGCCTCCGAAAGAGAAACGGCGCGCGTACCTTAAGGCACGCGCGCCGCATCTCGAAACCCGTTCGGGCGAGGATCAGGCCTTCTTGATCTGCTCGATCGCCAGCGCCATCAGCTCGTCCATGGTGCGGCGGATCTGGTGCTCCGACTGCTCGATTCCGGCCGCCTTCAGGTCGGCGAGCACCTTGGCGATCACGTCCTGGTCGCCGGCCTCCTGGAGATCGGCGATCACCACGGACTTGGCGTATTCCTCGGCCTTGTCGCCGGAGAGGCCCAGCTTTTCGGCGACCCACAGGCCCAGGAGCTTGTTGCGCCGCGCGGCAGCCTTGAACTGAAGCTCCTCGTCGTGGGCGAACTTCTTCTCGAAGGCATCTTCACGCTTGTCGAAGGTCGTCATGTCTTCGATTCTCCTGGAATTTTCCCCCTGGATCCCATATAGGGAGCCTGAACGGCAGAATGAATAGCGGCCGGCCATGTTCCGATCAACGAGACGTTCGTCCGATGGACGAAACGACGGCGGTCCGAACGGGCCGGCATCGTTTGTTCCGCCAAGTTGAGATCAGGCGGCGTTTCGGCTAGGGTGCCCGCGACCAGCGCGCGGGTGCGAGAGGCGTCGGCCTCTTCCGTCCCGCGCGTCGTTCTTCGTGCGGTTCCCGCATCGATCGATGCGTGTTCCCGGAACGAACGCCGCCTCCCCTTCGGGCACCCGTCCGCAGGGGTCAAGAGTCGTCGCCCGCGTGTCGCGTATCGGGCGCCGGCTTCCAAGGAGGCCTTCGGCCCAATGGATTTTCTCTCGAAGTCACGGTACGTACCCATGAATCGTCGGCGTCGCATCTACGAAGGCAAGGCCAAGATCCTCTATGAAGGCCCGGAGCCGGGAACGCTCATCCAGCACTTCAAGGATGACGCGACCGCCTTCAACGCCAAGAAACATGCCGTCATCGACGGCAAGGGCGTGCTGAACAACCGGATCTCGGAGTTCGTGTTCAACCAGTTGAACGCGCTCGGCGTGCCGACCCACTTCATCAAGCGCCTCAACATGCGCGAGCAGCTGATCCGCGAAGTCGAGATCGTTCCGCTCGAGGTGGTGGTGCGCAACGTCGCCGCCGGGTCGCTGTCGACCCGCCTCGGCATCCCCGAGGGCACGCAGCTGCCGCGCTCGATCATCGAGTTCTATTACAAGAACGACGAGCTCAACGACCCGATGGTGTCGGAAGAGCACATCACCGCCTTCGGCTGGGCGTCCCCGCAGGACATCGACGACATCATGGCGCTCGCCATCCGTGTCAACGACTTCCTCTCGGGCCTCTTCCTCGGCGTCGGCATCCGTCTCGTCGACTTCAAGATCGAGTTCGGCCGGCTCTGGGAAGGCGACATGATGCGCATCGTGCTCGCCGACGAGATCTCGCCCGACAGCTGCCGCTTGTGGGACCAGTCCACCGGCGACAAGCTCGACAAGGATCGCTTCCGTCGCGACCTCGGCGGCATGCTCGAGGCCTATCAGGAAGTCGCCCGTCGTCTCGGCATCCTCAACGACAACAACGGCCCGGCTCCCGCCGCGCCGACCGTCGTCGAGTGATCGACCCGAGCGATCGGACCAGCGAATTCACACGGCCGCCCCTTGGGGCGGCCGTCGTCGTTTCGGGCGACGGCATGGCTGCGACGCACCATTCCCGCCGTTGGAAAACGCCGCTTTCCCTTGCCCCCCGCGCCCTCGCGTGCTACGCGCGGGGCCATCGGGCGTGACCGTCCCGGACGCCGTCGTCCGGGGCGCGTACGCCGTTTTCGCCGGACCCGATCCCCGTCAAAGCCGAGGTTGCCCCCATGAAAGCCCGCGTCACCGTCACCCTGAAGAACGGCGTTCTCGATCCGCAGGGCAAGGCCATCCAGGGCGCTCTGAAGAGCCTCGGCTTCGAAGGCGTCGACGACGTCCGCCAGGGCAAGCTGATCGAGCTCGAGCTCGCCACCGCCGACCGCGCCAAGGCCGAGGCCGAGGTGACCGACATGTGCGAGAAGCTCCTCGCCAACACCGTCATCGAGAACTACCGGATCGAACTGATCTGAGGCCCCTCGCCTCTCGTTCGCCCTTCCCGTCTCTCGCGAGGGCCGCCCCCGGCCCGCAAGGATGAGCCCATGAAGTCCGCCGTTCTCGTCTTCCCCGGCATCAACCGCGAAAACGATCTCGCCCGCGCCTTCCACGAAGTGTCCGGTGTGAAGTCGCACATGGTCTGGCACACCGAGACCGAACTGCCGGACGTCGACGTGGTCGCCATCCCCGGCGGCTTCTCCTACGGCGACTATCTGCGCTGCGGCGCCATCGCCGCCCGTTCGCCGATCATCGAGGCGGTGCGTCGCCATGCCGCCCGCGGCGGCTACGTGCTCGGCATCTGCAACGGCTTCCAGATCGTCACCGAGATCGGCCTGCTGCCCGGCGCGCTGATGCGCAACGCCTCGCTGAAGTTCATGTGCAAGGAGGTCAACCTGCGCGTCGACAACGCGAAGACCGCCTTCACCTCGGCCTACGCCGATCGTCAGGTGATCCGCTGCCCGATCGCCCACGGCGAGGGCAACTACTTCGCCGACGCCGAGACGCTGGCGCGCCTCGAGGGCGAGGGCCGCGTGGTGTTCCGCTACTGCGACGACAAGGGCGACCTGACGCCGGAAGCCAACGTCAACGGCTCGATCAATTCGATCGCCGGCATCACCGACGAGCGCGGCCGCGTCCTCGGCATGATGCCGCACCCGGAGAACCTGATCGAAGCGCTGCAGGGCGGCATCGACGGCCGCGGCCTGTTCGAGAGCCTCGCCAAGGTCGCCTGATCGAAGCGCAATGCGCCGGGCGCGGCCCGGCTCTCCCTCTCCCCCGCCGGCAGAGGGACGGTGCCCGCCGCAAGGCCGAGGCGACGAAGGAACGACACGATGCTGAAGAACGACATCGCCATCACCCCCCAGCTCGTCAAGGACCACGGCCTGAAGCCGGACGAGTACCAGCGCATCCTCGACCTGATCGGTCGTGAGCCGACGCTGACCGAGCTCGGCATCTTCTCGGCCATGTGGAACGAGCACTGCTCGTACAAGTCCTCGAAGAAGTGGCTGAAGCAGCTGCCGACCAAGGGCGAGCGCGTCCTCATCGGCCCCGGCGAGAACGCCGGCGTGGTCGACATCGGCGACGGTCAGGCCGTGGTCTTCAAGATGGAGAGCCACAACCACCCCTCCTACATCGAGCCCTATCAGGGCGCGACGACGGGTGTCGGCGGCATCCTGCGCGACGTCTTCACCATGGGCGCGCGGCCGATCGCCGCGATGAACTCGCTGAGCTTCGGTGAGCCGACCCACCCCAAGACCCACCACATCGTCTCCGGCGTCGTCGCCGGCGTCGGCGGCTACGGCAACTCCTTCGGCGTGCCGACCGTCGGTGGCGAGGTCCGCTTCCACAAGAGCTACAACGGCAACTGCCTGGTCAACGCCTTCGCCGCGGGCCTGCTCGATGCCGACAAGATCTTCCTGTCGGAAGCCAAGGGCGTCGGCATGCCGGTCGTCTATCTCGGCTCCAAGACCGGCCGCGACGGCATGGGCGGCGCCACCATGGCGTCGGCCGAATTCGACGAGAACTCGGCCGAGAAGCGCCCGACCGTGCAGGTCGGCGACCCCTTCGCCGAGAAGCTGCTGCTCGAGGCCTCGCTGGAGCTGATGGCCTCCGGCGCCGTCATCGCCATCCAGGACATGGGCGCGGCGGGCCTGACCTGCTCCGCCGTCGAGATGGGCGCCAAGGGCAACCTCGGCCTGACCCTGAACCTCGACAAGGTGCCGACCCGCGAACCCGGCATGACCGCCTACGAGATGATGCTGTCGGAGAGCCAGGAGCGCATGCTCATGGTCCTCCATCCCCATCTCGAGGAAAAGGCCGAGGCCATCTTCCGCAAGTGGGGTCTCGACTTCGCCATCGTCGGCTACACCACCGACACGCTGCGCTTCGTCGTCGAGCACCACGGCGAGGTCATGGCCGACCTGCCGATCAAGGATCTCGGCGATCAGGCCCCCGAATACGATCGCCCCTGGGTCGCCCCGACGCCGCTGCCGGTGCTCGCCACCGCCGACGTGCCGGCGCCCGCCGACTACGCCGCGGCCCTGCTCGATCTGATCGGCTCGCCCAACCTGTCGTCGCGCCGTTGGGTGTGGGAACAGTACGATCACCTGATCCAGGGCAACACCGTGCAGCGCCCCGGCGGCGACGCCGCGGTCGTCCGCGTCGAGCGCCCGAACGGCGGCACCGCCAAGGGCCTCGGCTTCACCTCCGACGTCACGCCGCGCTACGTCCAGGCCGATCCCTACGAGGGCGGCAAGCAGGCCGTCGCCGAGACCTGGCGCAACCTCTCCGCCGTCGGCGCCCGTGGCATCGCCATCACCGACAACCTGAACTTCGGCAACCCCGAGCGTCCCGAGATCATGGGCCAGCTCGTCCATGCCCTGAAGGGCATCGGCGAGGCCTGCATCGCCCTCGACATGCCGATCGTCTCCGGCAACGTCTCGCTCTACAACGAGACCAACGGCGAGGCGATCCAGCCGACCCCGACCATCGGCGCCGTCGGCCTGATGGACGACGTCACCAAGACCGTCGGCGTCGGCTTCGCCCATGCCCGCGACGTCGTCCTGCTGGTCGGCGAGACCTCCGGTTGGCTCGGCCAGTCGGCCTATCTCGCCGAGCTGCACGGCCGCGAGGAAGGCGCCCCGCCGCCGGTCGATCTCGCCACCGAGAAGAAGCACGGCGACTTCGTCCGCGAGGCCGTCGTCGCCGGCCGTCTGACCGCCGCCCACGACCTCTCCGACGGCGGCCTCCTGGTCGCCCTCGCCGAGATGGCCATGGCGGGCCGGAAGGGCGCCCGCATCCTGCTGCCGGAGACCGACGTCGCACTCCACGCCTTCCTCTTCGGCGAGGATCAGGCCCGCTACGTCCTGACCGCCACCGCCGAGGAAGCCGCGAAGCTGATCGTCGACGCCGCCGCGGCCGGCGTGGCGATCACGGCGATCGGCGAGGTCGGTGGAAACGAGCTCGTCGTCCCCGGCCACTTGACGGTTTCGGTGGACGCCCTACGTCAGCGGCACGAATCTTGGATGCCGAACTACATGAGCGCCGCCTGATCGGACCCGTGGTTCGGCATGTGGTGTTTGCGTCGCGAAGCCGACAATCCGTCGGCCTCGCGCGAAAGGGAGAACGACGCGCATGGCGATGACCGCTCAGGAAATCGAGAAGTTGATCAAGGACGCCTTCCCGGCGGCCCAGGTGACCATCACCGACCTCGCCGGCGACGGCGACCATTGGGCGGCGGAAGTCGTGGCGCCGGAGTTCGCCGGCAAGTCGCGCGTCCAGCAGCACCAGCTGGTCAACGCGGCGCTGAAGGAGGCGCTGGCCGGTCCGCTGCACGCTCTGTCCTTGACCACCCGCGCGCCGGCGTGATCCCATTCCAGTTCGGTTCCACCCCCGGCCCTTGAAGCCGGCGAAGAGAAGGAAGCCCCGATGTCCGACGTCAAGACCACCATCGACGCCGAAGTGAAGTCCAACGACGTGCTGCTCTTCATGAAGGGCACCCCGAAGATGCCGATGTGCGGCTTCTCCGGTCAGGTCGTTCAGATCCTCACCCACCTCGGTGTGCCCTTCAAGGGCGTCAACATCCTCGAGTCCGACGAGCTGCGTCAGGGCGTGAAGGACTATTCCAACTGGCCGACCTTCCCGCAGCTCTACGTCAAGGGCGAGTTCATCGGCGGCGCCGACATCACCCGCGAGATGTTCCAGGCCGGCGAGCTGCAGACCCTGCTCAAGGAAAAGGGCCTGATCGCCGCCTGATCGGGCCGCGACGCTCGATCCCACTTTTCGACGGCCGGGGAGCGATCCCCGGCCGTCGTCGTTTCGGCCAACCTCTTCCGCGACATGTGGATTTCCACATTCGGCACCGCGACGCCTTCCCCCCGCGACCGAGCCGGCTAAAGTCTGCGCGCCGTTGCGTCGGGGGAATTCACGGCGGCGAGGAGAAGGCTCGAATGACGAACATGACTGCCACGAAACCGGTCGACGAGAACGACGTCGGCGACATCCTGCACCGGGTAAGGGCCATTCTGGTCGGCTCGGCCGGCAACCTCGTCGAATGGTACGACTTCTACGCCTACTCCGCCTTCGCGCTCTATTTCGCCGGCGCCTTCTTCCCCAAGACCGATCCCGTCGCGCAGATGCTGTCGACCGCCGGCATCTTCGCCCTCGGCTTCTTCATGAGGCCCATCGGCGGCTGGCTCTTCGGCCACATCGGCGACCGCCACGGCCGCCGCACCTCGCTGATGCTCTCCGTCCTGCTGATGTGCTTCGGCTCGCTGATCATCGCCGTGACGCCGACCTACGCCACCATCGGCGTCGCCGCGCCCGCCATGCTGCTCGTCGCCCGCCTGCTGCAGGGCCTCAGCCTCGGCGGCGAATACGGCTCGTCGGCGACCTATCTGTCGGAGATGGCGACGCCCCATCGCCGCGGCTTCTATTCGTCGTTCCAGTACGTGACGCTGATCGGCGGCCAGCTGGTGGCGCTGATCGTGCTGCTCATCCTCCAGAACTGGATCCTCTCGGCGGCCGAGCTGAAGGCCTGGGGCTGGCGCATTCCCTTCGTGATCGGCGCGTTGCTGGCGCTCTCGACCCTGTGGATGCGGCGCAACCTGCCGGAGACCGAGGCCTACACCAAGGTCTCGGCGAGCGAGCGCACCAAGTCGTCCTTCATGGGCATGCTGGAGCATCCGCGCGAGGTGGCAATCGTCGTCGGCCTGACCATGGGCGGCACGCTCGCCTTCTACACCTACACCACCTACATGCAGAAGTTCCTGAAGCTCTCCGCCGGCCTCTCCGATCACCAGACCACCTGGATCTCGGCCGGCTCGCTGATCTTCGCCCTCTGCCTGCAGCCGCTCTACGGCGCGCTCTCCGACAAGATCGGCCGCCGCCCGCTGCTCCTGACCTTCGGCGTGCTCGGCACGCTCGGCACCGTGCCGCTGCTGACCGCCATCCAGGCGACCCGCGACCCGTGGATCGCCTTCGGCCTCGTCGCCCTCGCCTGGATGGTCGTCTCCGCCTACACCTCGATCAACGCCGTGGTGAAGGCCGAGCTCTTCCCCGCCGCGGTCCGGGCGACCGGCGTCGGCTTGCCCTATGCCCTCGCCGTGTCGATCTTCGGCGGCTCGGCCGAATACGTCGCGCTGTGGTTCAAGGACGCCGGCATCGAATCCGGCTTCTACTGGTATGCGACCTGCGTCATCGCCTGTTCGCTGCTGGTCTATTTCATCATGCCCGACACCAAGGCGACCTCGCGGATCGACGCCGAACTCGGCTGAGCCGCGCGGCCGCGCTACGGACACCGACGCCGCCCCGCGAGGGGCGGCGTTTCGCGTCGTCTCGCCCGCGTCACGCAATCCCGTGGCGGGACCGCTCCAGGGCTGTATCGTGCGCGGCGACCGGGGTGACGGCGGAGCGATTCCATGACGGCGAACGAAGAGATGCGGCAGGAACGTTGGACGATCGCGGTCGGTGCGGTCGCTTCGATCGTGTCGATCCTGCCCTTCTGGCTCGTCGCCACCATTCCGGCGCTCGACCATCCCGCCCATTTCGCGCGGATGCAGATCCTCACCGACGCACTCGCCGGCCGGCTCGCCTCGCCCTTCTGGCGGGTCGACTTCCATCTCGTGCCCAATCTGGCGATCGACCTCGTGGTGCCGCCGCTGGCGCTCGTCCTCGGCGTCGACCTCGCCTTCCGCATCGTGATCTCGATCATCGCGTTGCTGCCGGTCGTCGGCGCCGCCCTGCTCCAGCGCGCGCTCTTCGGCCGGGTGACGCCGACGATCGTCCTCGCCACGGCGATGGTCTTCAACTGGCCGCTGGTGCTGGGCTTCTACAACGCCGCCGCCGGTGGCGGCCTGCTGCTCGTCGCGCTGGCGGTCTGGATCCGCATGGCGGAGCGCCGCGGCGCTCGCCTCGTCGCCATGACGGCGATGACGAGCCTCGTCTGGCTCTGCCACGGCCTGCCCTTCCTGCTCCTCGGCCTGGCGATCGGCCTCTACGAACTGTCGCGCGCCGTGCGCAGCCGCGATCTCGCGCCGACGCGGCTCGCCGCCCGCGCGCTGGAGATCGCCCTGCCCTTCCTGCCCGGACTCGTCGGTCTGGCGCTCGCCTACAGCGTGCCGTCCTCGGCGCCGCTCGACTTCATGCCGATCGGCCGGCGGCTCGGCTTCATCCTGGGCGCGGCGGACGACGGCACCTTCGCCGCCTCGCCGATCGTGCTCCTGCCGCTCGTCGTCACGCTGGCGCTCGTCGCCGCCATGGCGCTCCGCCTGATGCCGCGGGTCGTCGTCCCCCATCCGGATGCCGGATGGATCGCCGCCGCCTTCCTCGTCCTCGCCCTGACCGCGCCGCTCAGCGTCGGCAACGGCGCCTTCGTGCCCTTGCGCCTGTCGGCGATCTTCTGGTTCTGCTGCGCCGGCGTGTTCCGCTTCGCCGGGTCGCCGCGCCTCGCCGCCGGCGTGCTGGCGCTCGGCCTGGCGATCACCGCCGGACAGGCGTGGCAGGTCACCGGCAACTGGCGCGCCGAACAGGTCGATCTCGCCGCCTTCCGCAGGACGGTCGCCGACGTCGTGCCGCGCGGCTCGCGCATCCTTCCGGTCCAGTCGAGCGAAGGCGCCACCGCACTGCGCCGCTCGCACTGGGTCGACTATGCCGTCACCGACATCGGCGCCTTCACGCCGACCTTCTTCGCCCTGCCCGGCCTGCAGATCGTCCGCCGCACCCCGGCCGTCGAGGCGATCGGCGCCGCCTTCACCCACGAGGACGGCCCGGCCGATGCGGACTGGCTGATGCGGGCAGACGACGCCTTCGACCGGCTCGCGCCCGAACTGCGTCGCTCGCGCCCCTGGCTCGCCGGCTGGTCGTGCCACTTCGACGTCGTCGTCCACCTGCGTGACGACGAACCGAGCCTGCCGGCCGATCCCCGGCTGGAACGGCTCTCGTCGACACCCGGTCTCGACATCTGGCGCATACGGCCCGCCGCCCACTGCCCCGCGCGCGGCTGAGGCAGAATCACCCGGCCGATCAGTCCTCGTGCGATTCGCCCGAACAGCCGCAGCCGGGTCCGTGGCTGCTCAGCCCGTGATCGTGCCCGTGCCCGTGCCCGTGGCCCGCGTGGTCGTGCCCGGAGACGGCGACGGTCTCGCCCGCCTCGGCGCGGCACTGCGCACAGAGGCCGCGAATCTCGATCGTCCGGCCCTCGACGGCGAATCCCGAGCGCGCCGCCTGCGCCGCGACGATCGCGTCGATGCCTTCCGCCGACCATTCCTCCACCCGCTTGCAGGCGGTGCAGACGGCGAAGACCGTGCCCTTGGCATGGTCGCGGCCACAGCAGGCGAAATAGGCGTTGAGGCCCTCGAGGCGATGGATTCGTCCGGCCTTCTCGAGGCGATCGAGCGCGCGATAGACCACCGGTGGCGACTGGATGCCGCGCGGCCGCAGCCGATCGAGCAGCTGATAGGCGCTCATCGGCGTCTCCGCCGCCACGAGAGCCTCCATCACCGCATCGTCCGTCGCCGCGCCCGTCCGCGCCATCTCGTCGCTCCTTCGATCCTGTCGACCCCGCCAGACTAGGCCATTCCGGCCTCCGCGTCAGCGTCCCGTGCGCGGATCGGCGTCGTCGGCGCAAGATCCGTCCTCACGACACGGTCTTGCGGAAAATTTTCGGCAAATCGCGCCACTAGAGGCAAGGACTCGCTGCCCTGACGTCATTTTGGGCGACATTTTTGGTTGTCACCCCGGCGAAAGGATGACATCCTGATTTCATCCGAAGAACGTTCGGTTCCTCGAACGGCTTTCGGATCGTTCCCGCCCTCTCCCCTCGGTCCACGAATCGCCCGATCTCGGTCATCGGTTCGTCACGAAGGGGGTCTATCGAGGGCTCGTCAGTCACTCGAACGCAATGCCTCGCCCAAGGGCGGGGAGATTCTTTCGGAAGGAGTAGTCGCGAGCGCGTCGGGACACGAGTTTCCCGACCGGCGAAAAAGGAGGTTCCCATGGGACGGAGTGCGATGAACACCTCTGCCGCCTACGAAACCATCGACCGGCGTGATTGGACCGATCCCTGCATCGAGCCGACGCTGAACGAAATCCTCGCCGATCCGATGATGGAGCTCGTATTCCGATCCGACAAACTGCGTCGCGAGAACGTCGAGTCCTTCCTGCGCCATCAGGCCGGCCGGCTGGCCGCCGAGCGTCCCTGGACCGCTCCCTGCCGCTGCGCCTGATCGGCCGAACGACCCGGTCTTCCTGAATCGAGACGCCCGCGCGAGACCTCTCGCGCGGGCGTTTCCGCTTTGACGGCCGGAGCCACGCCGACCGGTCCGGACGCACGCGCCCTCGCCTCCCCGGCAGCCCTCTACCCGCCCCGAAATGCGAAAGGCCGCCGGATCGCTCCGGCGGCCTTCGAATGTCGTGCGGTCGAACCGATCAGCGCGAATAGAATTCGACGACCAGGTTCGGCTCCATCTGGACCGGATACGGCACGTCGGACAGGCCCGGGGTACGGACGAGCTTGGCGACGAACTTGTTGTGATCCACCTCGATGTACTCCGGCACGTCGCGCTCGCCCGACTGGGCGGCCTCGAGCACCAGGGCGAGCTGCTTGGAGGCGTCCTTGACCTCGACCACGTCGCCGACCTTGAGACGGAACGACGCGATGTTGACGCGGCGACCGTTCACCTTCACGTGGCCGTGGTTGATGAACTGGCGGGCGGCGAACACGGTCGGAACGAACTTGGCGCGATAGACCACGGCGTCGAGACGACGCTCGAGCAGGCCGATCAGGTTCTCCGAGGTGTCGCCCTTGAGGCGCATGGCCTCCTGATAGGTGCGCTTGAACGCCTTCTCGGAGATGTTGCCGTAGTAGCCCTTGAGCTTCTGCTTGGCCTTCAGCTGCTGGCCGAAGTCCGAGAGCTTGCCCTTGCGGCGCTGGCCGTGCTGGCCCGGGCCGTACTCGCGCTTGGTCACCGGGGACTTGCCACGGCCCCAGATGTTTTCGCCCATACGGCGGTCGATCTTGTATTTCGCGGAATGACGCTTGGACATCGCGGTCTCACGTTTGTTGGCGCGGAAGGGAGGCCCTACCGCTGTTTCTGTGTGAGCGCGCCCTCCTCTGCTCCCTCTCGGGAGCCGACAGGTTCCACGTCCGAGCGTTTCGGCGGGATCCACGGGAGCACGTGAAATGACTTCGCGGACCTCTCGGCCCGCGAAGTTGGCTGTCGTTTAGATCCTCGGGCGCCGAATGTCAAACCCGTGACGGGGAAACCGCCCGAAATCAGCGCTTCTGCGACACCATCGCGAAGAGCGCGCCCTGCGGATCGATCATCTGCACGATCCACGCCCCGCCGGGCACTTCCATCGGCCCGTGGACGGTGCGCGCGCCTTCCGCCTTCGCCCGCTCCTCGGCCGCGCCGAGCGCCTCGACCGAGACGTAGAACAGCCAGAACGGCACCGGCATCTCGGCCATCTTCGTCATCATGCCGCCGGCCTGACGATCGCCGATCCTGAAGATTCGATAGGCGCCGAGATCGCCCATCGGCATGTCGGTGTCCTTCGTCCAGCCGTACTGATCGGCATAGAAGGCGAAGGCTTTCTCCATGTCGCCGGCGAAGAGCTCGTGCCAGCCGATCGTGCCGGGCGTGCCCTCCGGCAGTCGCGGCTGCTGCGGCGGCGGGTTCGTCGGCGCGAAGAGGATGTAGGCCGCCCCGGTCGGATCGGCGACGACCGCGAGACGGCCGACGTCGGGAATGTCCTTTGCCGGCCCCCGCGGCGAACCGCCCGCCGCGACGAGGCTCGCCACCGCCGCGTCGACGTCGTCGACGCCGACGTATCCGGTCCAGCACGGCGGCACGCCCGCCGCCTTCAGCTCCGGCGTCAGCGCCATCATGCCGCCGATCGCCCGATCGCCGACCGACAGGATCGTGTAGGCAGGCCCCGGCATGCCGCTGTCGCAGGCCTTCCAGCCCACCACCTTGGCGTAGAAGGCGGCGGCGGCCTCGATGTCCTCCGACATGTATTCGTACCAGACGAAATCGGCGTTCATGGTCATGGCTTCCCTCCTCCGGTCGGACCGATCCGACCAAAAAGCATGGCGACGTAGCGTTTCAGATGACGCAGGTTCTCGACCGCCGAGGCCGCCCCGCCGCCCGCCTTGGCGACGACGAAGGCACCCTGGATGACGGCCTGGGTGTGGAGCGCCAGGCTCTCCGCCGTCCAGTCGGCATCCGGTGCATGAGCGGCGCGCGCCGCGGCGATGTCGGCGACGAGGCTTCCGGCATGCCCCCGAATCGAGCGGCCGCAGGCCTCCGCCACCGCCGGCCGCGTCGCGAAGGTCTCCTGCGCCAGGGTGCCGGCGAGGCAGGAAAACGGCAGCTCGCCGCCCTCCACCAGCGCGATGCGGAGATCGAGATAGGCGAGGATCCGGTCGACCGGATCGGCGAGCGCGTGGAAGTCCGCCGTCTCGAAGAAGCCGCCCGTCACCGCCGACCAGTGGTCGGCCGCGGCGATCGCCAGCGCTTCCTTGCTGTCGAAATGATGGAAGAACGCGCCCTTGGACACGCCCGCCGCCGCACAGACGTCCTCGACCCGTGTCGCCTCGAAGCCCTTGGTGCGGATCACCGAGAGCGCGGCATCGAGGATCTTCGTGCGTCCGTCGGGTCTCATCGTGGGTCCTCGTCGGAGAATGCGAGTGGCGCTGCGCGTCTTGTCGGCCGAACGCGAGTGATCCGGGTCCGGACCCGTGTCCGGGGCTCAGGGGCCCCAGGTCCGAATCGGAGGTCCCCAGGAACACATCCTCTGGACCGCTCTTCCCGTCTCACGGCTCTCTTCACGTAAGATACCGACCAGTCGGTATGTCGTCGAGTCGATTCTCGCCATTGGGAAGCGGAAGGACTCGAAGGAGCAGAAGCCGGGGACGCCAGGGCTCGTGGAAGTCGCCGGACGCAGCTGCGTGGGAAGTCCGAAGCACGCTGCAGCGTTCGGGGCCGGAGGACGTCACGGGGCTCAGAAGCCCCCGCCCTCAAACCGCCAGCCCGAACCCCGCGACGAACGTCGCCAGCGCCGGGGCCGGCGCCTTGCCGGAGGTGAAGATCGCCCGTCCGCCACCCGCGCCGGTCGTCGTCGCCGGGCCGATCAGCTGGACCACGCGGCGGGCGATCGCCGGCGCCGGGTCGATCCACGTCACCTCCCACGGCGCCAGCCGGCGGAAATGGTCGATCAGGAAGGGATAGTGCGTGCAGGCGAGGACCACGTGGTCGGTCTGCCGCCCCTTCCTCTTCCTGAAACACGGGCGGATCTCGGCGGCGACGTCGGCATCCGTGATCGTGCCGCCCGCCATGAAGGTCTCGGCGAGCCGCGCCAGCCGGGTCGAGCCGACCAGCGTCACGTCGACGTGGCTGGCGTAGGTGTCGACGAGGGCATGGGTATAGTCGCGCTTGACCGTGCCCGGCGTCGCCAGCACCGAGACGAGGCCCGTCTTCGTCGCCGCCGCCGCCGGCTTCACCGCCGGCACCGTGCCGACGAAGGTCGTCGCACAGGCATTGCGCAGATGCGGCAGCACCAGCGTCGAGGCGGTGTTGCAGGCGACGACGAAGAGATCGGGCGCATGAGTCGCGACGAGATCGCGGGCGAGATCGACGATCCGCGTCGTCAGCGCCGCCTCCTCCCAGTCGCCGTAGGGAAAGCCGGCGTCGTCGGCGACATAGATCAGCTCGGCGTCCGGCCGCGCCGCGCGAATCTCGCGCAGCACCGACAAGCCGCCCACCCCGCTGTCGAAGACCAGAATGCGGGCGCGCCGCCCCAGGCGGTCGACGCCGCGTTCCTCTGCGTCCATCCGGCTCGTGCCGGCGCTCTCGCCGTCGTTCATCGACGTCCCCTCGGGCCGACGCCGCGGAGCGGCGTCTCGGTGATGCGCGACAAGGAGAGGGAAAAAAGAGGGCGCGAGCGAGACGCAAAACCTGACAGCGCCCGGCCCCGCAAAGAGGAATAGCCGAGCAGGGTTAAGGCGAGGTTGAGGAAAGATTGACGAAAAATGAAGGCCGGATAAGGACTTCCGTCCCGTTTCCGGATCACGTAGCGTCACCCTCGCGCAGCTTCGCCTCGAGCTCGGCGCGCGCCTGGTCGAGCCGCGTCGGCCGTCGCTCGAGCGCCGCGATCACGCCGCGCAGCGTCCTGACCTCCTGTTCGGAGAGCCGCGCCTTCTGGAAGATCTGGCGCAGGTTGCGCACCATCAGCTGCCGCTTGGCCGCCGGCCGGAAGAACTCGACCTGATCGAGCGCGCCTTCGAGATGATCGAAGAACGACAGCACGTCGCCCTTGGAGGCCTGCGGCGAACGCTCCTTCTCGCCGAACGGCGTCCACGACGGATCGCCCACCACCTGCCGCCGCCACTCGTAGGCGTTGACCAGCACGGCCTGGGCGATGTTGAGCGAGGCGAAGACCGGATCGACCGGGATCGTCACGATCCGATCGCACAGGCCCACCTCGTCCGAGGTCAGCCCCCACTTCTCGCGGCCGAAGACGAGGCCCGTCGCCGCCCCGTCGCGCGCCGCCTGCATCAGCGAATGCGCCGCCACCGCCGGGCTCTCGACCTCCTTGGCGATGTCGTGCGGCCGCGCCGTGGTGGCGAAGACCAGTTCGAGATCGGCGATCGCGTCCTCGAGCCGGTCGAAGAGCCGCACCTCGTCGATGATCGCATCGCCACGGCTCGCCGCCGCCCGCGCCTTGTCGTTCGGCCAGCCGTCGCGCGGTTTGACGAGACGCAGCTCGCGCAGACCGAAATTGGCCATCGCGCGCGCCGCCGCACCGATGTTCTCGCCCATCTGCGTCTCGACCAGCACGATCACCGGGGGGCGTGGGCCGGAAGCGGCCTGCGAGGGGCTCGCGACGTCCGTCATCGTCCAATTCTCCGTCTCTCGAAGGGCGGAGGCCTAGCGCAATCCGGCCGTCCTGTCGACGTGTCGAGCCCCCCGACCGCCGCACTTTTCCTCGTCCTTCGCCGAAGGCAAGGGTTGGCGCATTTCCCACCGCCATGGTAAGGAGCCCCGCGACAATTCAACGCTCCCGGTGGCAGTGCTCCGACCACCCGCGTCGGAGACCGGAAGCGTCCAGAGAGGACACGCATATGGCGAAGATCAAGGTGGCGAACCCGGTCGTCGATCTCGACGGCGACGAGATGACCCGCATCATCTGGCAGCTGATCAAGGACAAGCTGATCCTGCCCTATCTCGACCTCGACATCGAATATTACGATCTGTCGGTCGAGAACCGCGACGCCACCAACGATCAGGTCACCGTCGACGCCGCCAACGCCATCAAGAAGCACGGCGTCGGCATCAAGTGCGCCACCATCACGCCGGACGAAGCCCGCGTGAAGGAGTTCAACCTCAAGGAAATGTGGAAGTCGCCGAACGGCACCATCCGCAACATCCTCGGCGGCGTGATCTTCCGCGAGCCGATCATCTGCAAGAACGTGCCGCGCCTCGTCCCCGGCTGGACCCAGCCGATCGTCGTCGGCCGTCATGCCTTCGGCGACCAGTACAAGGCGACCGACTTCAAGTTCCCCGGCAAGGGCACGCTGTCGATCAAGTTCGTCGGCGAAGACGGCGCGGTGATCGAGAAGGAAGTGTTCAAGGCCCCCGGCGCCGGTGTCGCCATGGCCATGTACAACCTCGACGAATCGATCCGCGACTTCGCCCGCGCCTCGCTGAACTACGGCCTGCTGCGCAAGTGGCCGGTGTATCTGTCGACCAAGAACACGATCCTCAAGGCCTATGACGGCCGCTTCAAGGACATCTTCCAGGAAGTCTACGAGGCCGAGTTCAAGGAGCAGTTCGTCGCCCTCGGCATCACCTACGAGCACCGCCTGATCGACGACATGGTCGCCTCGGCGCTCAAGTGGTCCGGCGGCTACATCTGGGCCTGCAAGAACTACGACGGCGACGTCCAGTCCGACACCGTGGCCCAGGGCTTCGGTTCGCTCGGCCTGATGACCTCGGTGCTGCTGACGCCCGACGGCAAGATCGTCGAGGCCGAGGCCGCCCACG
>DBMN01000368.1:0-328 GCA_002298965.1 Rhizobiales bacterium UBA697 | reverse complement strand
GGAAGCCGAGATGGCCACCTGGGGCTGATCTGATCGATCGTCCGGAAATGCGAAACGGCGGGGGAGACCCCGCCGTTTTCGTTTGTGCCCTCGGCCCACGAGAAGAGCGCCCCGGGCGACCGAGAGATGTCCGACGCCGCCGGACGACACCACCCCACGGCATCGCCCGGCCGCGCCGGCCCCCTCTGGACGGCGTGCGCGTGTCAGCCGCGGCGCGCCGCCCGAACCCAATAGGTGATCGACGGATCGCCCGTCTCGCGGCCGCGTCCCCGCGCCTCGAGAACCGCGCTCGTCGCCTCGCGGCCGCGATCGCCGAAGCGGATCGCCC
>DBMN01000371.1 GCA_002298965.1 Rhizobiales bacterium UBA697 | reverse complement strand
GCCGAAGGCATCGATCAGGTCCGCATAGGAGGCGGTATAGAGCAGCCCGTCAAACCCGGTGGCCATCCGCCCTTCGCGCAGGCCGTACCGGGCATAATGGGTCAAAGCGCCCACAGGATCGGCGCCGTAGACGGCCAGCACATCCGGGTTGGAGGCGAGATAGTTGTAGGGATCGAAGCCGGCCGTCCGCCCTTCGCGGACGCCATAGCTCAGATAATGCTGCAAAGCGGCGTCGGCATCGACGCCCACGGCGCGCAGCACGTCGGGGTTGGCTCCCAGATAGCCCAGCGCGTCGAAACCGCCCAGGCTGCGCCCCTCGTTCCGGCCATACCAGGAATAATGGGCGGCGGCGGCCACCACATTGGCCCCGAAGGCGACGGCAAGGTCGCGGTTGGCCGCGAGATAGTTCCGCGCGTCGAAGGCGAGCGCCGCCGGAGCGGCGGTTCTACCGTCGATGGTGACCAGTTCGACGTCGGTCAGCGTGTCGGCGCTGCGGCTCGACACCACGGCATAGCGCCGACCACCGCCATCGAGCGCCACCACCACCGGTGTCTCGGCACGGTAGGTTCCGTCCCGCAGGGCATAGCGGCGCGGGTCGGCGGTATAGATGGCTCGGTCGGTGCCGCCGCCGCCGTCAAAGTCGCGTCCACCCGGCACGCCAAGATAGACGCTGTCATCGCCCTCCGCTCCGACGAAACCGTCTACCTGCTGGAAGAGGCGGGCGCCGAGCCGGTCGAGCGTCGCACCGGTCAGCGCGACGTCCAGCCCCTCGACCCGGTAGCGCAGGACGCCACCCTCATCCCGGTCGGTCAGACCGGTGAAGCGGATGGCCATGGCCGCTCCGTTGCCGGAAGCGGCATAGTCCAGCAAGGTGGCGTGCGCCCGGCCCATGACCTTGTGGGTGACGGTCAGGCCACCCGTGCCGGCAGCAATGGCGGAAAGAGCAGGCAGGGTGGTGAAGGCATCGGCAACGAAGCCATTCGCCAACCGGGCCTCGTCCAGATCGAGGGCAAAACCCTGCCCTGCCACCAGCCGCGCCATGCTTCCTCCCTGCCCGCTCACCTTGCGGGAGCGACTCCGGTCAGCCAGCCCTCAACCGACTGTCCTCAGATCACCTGAAGATAGGCCGGGTCGAGCGCACCGTGACGCGCCGCGCCGCCCGGGTCTCGGGATCGACCGCGATCTCGAGCCGGATCCCGCCGGCCGAAAGGGGAGCGATCGCCGCCATGGTCAGCCCTCCCCGCCGCGGCGGCCGAAGAGCAGCGCGCGGCGATCGATCGCCGCCGGCGCCCGCGTCTCGGGCTGCGGTTCGGGCTCGGGCTCCGGAGCCCGGAAGACTTCCTCGATCGCCGCCTCGGCGACGGCGCGGACGACCGCCGGGTCGTCGAATTCGAACATCGGCGAGAAGAACGAGGCGCTGTCGAGCCGGCCGAACCCGTCGACCGAACCGACCACGCAAGGAAAGTCCCCGCCGGGAAAGGCATGGATCACGGTCGAGCCGGGCGAGGCCGGCTCGAGCTCGGGTCCCTCCGGCGGCGCGGTGACGACGAGGTTCATGAACCACGGCGTCGCCATCACCCCGACGATGCGCGAACCCCAGGGGCGGAAGCCGATCGCCTCGACGACCAGCGCCGGATTGACCAGCGGCACGTCGCGCATCGGCCCGTCCGCCACCACGCGGAACGCCGCCTCGAGCCGCGCCGCGACGACCGACGCCGCATCGTCCGCGGGCAGGGCCCGCGGCGGCGGCGAAACGTCGATCGACGGCGCGGTCTCGGTCACGGCATCAGCCTCCCGATCCGAGGATCATGAACTTCGAGCGCGGCGCGCTGCAGTTCGGGCACGTCCACTCCTCCGGCAGATCGGCGAAGGACGTGCCGGGCGGCACCTGCCAGGCGTCGTCGCCTTCGGCCGGATCGTAGACGTGCCAGCAGATGCCGCACTCCATCTTCGTCTCCGCCGTCACGTCCTGCTTCACGCCGAAGTTCTCGAACGCACTCATTGGAAATAGGCCTCGCGGATGTCTTTCAAGCGCTCGGCCGAATCGCGGAAGTCCTCGACCGCCGCGCGCGCCGTCACCGGCACGTCGCCGATCTCCAGCGTGTCGAGGACGATCGTGTCCATGGCGTTGAAGAACTGCACCGACCAGACGTTCCGCGTCGCGGTGGCGACGATGCGGCAGGTGCCGTAGCCGCGCGACAGCATCTGCACCGGCCCCGGCCCCAGCGTGTCCTGGAGATGGGTCATGTCGGCTTCCGACATCGGGAACAGCGAGAAGGTGATGGCATGCGACGGATCGCCGGGACGATGCGCCAGCGCGCGGTCGCGGATCTCGGTCAGGAGCGACATCACGTTCATCGCGCCTTCGGGCGGCGGCGGCAGATCCTCGAGCACCGTCGTCATCGACGCCGCGCGCTCGACCGCCGCCGGCACCGAGGCGACCTCGACGTAGTCGGCGACGCGGGCGCCCGAGGCGTCGGTGAAGCGCACCCGCCACAGGCCGGCCATCACCGATTCCTGCACCTGCGCGACGACGCCGTCGGGCAGCGCCACGGTGGCCGAGACCTCGCCCTCGCCCAGCACCTGGCCGAGCAGCTCGAGATCGTCGGCGCCGTAGCCGTCGAGATCGAACAGCCGGCTCGGCTGACCGACCTCCTGCGTCTCCAGCGCCGCGACCATCTCCGGCAGCAGGCTCGCCACCCGCGGACAGCGCGCGATCAGTTCCTCGGCGCTCGAGGTGGCGAGGAAGGAGATGGTGCCGGTGCCGGTCAGGCCCGAGCGACCGGCGAAACCCGAAGCCTTGTCGTCGATGCCGATCGGCACCATCGACACGCCTTCGTCGGCGCCGTCCGGCGCGACCCAGAATCCAGCCTTCATGCTTCGTCTCCCCTCGCGGCCTGCGATGTGGTGAAGGCCACCCGCGGCTTCTCGTCCTTGATCAGCGCCGGGGCGTCCGCCGCCAGCGCCGCCTCGATCTTCTCCATGTATTCGGACCAGTCGCGGATCTTCGGCAGAACCGCGATGGTCTCGGCGCCGCGCGTCACCACCAGCGACGGCAGCACCGCGACGTGGAAACGCGACGACAGCGCCGCCTCCGCGCCGGCCGCCACGACGGCACCGCGCAGGCGACGCTGGAAGGCGGCCAGCACCTCCGGCATCACCACGGCCACGTCGAGCGTCTCCGCCCGCGTCGCCGGATCGCCGGGAAAGAACAGGAGCGCATGCGGGGGTTCTCCCTCCGCGGGCGCGAGAAAAGCGTCGATCGACGAGGGATCGACCACCGGCAGGCCGTAGCGATCGGCCAATGCGGCGACGAGGGGATGTGTCATTCGTCCTCCCGGTGCGGGCTTCGCGTTTGTCTGTGGCCCGCCTTCCCATGGGTTCAGCAAGCCGTATGCCAACTCTCCGTCCACCCGATGACAAGCAAACGACCGCCGTTTTCCGGTCACGACCGTCGGGACACCCCGAGCGCCGCTTCCGGATACGACCGTGCACTTTCCATCGATGGAAATCAATTGATCGGACCGCGTATCCCGCGCGCCGTTGCGCGGGTTGCGCGAAGGCCCGGTCAGGCCGTCGCGGCGGGGACGTCCTCGCCGCCGTCTTCGCGCAGGAAGTCGGGCAACTGCGGTTCGCGCCCGACCAGATCGGCGAAGAGATGGTCGAAGCTCTCGCCGTCGAGCGCCGCGGCGAGGCCGCGCAGCGCATTGTCGATCATCGTCGCCTCGGCCTCGTCGAGCACGCGCACCGCGCTGTCGATGTGGACGAGCACCCGTGTGCCGACCGGCTGTTCGCCGATCAGCAGCATCGAGACGCGCCGCTGCTCGTCGCCGCGGGCGACGAGTGCGGTCATGTCGTCGCCTTCGACGACGACCATCGGAATCCCGAGGCACATGGCTGCTCGTCCCTTCGAAGTCTCAGCCGACCCGCCGCTCGTAGGCGGCGAAGTCGATGTCGTTGGCCAGCAGCGGCTCGGCCGCGTCGGCCCGGCTCTCCACCGCGATGCCCCACTCGGCGAGCAGCGCCACCGCGGCGGCGAGCGCCGGTTCCAGCGCATCGCGCGCCGGTCCGGTGAGCGGTCCGCCCCAGTCCTCGAGATCGAGCGGCTGGCAGCCGATCAGCGCGAGTTCGCGCGGATAGGCCCCGAGCAGATCCGCCGCAGACAGTACCTCCTGGAAGCCCGTCTGGTGAAGCGACATCTTCTTGGCACCGGTGAACTTCGGCACCTCGTCGTCGCGGACGATCTTCAGCGTGCCGGGTTCCAGACCGTAGTCGATCGCGTCGAACACCAGCAGGCGATCGTGCTCCTGCAGGAAGTTGACGAGATAGAGGCCCTGCGTGCCGCCGTCGAGGATGGTGACGTCGTCGGGAACGCGGTACCGGCGGTGGAATTCCTCCACCGCCCGCACCCCGAAGCCCTCGTCCGCCCACAGGATGTTGCCGATGCCCAGCACCAGCGTGCGCGAGGTCGCTTGTCCCATCGGCTCAGTCCTTCAGGTCGTCGCGGAACAGACGTTCGCCGGACACCATCGACGAGATCATCGACTGGCGGCTGAGGATGTCCTCGCGCACCGCGGCGTAGACGTGCACGACCACGAAGGTCACGATCGCCCACATGCCGAGGTGATGCCAGGTGTGGATGTCCTGGCTGTTCGGGAAGATCGAGAAGACCCAGCCGAACAGCTTGTACTGCCAGCTCGTCTGCCCGGTGCCCTCGGAATAGAGCGCCATGCCGCTGATCATCATGAAGACGAGGAACAGCATGAAGGTGAACATCGCGATGTGCGCGAGCGGGTTGTGACCGATGTACTTCTTCGGGTCCTTGACCAGGAAGGCGTACCACTTGGCCTCGTAGATCACGCCCCAGAGCCAGGTCTTGTTCCAGACCGGCAGGATGAAGAGCTGGCGCGAATAGGCGTTGCCCACGAAGGCCCAGTAGAGGCGGAACAGGAAGAAGACGATGAGCGTCTGTCCGGCCGCGAAATGCGTGAAGCGGATGTAGCCCATCAGGAAGTTGTTCGAAGCCTCGCCCGGAACCGAGGGAAGCGGCGAACCGATGAAGTAGCCGGAAATGCACAGCACCAGGATGCAGAGGGCATTGACCCAGTGCCACAGGCGCACCGGCGCCTCGTAGACGTAGATGGTCTGGAGAGCGCGCGCCTTTTCCTTGCCCGAGGCGTCGTATGCGCCCTGAATTTCGGCGATCTGCGTCGTCATGGGATCCTCCCGACGATCACGCCGCGTCCCGACCGGGGTCGGCGAAGCGGTGATCGTACTCGAACCTGAGGGAGGGGACGGCGGCGAACCGCCGTCCCGCCGTTCCGGTCAGCGCACCGTGACCGTCGCCATGTCCTGGCCGTCCTCGGACATGACGTGCGTCGAGCACGCCAGGCACGGGTCGAAGGAATGGAGGGTGCGCAGGATCTCGAGCGGCTTCTCCGGATCCGCCAGCGGCGTGTCCATGAGCGCCGCCTCGAAGGCGCCGATGCCGCCCTTCGGATCGCGGGGCGAGCCGTTCCAGGTGGTCGGGACGACGGCCTGATAGTTGTCGATCTTGCCGTCCTTGATCTTCACCCAGTGGCCGAGCGCGCCGCGCGGCGCCTCGGTGAAGCCGACGCCCTTGACCTCCTTCGGCCAGGACTCCGGCTTCCACTTGTCGGTGTTGGCGGTCGACGAGTCGCCGTTCTTGATGGTGGCGACCAGCTTGTCCTGGAAGTGGCGCATCTGATGCGCCGCCCACTGGCACTCGAGCGCACGCGCCGCGGTGCGGCCGAGCGTCGAGAACAGCGCCGACACCGGCGCGCCGAGGTCCTTGAGCAGCTTGTCGACCGGCTCCTTGAACTCCGCCTTGTTCTGGGCGTAGCCGATGATGTAGCGGGCGAGCGGACCCACTTCGACGGCGTTGCCCTTCCAGCGCGGCGACTTGATCCAGGAGTACTTGCCCTCTTCGTCGAGCGCCTGGATGTTGGTCTTGGTGCCCTTGGTCTTCGGACCGAGCACGTAGTTCGGCTCGGTGACGCCGTCCCACGGATGCAGTCCCTTGGTCTCGTCCGGGTACTTGTACCAGGAATGGGTGACGAACTCCTGGATCTGGTTGGGATCCTTGAGATCGACCGGCATGACCTCCTTGAGGTTGCCGTTGAGGATGACGCCGTGCGGCAGCTTGAGCGAGGACGGCGAATAGTCGTTGGCGTGCTCGGGAATGTCGCCGTAGGACATCACCGACTTGCCCGACAGACCGCCGCCGTAGAGCCAGTCCTTGTAGAACGAGCCGATCGCCATCAGGTCGGGGATGTAGACCTGCTCGGTGAAGGCGATGCACTGGTCGATGATCGAGGAGACCAGGTTCAGCCGTTCCATGTTGATGGCGCCGACCGAACCGACGCCGTCGACGTTGATGGCGCAGGGCACGCCGCCGACCAGCCAGTTCGGATGGGGGTTCTTGCCGCCGTAGATCGTGTGGATCTTGACGATCTCCTTCTGGAAGTCGAGCGCTTCCAGATAGTGGGCGACCGCCATGAGGTTGGCTTCCGGCGGCAGCTTGTAGGCCTTGTGGCCCCAGTAGCCGTTCTTGAACGGGCCGAGCTGGCCCGATTCCACGAACTTCTTCAGGCGACCCTGCAAGTCCTTGAAGTAGCCCGGCGACGACAGCGGCCAGTTGGAGATCGACTGGGCGAGCTGCGACGTCGCCTTCGGGTCGGCGGAGAGCGCCGAGACCACGTCGACCCAGTCGAGCGCATGCAGGTGGTAGAAGTGCACCAGGTGATCGTGCACCTGCAGCGCCAGCTGCATGATGTTGCGGATCGAGTTGGCGTTCTCCGGGATCTTGATGTCGAGCGCGTTCTCGACCGCGCGCACCGAGGTGAGCGCGTGGGTGCCGGTGCAGACGCCGCAGATGCGCTCGGTGAAGGCCCAGGCGTCGCGCGGATCACGACCGCGCAGGATCACTTCGATGCCGCGCCACATGGTGCCGGTCGACACCGCGTTGCGGATGACGTTGTTCTGGTCGACGTTCACTTCGACGCGCATGTGACCCTCGATGCGGGTCACCGGATCGACGACGATGCGCTTGCCGGAGTTGTCGAGATTGAAACCGTTCGGAGTCTGGATGCCCATGACGGCGCGTCCTCTTCAAATGTTCTGGTTCGGGGCGGCCGTCAGCCGACCTGCTCGGGCTTCTTGGAGGCGACGCGCTTCACCGCGGTGATCGCGGCGTGAGCGGCCACACCGGCCGTCACGACACCGGCCACCGTGCCGCCGATCTTGTCGGCGTTGGCCTCGATGCCGAAGGCGTTGATGCCGGTGAGACGGTCGTAGAACGAGCCCTTGTCCCAGAAATTCTCCTCCGAACAGCCGATGCAGCCGTGGCCCGACTGGATCGGGAAGGAGACGCCGGCGTTCCAGCGCACGGTCGAGCAGGCGTTGTAGGTCGTCGGACCCTTGCAGCCCATCTTGTAGAGGCAGTAGCCCTTCTTGGCGCCCTCGTCGTCCCACTCCTCGACGAACTGGCCGGCGTCGAAATGCGGGCGGCGGTAGCACTTGTCGTGGATCCGCTGCGAATAGAACATCTTCGGCCGACCCTGGCGGTCGAGCTCCGGTAGGCGCCCGAAGGTCGTCACGTAGGTGACGACGCCCGTCATCACCTCGGCGATCGGCGGACAGCCCGGAACCTTGATGATCGGCTTGTTCTTGATCACCTTGTCGATCGGCGTCGCCTGGGTCGGGTTCGGCTTCGCCGCCTGGACGCAGCCCCACGAGGCGCAGGCGCCCCAGGCGATCACCGCCATGGCGTCTTCGGCCATTTCCTTCAGCTTCTCGACGAAGGGACGGCCGCCGTCGATGCAGAACATGCCGTCTTCGTTCAGCGGCGGATTGCCCTCGACGGCCAGGATGTACTGGCCCTTGTACTTCTGCCGGGTCTCCTCGAGGATCGCCTCGGCCTGATGGCCGGCCGCCGCCATGATCGTGTCGTCGTAGTCGAGCGAGATCATCGACAGGACCACGTCCTTCACCAGCGGATGCGCCGAGCGGATGAAGCTCTCCGAGCAGCAGGTGCATTCGAGGCCGTGCATCCAGATGACCGGAATGCGCGGCTTGGTCTCCAGCGCATGCGCCATCTGCGACGCCGCCGTCGAGCCGAGCCCGAGGCTCGCCGCGGTGAGCGAACAGAATTTCGTGAAGCTGCGCCGCGTGATCCCCTGACGCCGGATCACTTCGTAGAACGTTTCGTTGACTGCACCCATCGCGCGTATCCCCCAGGACGGTCTCGCCGTATCCCGATCCGCGCGTCCCGAGGGGCGCTCGCATCGGCCACGACGGACGTTTCGTAGCGATGCATCTCTGAGAGCAAATCGTAGGCCAATTGCCGCCGCGTCGGACCCGCGACCGATCGTCTTACGGAAACACCCGGATTCCCGCCGTTCCGAGGTCACGCCTGTCGCAGGTCACGACTCGACCGCGCCGCCATTTCGGCCTTCATCCGGAAGGTTGATGTCCGCTCACGGAAACCGAATGGACACCACCCGCCTTGCCGGATCACGGCACGACGGGTGGCGAAGACGACGTCGGTGGTCGCAGCCGCGATTCAGGCGGCGATGTCGGCCATGAAGCGATCGACCTCGGCGCGCAGCCTCCGGGCCTGCTCGTCGAGCACCGCGGAGGCCGATCGCACGTGCTCGGCCGCCTCCTTGGTCTCGTCGGCGGAGGATTCCACGCCGCCGACCGACTGGGCGACCTCGCCCGACGAGGAGGCCGCCAGCCTTGCGCCGCGCGAGATCTCCTCGGTCGCCTGCCCCTGTTCGGCGACCGCCTGCGAGATCGCGGCCGCATGGCCGTCGGCCTGCCCCATCGCGTCGGCGATCTCGCGGATCTGGTCGACCGTCTCGGCGGTGGCGGCGCGCATGTTGGAGACGTGGACGACGATCTCCTCGGTCGCCCGTTCGGTCTGGTCGGCGAGCGCCTTGACCTCGGTCGCGACGATGGCGAAGCCGCGGCCGGCATCGCCCGCCCGCGCCGCCTCGATCGTCGCATTGAGCGCGAGAAGATTGGTCTGCTGGGCGATCGACTGGATCAGCGACACCACCGAGCCGATGCGCTCGGCCGCGTCGTTGAGCCGTTCGACCTGCCGGGCGGTCAGCGCCGCCCGCTCGGTCGCGGCCCGGACCGCATGGGTCGTGCCCTCGACCTTGGCCGCCATCTCGGCGAGCGATCCGGCGATCTGGTCGGCCGCCGCGGCGACCGAACGCACCGTCGAATCCGACGTCGCCGACGCCTCGCTCGCCACCCCGACGAGCGACGAGGTGCGCCCGGCGATGCCGGTCAGCGACTGCGCCGACCCGGCCATCGTCCGCGCGCCGTCGAGCACCGCGGCGATGACGCCGTCGACCCGCGACCGGAACGTGTCGGAGACCTCGGCCATGCGGCGGCGGCGATCGACCTCGTTGGCCTCGGCCATCTGCTCGCGCTCGGCGCCCAGCCGTTCGGCCTCGCGCTTGGCGGCGAAGGCCTCGGTCAACGCCTCGTCGACACGGTCCGCGGCGGTATGGAGATTGGAGAGGATCCAGCCGACGCCCTCGACCGCCAGCGCCGCGATGACGATCCGCGCCGCCAGCCGCCCGAGGCCCGGCTCGCCCGCCATGACGATGGTCGGATCGATGGTGAAGGCGACCGCATGCCACAGGACGACGAGGCCGGCGCCGAAGGCCGAGACGCGGCGATCGCACCAGCCCGCCAGCATCGCGACCACCGCCAGGAACAGGAGCGCCGCGTCGGCCTGCCCCTCGTGGCCGCGCAGCACCGCGACCAGCGCCGCCACCTGGACGACCAGCGCCGCCGCCGTGACCAGCCGCGTCGTCAGCGTGTTGGGCCGCCGCGCCATCACGACCGTCGCCGCGATCGCCGCCGCGAAGACCAGCGCCACCGGCAGCGACAGGAGCCCGGCGCCGAAGAACGGCGCCAGGCTCGCCGTCGGCACGACGCCCACCCAGATCATCAGCAGCACGAACGGCGCGAAGCGCCGGCGCAAGATATCGAGATCCATAGACCACTCCCGGATGCCCATCCGCGTCGCCCTGACGCAAAGTCAGTTCGAGATGAACATCGAGAGGTAAACTGATTCTTAACGACGAAAGACCGTCGTGAAATTTCTATCGACCCTCTTCGTCGACATGGAAACTTGAATTGCACGCTGGAAAGACAATTTTTTACTTGACCGGTCACGACCGATCTCGAAACTCGACGCGACGTCACCCGAATCGAGAGCCGAACCATGACCCGCACCGTCGACGACGATCTCGCCGCCCAGCGCGCCCTGCTCTTCACCGCCGCGTCCGGCGACCGGCAGGAGACGCAGGTCGCGGTCTTCGCCTACGAGGCGCCGGTCCGCATCTGGCACTGGTTCAACTTCCTCTGCATGCTCGTCCTCTGCGTCACCGGCTGGCTGATCGGCCAGCCGCTGCCCTCGCTCGGCGGCGAGGCGGTGGATCATTTCCAGTTCGGCTGGATCCGCTTCGCCCATTTCGCCGCCGGTCAGGCCTTCGCCTATGCCTTCCTCGGCCGCATCGTCTTCGCCTTCATCGGCAACCCCACCGCCCGCGAGCTCTTCGTCGTGCCGGTGTGGTCGGCCAAGTGGTGGTCGGACTTCCTGGCGACGCTGAAGTGGTACTTCTTCCTCCAGCCGCGGTCGCAGCGCTTCATCGGCCACAATCCGCTCGCCCAGTTCATGATGTTCACCACCTTCGTGCTCCCGGCCTTCGTGATCATCGCCACCGGCGTGGCGCTCTACGTCGAGCCACTGGGTCAGGACCACCCGCTGCGCTTCGTCACCGACACCGTCTTCGCGGTGACCGGCGGCTCGTTGCAGACCCATGTCTTCCATCACCTGAGCATGTGGCTCACCGTCTGCTTCGTCATCCTCCACGTCTACGCGGCGGTCCGCGAGGAGATCATGAGCCGCCAGTCGATGATCTCGACGATGATTTCCGGCTGGCGCATGTTCAAGGACTGAACCCGCGCCGAGCCGCCGCCGGGCGCCCGAGAGGTGCCCGGCGCCCGTCCGCCTATTTGTCGAGTGCGGACCGCGCCCGCGACACGGCCGAGATCGCCGCGTGGACGGCGACCGCGGTCGAGACCACCGCCACCGCCGGCAGCCCGACGTCGGCGGCTGTCATCTGCAGCCCGCCGATCGGAATCCGCGTCAGCCGGTCGTAGAAGCCGCCCTGATCCCAGAAGTCGTTCTCCGAACAGCCGATGCAGCCGTGGCCCGACTGGATCGGGAAGGAGACGCCGGCGTTCCAGCGCACGGTCGAGCAGGCGTTGTAGGTCGTCGGACCCTTGCAGCCCATCTTGTAGAGGCAGTAGCCCTTCTTGGCGCCCTCGTCGTCCCACTCCTCGACGAACTGGCCGGCGTCGAAATGCGGGCGGCGGTAGCACTTGTCGTGGATCCGCTGCGAATAGAACATCTTCGGCCGACCCTGGCGGTCGAGCTCCGGCAGGCGCCCGAAGGTCGTCACGTAGGTGACGACGCCCGTCATCACCTCGGCGATCGGCGGGCAGCCCGGAACCTTGATGATCGGCTTGTTCTTGATGACCTTGTCGATCGGCGTCGCCTGGGTCGGGTTCGGCTTCGCCGCCTGGACGCAGCCCCACGAGGCGCAGGCGCCCCAGGCGATGACCGCCATGGCGTCCTCGGCCATCTCCTTCAGCTTCTCGACGAAGGGACGGCCGCCGTCGATGCAGAACATGCCGTCTTCGTTCAGCGGCGGATTACCCTCGACGGCCAGGATGTACTGACCCTTGTACTTCTGCCGCGTCTCCTCGAGGATCGCCTCGGCCTGATGGCCGGCCGCCGCCATGATCGTGTCGTCGTAGTCGAGCGAGATCATGGAGAGGACCACGTCCTTCACCAGCGGATGCGCCGAGCGGATGAAGCTCTCCGAGCAGCAGGTGCATTCGAGGCCGTGCATCCAGATGACCGGGATGCGCGGCTTGGTCTCCAGCGCATGCGCCATCTGCGACGCCGCGCTCGCACCGAGCCCGAGGCTCGCCGCGGT
>DBMN01000110.1 GCA_002298965.1 Rhizobiales bacterium UBA697 | reverse complement strand
CTCCTCAGCATGAGGCGTATGTGTTTGTATCGAATATGAAAAGCGCCTCATGCTGAGGAGGCGCGCGATCCGCGCGCCGTCTCGAAGCATCGCGCACCAAGGCACCGACGAACCGACGTCACCGGATCACGTCCGCCGCGCCAAGTCGTGCAAAGCGTCGAAGTCGCCCCGGATCAGGGCTTCCTTCTTCGCCCGGCTCCAGCCCTTGACCTGCCGTTCGAAGGCGATCGCTTCATCGAAGCGTCGGAACTCGGTGGCGAAGACCAGTTCCACCGGTCGGCGGCGGCTGGTGTAGCCGGGAAACACCCCGGTCTGGTGCTCCCACACCCGCCGTTCGAGGTCTTCGCGCGCGATGCCGACGTAGTAGCTCCCGTCGGCGCAGCGCAGGACGTAGACGGTCGGGCCGGGGCGAGACGCATCCATGCCGCGCCCCCTCCCCTCACGCCGTCTCGCGGGCCACCGCGCGCCAGCCGATGTCGCGGCGGCAGAAGCCTTCCGGCCAGTCGATTGCGTCGACGCCGGCGTAGGCGCGGGCCTGGGCCTCGCGGACGCTGCCCCCGCGTGCCGTCACGTTGAGGACGCGGCCACCGTTCGCCAGGATCCGGCCGCCGTCGGCCTTGGTGCCGGCGTGGTAGACGGTGACGCCCGGAAGCGCCGCGGCCTTCTCGAGCCCGCGGATTTCGGAGCCCTTCTCCACCGTGCCGGGATAGCCCTTCGCCGCCACGACAACGGTCAGCGCCGTGTCGGGGGAGAGCGTCACGGCCTTGTCGGCGAGGGTGCCGTCGGTGGTGGCCAGCAGCAGCTCGAGCAGGTCGCTCTCGAGGCGCTGCATCATCACCTGCGTCTCGGGATCGCCGAAACGGGTGTTGTATTCGATGAGTTCGGGGCCCTTGGCGGTGATCATCAGGCCGGCGAAGAAGACGCCGGTGAAGGGACAGCCCTCCGCGATCATCGCCTCGACGGTCGGGCGGACGATCTCGGCCATGACGCGCTCGGTCAGCTCCGGCGTCATGACGGGGGCGGGCGAGTAGGCGCCCATGCCGCCGGTGTTGGGGCCGGTGTCGCCGTCGCCGACGCGCTTGTGGTCCTGCGCCGAGGCGAAGGCGAGCGCGGTCTTTCCGTCGCAGAGCGCGAAGAAGCTCGCCTCCTCACCCTCGAGGAAGCCCTCGATCACCACTTCGGCGCCGGCCGAACCGAAGGCGCCGGCGAAACAGTCGGCGAGGGCTGCCTCCGCCTCGGCCATGGTCATGGCGACGGTGACGCCCTTGCCGGCGGCGAGCCCGTCGGCCTTGACGACGATCGGGGCGCCGACGCGTGCCAGGTATTCGCGCGCCGAGGCGAGGTCGGAGAAGCGGCCGTAGGGCGCGGTCGGGATGCCGTAGCGGGCGCAGATGTCCTTGGTGAAGCCCTTGGAGCCCTCGAGCCGGGCGGCGAGCTTCTTCGGGCCGAAGGCCGGGATGCCGGCGGCCTCGAGATCGTCGACGATGCCGGCGACCAGCGGCACCTCGGGGCCGACCACCACGAAGCCGATGCCGTTGGCCTTGCAGAAGGCGACGACGGCGGCGTGGTCGGCGACGTCGAGGGCGACGCATTCGGCGACCTCGGCGATGCCGGGATTGCCGGGGGCGGCGAAGAGCTTCGTCAGGCGGGGCGAGCGGGCGAGCGCATGGGCGAGCGCATCCTCGCGGCCACCCGAACCGATCAGCAGAACCTTCATCGCGGAAACTCCCTCGCCTCACCCGTACGATGGCGCGATCTAGCAGCGCGGGCGGCCCGGAGTCCACCGCCGGCTTCGCCGCGCGCGGGGATTTCCGCGACCGACCGACCGTCGGACCGCGCCGTCGACGCCCTTGACGGCGGGCGCATTTCGTCTCACCTCGGGGCGACGCCAACCGAGAGCGACCATGTCCCGACCGACCAGCCCCGATCCCGCAGCCTCCGTCGTCGCCGATGCCGAGCGCGGCCATTGGGCCGACACGCTGCTGCCGCCGTGGCTGCGGCCCTATGCCCGGCTCGCCCGCTGGGAACGGCCGATCGGCTGGTGGCTGCTCTTGTGGCCGTGCTGGTGGTCGGCGGCGCTGGCCTCGGATGCCGCCGGCAGGGCGCTGCCGAACCTCTGGCATCTGGTGCTGTTCTTCGTCGGCGCGGTCGCCATGCGCGGCGCCGGCTGCACCTGGAACGACATCGTCGATCGCGACATCGACGACAAGGTCGCCCGCACCCGGTCGCGGCCGATCCCGTCCGGTCAGGTCGACGTCGCCCGCGCCCGGCTCTTCCTCGTCGCCCAGGCGCTGGTCGGGCTCGCGGTGCTGCTGCAGTTCGGCGCCTTTGCGATCGTGCTCGGCCTGTCATCGCTCGGCATCGTCGCGGCCTATCCCTTCGCCAAGCGGATCACCGACTGGCCGCAGGCGGTCCTCGGCCTCGCCTTCTCGTGGGGCGCGCTGATGGGCTGGGCGGCGGCGCGCGGCGAACTGGCGCTCGCGCCGGTCGCGCTCTACCTCGGCGCCATCGCCTGGACGATCGGCTACGACACGATCTACGCCCATCAGGACAAGGAAGACGACGCCGTGGTCGGCGTGCGCTCGACGGCGTTGCTGTTCGGGGCGAAGACGCGGATCTGGGTCGGCGGGCTCTACGGCGGAACGATCGTCTGCTTCGCGGTGGCGTTGTTCTCCGCCGGCGTCGGCCCCCTCGCCTTCCTCGGGCTCGCCGCCTTCGCCGCCCATCTCGGCCGGCAGGTCGTCCGCCTCGACATCGACGATCCCGACCTCTGCCTCGCGCTCTTCCGCTCGAACCGCGAGGCGGGCGCGCTGTTCTTCGCCGGGCTGATCCTCGACGGGCTCGTGCGCGCGCTCTGAATGCAGAAGACCCCACGCCGGGGTCGCGACGCGGGGTCAAGTCGACAGGGGGACTTCGTTTTCTCCTCGGTCAGTCGCGACCGAAGATCTCGTGCTTCTCGATCACCACCGTCTGGCCGGCGAGGCCGGGCTTGCGGCGGGTGAGGAACCGGGGGCGGCGGTCGGCCAGCACCGTGCGGCGACGGCGCGGACGGACCGGGGCGATCTCGACGGCGCCGAGGCGGGTCTCGACCGAATGCCAGGAGCCGTCGGCTTCCACCACCAGCTTCGGCAGCATCAGGACGCGCGACCAGGCCTTCCAGTCGGCCACCACGTCGGCGAGATCGTCGGCGACGGAGAGCGGCAGCGACAGATGCGGGTCGCGGTGAAGGAGTTCCAGCACGACGCGCGGTTCGGCCTCGGGCCGCGCCGGGTCGACGCTCATGCGGACGGCGACGCCTTCGAAGGCCGCCATCGGGAAACGCAGCGCCATCGGGATGCCCGAGGGCAGGCGACGGCACACCTGCACCATCGATGCCTCGAGGATCACCGCGGCCTCGCCCATCGGGCGGCCGCTGCGCGGATCGACGCCCGTGTCGTAGCGAAACCGCTGCGGCAGCGTCATCGGATCGAGGCGCACGGTTGCGCCGGCTCGAAGATCGACATCGCTGCCGATCTTCGAGGTCATCATGGCTCGATGCCTCACGATAGCCTCCTGCGGGTCTCGATTCTTCTGCCGAGAACCTCGCCTTGGACTGGAGATTGACTCGCCGACCCCCAGAACCGGCTTAAGAAACGCGGTTGAAAAACCGTTGATCTGCATAGGGTTTACGGCCGGTCACGAAACGCGGTTGAAAAGTCGTGACCGTCTCGCCGGGAGGCGCGCGCCGTGCCACCCTTGTCGCCGACGGATTCGACGCCTAAACCCGAAGGCACAGCTTCATCCGAGGGATCTTCCATGACCGACGTGCTCGACCAGTCCGCCCTCGAGGCCGCCGCGCGGCGGCTGGTGGAGGCGGCGCGGAAGGCCGGCGCCGACAAGGCCGACGCGGTCGCGGTGCGCGGCGTGTCGATGTCGGTGGGCGTGCGGCTCGGCGCGGTCGAGGACAGCGAGCGCGCCGAGGGCGACGACTTCGGTCTGCGCGTCTTCGTCGGCCGACGCACCGCCACGGTCTCCGCCAACGTCTTCTCCGATCCGACCGTTCTCGCCGAACGCGCCGTCGCCATGGCCCGCGTCGCGCCGGAAGATCCCTGGGCCGACCTGATCGACGAGGCGATGCTCGCCCGCGAGATCGCCGATCTCGACATGGTCGACCCGTCGACGCCCGACGCGGCCGAGCTGACGGCACGGGCGCTCGCCTGCGAGGACGCGGCGCGGGCGGTTGCCGGCGTCACCAACTCGGGCGGCGCCTCGGCCTCGTGGTCGCTCGCCGGTCTGGTGCTCGTCACCTCGCACGGCTTCTCCGGCGGCTGGCTGCGCACCTCGCATTCGCTCTCGGTCTCGGCGGTCGCCGGAACCGGCACGGGCATGCAGCGCGACTGGGACGCCTCGTCGAAGATCTTCGGCGCCGATCTCGATCCGGCCGAACTCGTCGGCCGTCGGGCGGGCGAGCGCGCCGTCGCCCGCCTTGCGCCGCGCAAGATGGAGACCGGCACCGCCACGGTGATCTGGGAGCCGCGGGCGGCGACCGGGCTCGTCGGCCACTTCGTCTCGGCGATCAACGGCGCGGCGATCGCCCGCAAGACCTCGTTCCTCAAGGATCGCCGCGGCGCCCGCGTCTTCGCGCCGGGCATCACCATCCTCGACGATCCGCGCAAGGTCCGCGGCCTCGCCTCGCGGCCCTTCGACGGCGAGGGCGTGGCGGGCGCGCCGCTGACGCTGGTCGAGGACGGCATCCTGCAGGACTGGCTGCTCGACGGCGCCTCGGCGCGCGAGCTCGGCCTCGTCTCCAACGGGCGCGCCTCGCGCGGCACAGGTTCGCCGTCGCCGGGCTCGACCAACGTCACGCTGACGCCGGGCAGCCACTCGCGCGAGGAGATGATCGCCTCGATCGATCGCGGCCTGCTCGTCACCGACATGATCGGCTCGGGCGTCAACGGCATCACCGGCGACTATTCCCGCGGCGCCTCGGGCTTCCTGATCGAGAAGGGCGAGATCGGCCCGGCAGTGTCGGAAGTCACCGTCGCCGGCAATCTCTCCGACATGTTCGCACGGCTGGTGCCGGGCTCCGACCTCGAGAGCCGTTTCGCCATCGCCGCGCCCTCCGTGATGATCGAGGGCCTCACCATTGCCGGACGCTGAGCCAGACCGCGCCGAGGATCTCGCCCTGCTCGAGGCGGCGGCCCTGGAGGCCGGCGCCATCGCGATGCGGTATTTCCGGCGCGATCCCGAGGTCTGGCACAAGCAGGGTGGCTCGCCGGTGAGCGAGGCCGACATCGCCGTCGACCGGCGGCTCGGCGAGATGCTGCGGACGGCGCGGCCGGACTACGGCTGGCTGTCGGAGGAATCGGTCGACGATCCGACCCGCCTCGCACGCACCCGCGTCTTCGTCGTCGATCCCATCGACGGCACCCGCGCCTACCTGCGCGGCGAGGAGGACTGGGCGGTGTCGCTCGCCGTGGTCGAGAACGGGCGACCGGTCGTCGCCGCGCTCCTGCAACCTTCGACGGGTCGGCTGATGACGGCGGTCGCCGGTCGCGGTGCCCATCTCGAAGGCAGGCGCATGCGGGTCGAGGGCCGTACGTCGCTCGCCGGGGCGAGGCTCGGGGCACCCTCCAAGTATCTGGAGCGACGGGAAGTTCGCGAGATCGGCTTTGCCGCGCGGCGGACCGTTCCGTCGCTGGCGCTGAGGATCGCCGCGGTCGCCGACGGCAGCCTCGACGTCGCCTACGGAACGGGCAATGCCCATGATTGGGATCTTGCGGCAGCCGACCTGTTGGTGCATGAAGCCGGCGGGCGGTTTTGCAATCGCCGCGGCGAAGCGCCGCAGTACAACAGCCCCGTCCCGCGCCACCCGGCGCTGGTCGCCGCCACGCCGGATCTCTTCGACGACGCGCTCGCGCTGCTCGAACGTCTGGCGGACTGAGCGATCCAGTCGGCGCGACGCCGGGGCTCGGCCCACCTCCGGTTCGGTAGATCGACATGAGCGCGAAACCCAAGAAGTCCCTGCCCCACCTCGTTCTCGGCGGCGAACTCGAGAACCTCGACGGGCATGAATTCCGCGATCTCTCCAAGGTCGATCTCGTCGGTCTCTTCCCCGACTACGAGTCGGCCAAGACCGCGTGGAAGGCCAAGGCACAATCGACGGTCGACAATGCGCACATGCGCTACTTCATCGTCCACCTTCACCGCCTGCTCGACCCGGATCACCAGCACTGATCGGCATTTCGTCGCAGCGGCACCTTGTTGGAATGCCGAGGATGACGCGACGAGAGATCGGCGTTATGGAGTCTCTCCGAAATCGAATTCGGGGGCGAATTCCAGCGATGATGCGCGACATGACCACGGCGACGCCGATCGCCGTGACGAGAAGCATGCTCGCACCCGCTCGGCCGGGTGAACCGGGAGCGTCGGCATGCTGAAGAAACTCGTCGAGAAGCCGGCCTTCCGCCGCTTCGTCGCCGGCTTCATCGCCGCCTATTTCCGTCTCGTGAACCGCACCTGCCGCCGCATCCAGGAACCCGCCGACTTCTTCGAGCGGATCGAACCGCGCGGCCTGATCGCCACCACCTGGCACGGCGAGCACTTCATGTTCCCCTTCGTCGCGTCGACGAAGACGTGGAAACTCGCGGCGATGATCTCGCGTTCGCGCGACGGCGACCTCAACGCGCTGGTGGCCGAGAAGCTCGGCGCGGCGACGATCCGCGCCTCCGGCGGGCGCGACGGCGCGGAAATCGCACGGCGCGGCGGGGTGCGCGGCTTCGTCGAGGCGGTCCGCATGCTGCGCGAGGGCTATGCCATCACCATCACCGCCGACGTGCCGAAGGTCGGCAAGGTGGCGGGCGAGGGTATCGTGCAGATCGCCCGGCGCTCCGGCGCGCCGATCCTTCCGATCGCCGCCGTCACCTCGCGACGCATGCGGATGCGCTCTTGGGACCGCGCCGCCTTCAATTTGCCGTTCGGACGGTTCGTGGTCGTGTTCGGCGAACCGATCGACGTTCCCGAAGATGCCGACGAGGCGACGATCGAGACCATACGTCGCGAACTCGGCGAGACACTCGATCGCCTCTTCCGCCGCGCCTACGAGATCGCCGGAGGCAAGGATGCCTGACATGCTGGGCGAAGCCGCCTTGACGCTCTACCGTGCGACCGGCCGTATCCTGCGGCCGGGGCTCGGGCTGGTGCTGGAATGGCGCGCCCGCCACGGCAAGGAAGACCGCTCGCGCCGCCACGAGCGGCTCGGCAGTCCGCGACGCCGGCGCCCCTGCGGACCGCTGGTGTGGGTCCACGCCGCGAGCGTCGGCGAGACCGTCGCCGTGCTGCCGCTGGTCGAGCGGCTGACCCAGGAAGGCTTCGTCGTGCTGACGACGACCGGTACCGTGACCTCGGCGCGGATCGCCGCCGACCGCCTGCCGGTCGGCGCCATCCACCAGTTCGTGCCGCTCGACGTCGACGTCAACATCGACCGCTTCCTCGATCACTGGCGCCCCGGCGCGGCGCTCTTCGTCGAATCCGAGATCTGGCCGGCGACGGTCGATCGGCTGCGGCGGCGCGGCATCCCGCTGGTGCTGGTCAACGCCCGCATGTCGGAGCGTTCGCATCGCCGCTGGGCGCGGCTCGACGGCATCGCGCGGGCGCTGTTCGGCCGGCTCGACGGCGCGCTGGCGCAGGGCGAGGGCGACGCCGAACGGCTGAAGGCCCTCGGCGTCGACCAGACGGTCGTCACCGGCAATCTCAAGTTCGACGGCGCCGCGCTCGGCCACGACCCGCGCGAGCTGGCGCGCCTCATGGGGGTGATCGGCCAACGCCCGACCTGGGCCGCGGCCTCGACCCATCCGGGCGAGGAACTGATGGCGGCGGAGGCGCATCGCATCGTCCGCCAGCGTCTGCCGCGCATCCTCACGGTGATCGCGCCGCGCCATCCCGAACGCGGCGACGCGCTCAGGACCGATCTCGCCGATCTCGGTCTGGCGGTCGCCTCGCGCTCGCGCGGCGAGCTGCCGGGGCCCGGCACCGACATCTATCTCGCCGACACGATCGGCGAGATGGGCCTCGTCTACCGGCTGGCGCCGATGGCCTTCGTCGGCGGTTCGGTGACGCCGCGCGGCGGGCAGAACCCGATCGAGCCGGCGCGGCTCGACTGTGTCGTGCTGCACGGGCCGTCGACCCACAATTTCGCGGAAATCTATGCCGATCTCGACGCCTGCGGCGGTGCCGTGACGATCGACGGGGCGGCCGATCTCGCCGCCGCGATCCTCGACCTCCAGGCGACACGCGAGCATCGCGAGACCATCGCCGGCGCCGCGCGCTCGGTCGTCGACCGGTCGACCGGCGCGCTCGGCCGCACGCTCGACGCGCTGGCGCCGGTGCTCGAGGCGGCGCGGAAACGGGAGCCGGCGGCATGAACCGTTGGCACGCGCGGATCTGGGCCGAAGACTGCGCGCTGACACGGGTGCTGACGCCGCTCGCCGCCCTCTACGGTGCGATCACCGGCGCACGCATGATGCGGCCGCCGGTCGGCCGGGTCGGCATTCCGGTGATCGCGGTCGGCAACTACACGGTCGGCGGCGCCGGCAAGACGCCGACGGTCGACCACATCGTCCGCCTGACGCGCGAGGCGGGTCTCGCGCCCTTCGTCGTCACCCGCGGCTACGGCGGACGTGAACGCGGCCCGATCCTGGTCGATCTCGCCCGCCACGGCGCCGGCGACGTCGGCGACGAGGCGCTGCTGCATGCCCGCGTCGCCCCGACGATCGTCGCCCGCGATCGTCTGGCCGGCGCGCGCGAGGCGGAGCGGGCGGGGGCGAGCCTGGTCATCCTCGACGACGGCTTCCAGAACCCGCGGCTCGCCAAGGATCTGTCGCTGGTGGTGGTCGATCGCGCCTCCGGCCTCGGCAATGCCCGGGTGATGCCGGCGGGGCCGCTCCGCGCGCCGCTCGAGGTGCAGTTCGCCCGGACCGACGCGCTGATCGTCGTCGACAACGGCGAGGGCATCCACCCGACCACCGAGGGGCTGATCGCCGGCGCGACGGAGGCCGGCATTCCGGTCCTGACGGCGCGGCTCGCGGCGCGCAATCCGGAAGTGGTCAAGGGTCGACGCATCGTCGGTTTCGCCGGCATCGGCCGGCCGGCCAAGTTCGCCGCAACGCTCGAGGCCTGCGGCGCGCTGGTCGCCGACTTCGTCGCCTTCCCCGATCATCACGTCTTCACCGGCGAGGAGGCGGCCGACCTGATCCGCCGCGCCACCGCCGTCGACGGCGATCTCGCCACCACGGCCAAGGACGCGGTCAGGCTGGTGCGCGGCCAGGGGCCGCTGGCACGGCTCGCCGCGAAGATCCGGGTGGTGGAGATCGGCCTCGTCTTCGACGACGAGATGCGGCTGGCGCATCTGATCGCCGCGGCGCTCGGCCCGGCCGGTTCACCGACGCGCTGACGGTTGCGCGGCCTCAGCTGCGGCCGGCGATCTGCAGGTGACGACGCAGCGAGGCCTCGGCGTCGACGTAGGGCTCCTGGCGATCGACGTTCCAGTAGCGCAGCTCGTCGAGCGGGATCGTCGCCCCGGTCACGGCGCAGACGACGTGGGAACCGTTGGAGATGATCTGGAAATCGCCGTCGAGGTAACGGATCTGGGCTTCGCCGCCGCGGCGGGAGGGCTCGAAACGGTTCATGTCGGTGGTCGCGTCCTGAGAAGTCGAAGACCCATCCTAGCGGCAAGACGCGGTCGCGTCACCTCTCGAGACGGCGAAGCGCCGCCGGTGGGCCGCGCGGCGCGATCCGCCGGCCGCATGGACGAAGAGAGCCGCCGAAACGAAAAGAGCGGCACCGGCGTCGCCGGTACCGCTCTTCCGAAAGCAATGTCGTCGCGTCACGGGGCCGGGCGAGTGCCCGAACCCGTTTCGCCCACGAGCATCAGCCCTTGACGACGGCCGGAGCCGGAGCCGGGGCCTTGGCGCAACCGGCGACGGACAGGCCGGCAGCGGCGACGAGGGCGAGAACGACGATACGAACGGTCTTCATGGGTAATCCCCCTGGAATGTGTTGCGAATCGGAATCTAGCACGTTCGGTCGCTCTGTGAATCCCCTATCGACGCGCGCAAGGTAACCTTGTCGACGAAGGGGCAATCACCGGGGGTCTGTTGCTCAAATACCACTGACCAGACGAGTCTCGGGCTCCGACACCGCGTCAGGCTCCGCGACATCGCGGGTCTCTTCCGACAGCGCCCGCGCCGGCCGACGCGGCGGCTCCAGCGGTTCGGGCTGCGGCGGGGTGCGCTGGTGGACCATGGCGGCACCGGCGAAGAGGCCGTCGGTCTGCTGCAGGGCGAGCCGGGTCAGGTCGCGGCGGCGGACGTCCTCCTCGATCGCGGCGGCGCGCTCGGCGTCGATGCCGAGGGCCTGGAGCGTCTCGCGGCCGGCGAGAACCGCCGATTCGTAGGTCTCGCGCACCAGGAAGTCGGCGTTGCGATCGAGCAGTTCGAGCGCATGGGCGCGGTCGAAGGCGCGGGCATGGACGCGGGCGAGCGGGAACTCGGCCTTGACCAGCTCGACGATGCGGTTGGTGACCGCCGGGTTCTCGGTCGCCACGACGACCACCCGGGCCCGATCCGCGCCGACCGAGCGCAGCACGTCGAGGCGGGTGCCGTCGCCGTAGAAGATGCGGAAGCCGAAACGGCCGGCCGAGCGGATCATCGACGGGTCCTTGTCGATGATCGTCAGGTCGATGCCCTCGGCGAGCAGCATCTGCGACAGGATCTGACCGAAGCGCCCGAAACCGATCAGCACCACCGTGCCGTCGGCCTGCGAGTAGTCCTCCTCCATCGCCGGCACGGGCTTCTTGCGGCCGAGCAGGACGTTGCCGGCGGCGACCACCAGCGGCGTCAACGCCATCGAGAAGGTGACGACGGTGATCAGTACCGAGCCGAGCTCCTTCGGCATGACGCCGGCGCCGACCGCGGCGGAATAGAGCACGAAGCCGAACTCGCCGCCCTGGGCCAGCACGAAGGCGACGCGGACGGCGTCGACCCGCGGCACCCGGGCGAGGCGGGCGATCGCCCACAGGACGCCGATCTTGACCAGGACGAGGGCGAAGAGGCCCTCGAGCATCTGGTCCCACCAGCGGCCGACCACGCCGACGTCGATGGTCATGCCGACCGACATGAAGAACAGACCGAGGAGCAGGCCGCGGAAGGGTTCGATGTCGACCTGGAGCTGATTGCGGAAGTTCGATTCCGCCAGCATCACGCCGGCGAGGAAGGCGCCCGTCGCCATCGACAGGCCGACCAGCGAGACGAGGCTCGCCGCCCCGATGACCACGAAGAGCGCCGCCGCCGTCATGATCTCGCGGGCGCCGGCCGCCGCCAGCATGCGGAAGAGCGGATTGAGCAGCCAGCGGCCGACCGCCACGACGACGGCCACGGCGCCGAGCACCTCGACGAGCGCGCGGAGGAAACCGGTGCCCCCGAGCACCGGCTGGGGGGAGAGCAGCGGCAGCAGCGCCAGCAGCGGCACGATCGCCAGATCCTGCATCAGCAGGATGGCGAAGGCCTTGCGGCCGAAGGCGCTCTGCGTCTCGTTCTTCTCCTCGAGCAGCTGCATCACCAGCGCCGTCGACGACAGCGCGAGGCCGGCGCCGGCGACCAGCGCACCCTTCCACGGCAGATCGAACATCAGGATGCCGAAGCCGGCGATCGCCGCCGCCGTCGCCACGATCTGGGCGAGGCCGAGGCCGAAGATGTCGCGCCGCATCGCCCACAGCCGCGACGGCTTCAGCGACAGGCCGATCAGGAAGAGGAAGAGCACGATGCCGAGTTCGGCGTAGTGCATGATCTCGGCGGCGTCGTCGAAGAAGCCGAAGACGGCCGGGCCGACGAGAATGCCGGCGGCGAGATAGCCCAGTACCGAACCGAGGCCGAGACGCTTGAAGATCGGCACCATCACCATCGCCGCGCCGATCAGGATCAGCGGCGCGGCGAAAGGGATGGTGGAGGCGATGCGCGCGACGCCCGCGTCGACGGCCATGAGCCCGCTCCCGGCAGAATGATCGGATTTCGGCACCGCGAAGCGAGACCCCCGCCGACGTGCCGACGGGGGAAGACTGGCCAGCCGATGTGGCGACGAGAAGGCGACGGCGGGATCATCTCGGGGCAATCGGGAGGCCCGCGACGAACCCGCCCTCCGGGTCAGACCCGCGTGCCGCCGATGGTGATGCCGTCGAGGCGCAGCGTCGGCTGACCGACGCCGACCGGCACGCCCTGGCCGCCCTTGCCGCAGGTGCCGATGCCGGGGTCGAGCATCAGGTCGTTGCCGATCATGCGGACCCGGGTCAGCGCGTCGGCGCCGTTGCCGATCAGCATGGCGCCCTTGACCGCCGGGCCGATCCTGCCGCCCTCGATGCGGTAGGCCTCGGTGCATTCGAAGACGAACTTGCCGGAGGTGATGTCGACCTGACCGCCGCCGAAGTTGACGGCATAGATGCCGTCCTTCACCGACGACAGGATCTCGGCCGGGTCCATCTCGCCGGCCTTCATGTATGTATTCGTCATGCGTACCTGCGGCTGGTGCGCATAGGACTGGCGGCGGCCGTTGCCGGTGGGGGCGACACCCATCAGGCGGGCGTTCTGGCGGTCCTGCATGTAGCCGACGAGGATGCCGTCCTCGATCAGCGTGGTCGACGACGTCGGCGTTCCCTCGTCGTCGAAGGAGAGCGAACCGCGCAGGTTGGGCAGCGTGCCGTCGTCGACGATCGTCACGCCGGGTGCCGCGACGCGTTCGCCCATCAGGCCGGCGAAGGCCGAGGTCTTCTTGCGGTTGAAGTCGCCCTCGAGACCGTGGCCGACCGCCTCGTGCAGCAGCACGCCGGTCCAGCCGGGGCCGAGGACCACGTCGAAGGTCCCGGCGGGCGCCGGCACCGCCGAGAGATTGACCAGCGACTGGCGCAGCGCCTCGTCGACGGCATGGCGCCAGCGGTCGGGCGAGACGAAGCGGGCGAAGCCCTCGCGGCCGCCGAAACCGTGGGAACCGGCCTCCTGCCGATCGCCGTCGCCGGTCACCACCGAGACGTTGAGGCGGACGAGCGGGCGGACGTCACGGACGCGGTATCCGTCCGGCCGCAGGATCTCGACCACCGACCAGGTGGCGGCGAGCGAGGCGGTGACCTGACGCACGCGCGGGTCGGCTGCCCGCGCATAGGCGTCGATCTCGGCGAGCAGCTTCACCTTCTCGTCGAAGCTCGGCGCGCCGATCGGGTTCTCGTCGGTGTAGAGGCGGGTGTTGGTGAGGCTCGGCGCATCGGCCCAGGTGCCGGCGCGACCGCCGCGCACGGCGGAGACGGCATCGGCGGCGCGACGCAGCGCGGCTTCCGAGATCTCGCCGGAATGGGCGAAGCCGGTCAGCTCGCCGGTGACGGCGCGCAGGCCGAAGCCTTGAGAGGTGTTGAAGGAGGCGCCCTTGAGGCGGCCGTTGTCGAAGGTCAGCGCCTCCGACTGGGCATATTCGACATAGAGCTCGCCGTCGTCTGCCCCGTCGAGCGCCGCGCTCGTGATGCGCCGCGCCACCTCCGGATCGAGGCCGGAAAGGGCGAAGAGATCGGTCTTGTCGGTCGCGGCCATGGGCGGGGGATACTCCGGAGCGATGCGGTTCGTCCGGTCAATCTAGGGCGCGACGGGGCGGATGGCGAGAGCGGAGGGAGGGAGAACCCCGATCACGTCCCGGCGCCGTCACGCCGCCTGCTCACCGGCATCCATCGCCAGAATGGCCAACATCAAGTCGGAGTTCGACGTGTCCGTCATGACCAACGCCTTCTGAAAGAACCATCATTGATTTGACCGAGGGGAGACCAGTAATCGGCTTTGATTTCTTTCCCGATCGCCCCTTCGAGTTTCGTCACCCACGGCAGGATCTTCTCGATCCCCCGCGTGGCCTTGCCTTCGGTGATCGTCATGGTGGCGCCGACGAGGACGACGCCCGCGCCGAAGGCGGCCGCCAAGTTCCGTGGGTCGATCGTCTCCACAGAAAAGGGATCGGCGAGATCGCGGAACCGCACCAGACGCGGCAGCCGTCCGATCGGCACCGCCACCGTCGGCTTTTCCGCATTCACCTGGTCGACGTGCCGCCAATATGGCGTCCGGAGCAACGCGCGGTCCCGCTCCAAATCGTTGGCGTAGACCCCCGGCGGGGCCCGTTTCGGAAGAAGTTCTCCGAACATATCGTCCTGATCGAGGCTTCCCTTGCGATCGACGTCGCGCGACAACAGGCAGAAGAGGAGACCACGCGGGCCGAGATCGACGACCGTCGCCTCGCCGCCGACCCAGACACTGAGGGCCGCCGGAGAGAGGCCTTTCAACAGACCGTCGTTTTCACTGATGCCGAGGTCGAGAAGGTTCGATCCCGTCCGGATGCCTTCCGGCGTCTCGACCTCGAGCGTGAAGCGATAGACCACGTTGCGCGGGCGCGACCCGCAGCCGGCGAGGGCCAGCGCGAGGCTCGGGAGGCCGAGGAGGAAACCGCGTCTCAGCATGGGATCGCTCCGATCGTTCGTCGGTCGGCGGCGAGGATCGCGCGCCACATGCGATATGACCGGCAAACCGTATCCTTTCGGTTGCAGAACACATGAAAAAGGGCGGCGCCTCGCGGCACCGCCCTTCGAAATCGCTCGTATCGCGGCGCGGGACACGCGCGCCGTCTCACGGCAACTTGTCGAAGCCTTCGCCGAAGCCCTTGAGGGCGATCGGGATGCCGATGCCCTCTTCCGGGGTCTGGAAGACGATGAAGGTGGCGTTGGTGCCGGCCTTGAGCTGCTCGAGCAGTTTGTCGTCCATCACCACTTCCGCCACGCAGCCGTTGGGCAAGCAGCGCACGAAGGGGGTGCGGCCGATGTCGGTCTGGTCGATCTTCAGGCCGAGGCCCGAGGGCAGCAGCACGCCGAGGGGCGCGAGCACGCGGAGAATCCGCTGCTTCTTGTCGGCGGTCTTCAGCACGATCACCGACAGGCCGACGTTGGGACGGTCCTCGGCGGTGACGTTCTGCACCAGCGCGCACTGCTCGGCCTTGGCGCCCGGCGGGGTGTCGCAACGCACCTGCCAGTCGCCGTGGGCGGACTTCACCGCGCCCTGGGCAAAGGCGGGGGCGGCGGTCGCGAGGCCCAGGGCCAGCACCGCGCCCGAAAGGGCGGCGGCGCGACGGACGATCCATCCGGCCGGCATCACGGTCATGCTTCGTCTCTCCTCGTGTCGCGGAAGGGTCCGCGAATCGACGTCAAAAGGTTCGCCCACGTTGCCCGACGCGGGGGGCCTGCGCCAGTGGGGCGGCCCCTTGTCGCCCGCGATCGTGGCGGTTCCGTGAGCGTTCGCGACGGCGCGTTGCCGCGGTGGAAACCCTGTTGCCGCTGCGTACGGGTAAATCCGTAGAAGGCCATTGCCACTCGTCGAACTTCGGGCGTAGTCTATCTAATCGATTGGAGCCGCGCGTCTTCCGGCTCGATCGAGGCATCCGGGATCGGCGCCCTCAGGGGCGCGCGGACCCCGGATCCGCCGACGCTTCGAGGGGAAGCGGCGGCAACAACGATGAAGGACGCAGACGGACGTCGCCCTCGGACGGGAGGGCGACGAACCGTCGGGAAGGGGGGTGTCGAACGATGACTTCGACGAAGGTTCCGCCGTTCCGCATTCGGTCGCTCGCGGCCGCGCTGCTCTCTCTGCCCGTGTTCGCCGCCCCGGCTCTCGCCGACGGGCGCGCCGAGCCGTGGCAGATCGGCATGCAGGCGCCCAACACGATCGTCCATCAACACATCCACGGCTTCGCCGCCTTCACCTTCTGGATCGTCATCCCGATCACGTTGTTCGTGCTGGCGCTGCTGGTGGCGGTGGTGGTCAAGTTCAACGCCAAGGCCAATCCGACGCCCTCGCGCACCACCCATCACACCGGCCTCGAGGTCGCCTGGACCGTCGTGCCGATCCTGATCCTGGTGGCGCTGGCGATCCCGTCGTTCCGTCTGCTCTACGAGGAGATGGTGATCCCGCCGGCCGACGTCACGATCAAGGTGACGGGCTACCAGTGGTACTGGGGCTACGAATATTCCGACCTCGTCTCCGACAAGCAGAAGCCGGTCGCCTTCGACGCGGTGATGCTGAAGGACGAGGATCGCAAGGATCCGGCGAAGCAGCCGCGCCTGCTGGCGGTCGACAACGAGGTGATCGTGCCGGCCGGCAAGGTCGTGCGCCTCCAGATCACCGCCGCCGACGTGATCCATTCCTGGGCGATGCCGTCCTTCGGCGTGAAGATGGACGCCATGCCGGGCCGGCTCAACGAGAGCTGGTTCAAGGCCGACAAGACCGGCGTCTTCTACGGCCAGTGCTCGGAACTCTGCGGCCGCGACCATGCCTTCATGCCGATCGCGGTCCGCGTCGTCACGGCCGAGCAATATGCGGCCTGGTCGGAGACCGCCCGCAAGGATCTCGACGCGGCGCGCGCCCGGCTCGCCGCCCTGATCGAGGCCGACGAAGCGCGCCTGCGCCTCGCCGCCCGCTGAACCCCGCCCGTCCGTTCCCGAAAGGGAGGCCCTCATGGCCGTCGTCGATACCCATTCCGACTTCAAATCGATTGATGATGCGACCGGACACGGTCATGCCGGAGCCCACGCCGATCACGGGCCGCCGAAGGGCATCAGGCGCTGGCTGTTCTCGACCAATCACAAGGACATCGGCACGCTCTACCTGATCTTCGCGATGCTCTCGGGCGTCGTCGGCGGGGCGCTCTCCATCGCCATCCGCATGGAGCTGCAGAACCCGGGCATGCAGATCTTCACCGATCCGCACACGTTCAACGTCTTCACCACGGCGCACGGCCTCGTCATGATCTTCTTCATGGTGATGCCGGCGCTGATCGGCGGCTTCGCCAACTGGTTCGTGCCGATCATGATCGGCGCGCCGGACATGGCCTTCCCGCGGATGAACAACATCTCGTTCTGGCTGCTGCCGCCGGCGCTGACGCTGCTCGTCCTGTCGATGTTCGTCGAAGGACCGCCCGGCGCCAACGGCGTCGGCGGCGGCTGGACGATCTATCCGCCGCTGTCGTCGACCGGCCAGCCGGGACCGGCGATGGACTTCGCCATCCTGTCGCTGCACATCGCCGGCGCCTCGTCGATCCTCGGCGCGATCAACTTCATCACCACCATCCTCAACATGCGCGCCCCGGGCATGACGCTGCACAAGATGCCGCTGTTCGCCTGGTCGGTGCTGGTGACGGCCTTCCTGCTCCTGCTGTCGCTGCCGGTTCTGGCGGGCGGCATCACCATGCTGCTCACCGACCGCAACTTCGGCACGGCCTTCTTCAAGCCGGAGGGCGGCGGCGATCCGATCCTGTTCCAGCACCTGTTCTGGTTCTTCGGACACCCCGAGGTCTACATCCTGATCCTGCCGGGCTTCGGCATCATCTCCCACATCGTCGCGACCTTCTCGAAGAAGCCGGTCTTCGGCTATCTCGGCATGGCCTATGCGATGGTGGCGATCGGCGTCGTCGGCTTCGTGGTGTGGGCGCACCACATGTACACGGTCGGTCTCGACGTCGACACCCAGGCCTATTTCGTCGCCGCCACCATGGTGATCGCGGTGCCGACGGGCGTGAAGATCTTCTCGTGGATCGCCACGATGTGGGGCGGCTCGATCGAGTTCAAGACGCCGATGGTCTTCGCCATCGGCTTCATCTTCCTCTTCACCATCGGCGGCGTCACCGGCGTGCAGCTCTCCAACGCCGGTTTCGACCGGGTGCTGCACGACACCTACTACGTCGTCGCCCACTTCCACTACGTGCTGTCGCTCGGTGCCGTCTTCGCGATCTTCGCGGCCTGGTACTACTGGTTCCCGAAGATGAGCGGCTACATGTATTCGGAAGTCATCGGTCAGACGCACTTCTGGATCGCCTTCATCGGCGTCAACATGATCTTCATGCCGCAACACTTCCTCGGCCTCGCCGGCATGCCGCGCCGCTACGTCGACTATCCCGACGCCTATGCGGGGTGGAACCAGATCTCGTCCTACGGCTCCTACATCTCGGGGCTCTCGGTGCTGATCTTCTTCTTCGGCGTGTGGAAGGCGTTCCGCGACAAGATCCCGGCGGGCGACAATCCGTGGGGCGTCGGCGCGACGACGCTCGAATGGACGATCTCCTCGCCGCCGCCCTACCACCAGTTCGACACCCTGCCGGTCATCGCCGAGGACGCCGAACACTGAGAACGCCGGCGACGGGGCCGCGAGGCTCCGCCCCCGCCGACCCCATCCGAGGAGTGCGACCATGACCGACATCGGCCTTTCGAGCCCCGCACGGCTCTCGACGGCGACGCGGCTCTCGACGGCGACGCCGGGCGACTATTTCGCCCTGCTCAAGCCGCGCGTCATGTCGCTCGTGGTCTTCACCGCGCTGGTCGGCATGATCGTGGCGCCCCACGCCGCCCATCCGCTCATCGACGCGGTCTCGGTCTTCGCCATCGCGCTCGGGGCCGGGGCGTCGGGCGCGCTGAACCAGTGGTGGGACGCCGACATCGACGCGGTGATGAGCCGGACGAAGAACCGGCCGATCCCCGCCGGCCGCATCACGGCCGATCAGGCGCTCGCCTTCGGCATGGTCCTGTCGGTCGGCTCGGTGTTGCTGCTCGGGCTCTCGGCCAACTGGTTCGCCGCCTTCCTGCTCGCCTTCACGATCTTCTACTATGTCGTCGTCTATTCGATGTGGCTGAAGCGGCGGACGGTCGAAAACATCGTCATCGGCGGCGCGGCCGGCGCCCTGCCGCCGGTCGTCGGCTGGGCGGCGGCGACCGGGTCGATCGCGCTTCTGCCGGTGTTGCTCTTCGCCGTGATCTTCTTCTGGACGCCGCCGCACTTCTGGGCGCTGGCGCTGCTCAAGTCCGAGGACTACATGCGCGCCGGCGTGCCGATGCTGCCGGTCGTCGCCGGAACGGCCGCGACGCGACGGCGGATCCTCGCCTATGCCGTGCTGATGCTGCCGGTGTCGCTGGCGCCTTTCGCCCTCGGTCTCGCCGGCCTCGCCTACGGCCTCGTCGCCGGGATCGGCGGCGCGCTCTTCGTCGGATTGGCGGCGCTGGTCTTCACCCGTCGCGAAGGGGCTGCGGGACGGCAGGCCTGCGGCCGGCTCTTCGCCTTTTCCATCCTGTGGCTGGCGGCGCTCTTCGCGGCGATCGCGGCCGAACGCCTCTTCGCCTGAGGGCCACCCCATGAACGCACCGACCGGATATCCCCGCCGCTTCTTCCACGAGCCGACCGCTGCCGAACTCTCGGCGCGACGTGCCCGCAACATCGCCCTCGGCGTCGTGCTCGCCGGGCTCGTCGTGCTGTTCTACGTCGTGACGCTGGCCAAGCTCGGCCTCCGGCTGCCGGGGGTCACGGGATGACCGGCGCGGCGGACGATCGGGCGAGAGCGGCGAAGGCCAACGGACGCGTCGGGATCGCGGCCGCCGGCCTCGCCGTGGTCATGCTCGGTGCCGCCTTCGCCGCCGTGCCCTTCTATCGCTGGTTCTGCGCCACCACCGGCTACGGCGGTACGCCGCTCGTCGCCACCGCCGCACCGACCGAGGCACCGGGACGGCCGATCGAGGTGCGCTTCGACACCAACGTGCGTGGCGCGCTGACCTGGTCGTTCCATGCCGAGAAGAGCACGGTGACGGTGCCGCTCGGCGAGACGGTCACGGTCAATTTCCGCATCGAGAACACGTCGACCCAAGTCCAGCGCGGCGTCGCCGCCTTCAACGTGACGCCGGCGCTCGCCGCGCCGCATTTCATGAAGCTCGCCTGTTTCTGCTTCGAGGAGCAGACGCTGAAGCCGGGCGAGGTGCTGGAGGCGCCGGTGACCTTCTGGGTCGACCGCGACATCGACACCGACAAGAACGTCGCCGGGCTCTCCGCGCTGACGCTCTCCTACTCGTTCTTCCCCGTCGGCGAGCCGCAGCGCGCCGCCGAGCAGGGGAAACGCCCACCCGAGACGACGACCCAACCGAGGGAAGACGGCCATGGCTGACGCCCACGCCCGCAATCACGCCTACCACATCGTCGACCCGAGCCCCTGGCCGCTGGTGACGTCCTTCGCGGCGCTGGTCACGGCGATCGGCGCGATCGGCCTCTTCCGCTGGCGGATGGGCGAGCACCTGGCGATCGGCGGCGTCGACATCGCCAATCCGTGGATCTTCCTCGCCGGCTTCGTCCTGCTGCTCTACGCCATGGGCTCGTGGTGGGCGGACGTGGTGTCGGAGGCCCATGCCGGCCATCACACGCCGGTCGTCGGCCTCCACCTGCGCTACGGCATGATCCTGTTCATCGCCTCGGAGGTGATGTTCTTCGTCGCCTGGTTCTGGGCGTGGTTCGACGCGGCGCTCTTCCCCGGCGAGGCCAATCAGTATCTGCGCGCCGCCTTCACCGGCGGCGTGTGGCCGCCGCACGGGGTCGAGACCTTCGACCCGTGGCACCTGCCGCTGCTCAACACGCTGATCCTGCTGCTCTCCGGCACCACGGTGACGGCGGCCCATCACGCCCTGATCGACGACGACCGCGCCGGCTTCCGCCAGGGGCTCGCCGCGACCGTGGTGCTCGGCATGCTCTTCACCTGCCTGCAGGCCTACGAATATGCCCACGCCCATTTCGGCTTCTCCGGCTCGATCTACGGCGCGAGCTTCTTCATGGCGACCGGGTTCCACGGCTTCCACGTCATCGTCGGTACGATCTTCCTGGCGGTCTGCCTGATCCGCGCCGAGAAGGGACACTTCACGCCGAAGCAGCACTTCGGCTTCGAGGCGGCGACCTGGTACTGGCACTTCGTCGACGTGGTCTGGCTGTTCCTCTTCGTCGTGGTCTACGTGCTCGGCCGCGGCATCGTCGGAGCCCATTGAGGAACACCGATTGACCCTCGATCCCGCCGACCGGCCGGCCTCCGCGCCGTCGCTCCTGCGCACCGTCCTCCTCGCACGCTGCCCGCGTTGCGGGGAGGGTCGGCTGTTTGCGGGCTGGCTGGCGGTGGCGCCGGCCTGCGCGGTCTGCGGGCAGGATCTGAAGCGCGCCGACACCGGCGACGGGCCGGCGGTCTTCGTCATCCTGATCGTCGGTGCCGTCGTCGTCACGGCGGCNNCCCCGCCCTACTGGGTCCACGCGGTGCTGTGGGTGCCGTCGGTGATCGGCCTGTCGCTCGTGCTGCTGCGCCCCGTGAAGGCGCTCGCCGTCGCGCTGCAATGGAAGAACAAGGCCGTCGAAGGCCGCATGAGGACCAGCGCCGAGGAGGATCGGCCATGACCAACCGCGGTCGGTGGATGGCGGGCGCCGCGACGCTCCTCGTCTCGGGCATCCTCGCCGGGCTCGGCACATGGCAGATGCAGCGCCTCGCCTGGAAACATGCGCTGATCGAGACGATCCGCGCCCGCACCGCCGCCCCGGCGATCCCGGCGCCGCCGCTCGGCGCGGCGCT
>DBMN01000279.1 GCA_002298965.1 Rhizobiales bacterium UBA697 | reverse complement strand
GCGGGGTGCCGCGGGCGAGGATGTCGGCGCGGGCGCGGCCGACGACGAAGCCCTCGCGGGCGAGCCGGATCGCCGGGGCCATGACCCTGTCGCGCGGCAGCGTGCCCCAGTGGGTCAGCGCATGGTCGAGCCCGGCGACGGTGCCGGGCACGCCNNACCCGCCCGGGTCGAGATACATGTCGGCATGGGCCGACGCCGGCGCGGTCTCGCGGAAGTCGAGGAAATACGCCGTGCCGTCGGCGAGCCGCAGCGTCAGGAAGCCGCCGCCGCCGATGTTGCCGCAACAGGGATCGACGACCGCCAGCGCATAGCCGATCGCCACCGCCGCATCGACCGCATTGCCGCCCGCCGCCAGGATGTCGCGTCCGACCGCGGACGCCAGCGCATCGGCCGAGACGACCATGCCGCGCGTCCCCTCGACCGCCGGCAGCGAGGCGGCGGCAGCGGGCGTGCCGGCGATGAGGCTGGCGAGGAGGAGAGGGGCGAGCTGGCGCATGGCGGTTCCCTTGAGCGTCGTCCGGCCAACATGGCGCGGCGGTGGTGCGAGGGGAAGGGGCGAGGGGAAGGGGCGCGTCTGCCCTGCACGCGGACGGTCGCCGTGGGGCGCGGGCCGCGCTAGTCTTCGTGCGAGACGAGGAGATCCCCATGTTCGACTTCGACGGCGCCGTGCTTCTTCCCATCGACATGCAGAAGGCGATCGACCTGCCCGGCCGGCCGCGCCGCGGCAATCCGGCGCTCGACGCCAACGGGCTGAAACTCCTCGCGCTGTGGCGCGAGAAGGGGCTGCCGATCGTCCATGTGCAGCATGCCTCGGTCGAGCCGGAGAGCTGGTTCCGCCCCGGCCACGAGGGCTACGCGCTGCGCCCCGGCTTCGAGCCGCGCGAGGGCGAGGCCTTGGTGGTGAAGTCGGTCAATTCCGCCTTCATCGGCACGGATCTCGACCTGCGTCTGCGCCGGCTCAGGGCGAAACGCGTCGTCTGCTTCGGCTGGGCGGCCGACATGTGCGTCTCGACCACCATCCGCACCGGCGCCAACATGGGCTGGGAGATGGTGATGGTGGCGGACGCCTGCGACTGCTCCGACCTCCCCGACGCGCTCGGCGGCGGGATCATCCCGGCGGAAGAGATCTTCCGCGCGCATGTCGCGACGCTGGCGGCGGATTTCTGCCGGGTGGTGAGGGTGGGGGAGGTGAATTGATGTCACCTCTCCCTGCCTAGATGAGCCTGCCCTCGTTCCGTGATTTACTATTTTGATTCAAGTATTTCTTCAGCAACTATCTTTATTCCCTCGGCGACAGAAACAAGGGCATCATCTCGATCCTGCCACTTGCTGACCGCCTTTGCATCATGAGGTAGCGCTTTCAATTCTGCGAAAGGCATGTTTTGCCACATACAACTTCTTATGATTATTGGTATAACTCTTGATTTCCCCGTTTTGTGTCGCTCTATCGCTTCCTCCATCTCTACCTCCACGCAATAATATGAATTAAGATAGTCAATGCTAATCAAAAGTAATATTATATCAGATGTTTTTAGTTCGCTCTTTATTTTCTCATCAATTTTGTCGCCTGGGAGTATTTTTTGATCACTCCAAGATTCTATTAACTTTAATCTTTTTAGTGGATTTAGATGCTTCAATAATTCTGTCTTGTAATCATCGTCAATGTGACTATATGATACAAATAATTTTAGGGCTTTTTCGTTTAATTGCTTTGCGAGCCCAATTTTTCCGCCATGGCCTTGGCCTACAATGACTAGCTTGGATTTGGTTAGGCGTGCCTTTATTTCTTTGTATTTATCGTCGTCCCAGCCGAGTTTTTCTTTCAATGTCGCATTGGGAATCAAGGACTGATCATCTTTTGTCAGTAATGATAGGCAGTCGAGGAATATTTCCTCTTGTGTTCTTCTCTTTTTCTTTTGGGATGCGCCTGCCATGCTTGTGTCTCCGACGGTGCAAATACGTGGGGCGCAAACTTTAGGTCGTGTTTTGGGGCATTGTAAAGACTGCCTGTTGCCCTCTCTCGCCATCAACGTGATGATCGTCCTCGCCTGCTCGCCGCCCGGAGACCCCATGTTCATCACCTTCTTCACCGAACTGAAGTCGGCCGGGATTCCCGTTTCCTTGCGGGAATATCTGACGCTCATGGAGGCGTTGGAGAAGGATCTGGCGGAGAAGCGGGTGGAGGATTTCTACCATCTCGCCCGCGTCTGTCTGGTCAAGGACGAGAAGTTCCTCGACAAGTTCGATCGTGTCTTCGGCCACGTCTTCAAGGGCCTCGACCTGATGTCGGAAGCGACCGAGGCCGAGATCCCCGAAGAATGGCTCAGGAAACTCGCCGAACGGTTCCTGACCGAGGAGGAGAAGGCGAAGATCCAGGCGCTCGGCGGCTTCGAGAAGCTGATGGAGACGCTGAAGCAGCGGCTCGCCGAACAGAAGGAGCGCCACCAGGGCGGCAACAAGTGGATCGGCACGGCCGGTACCTCGCCCTTCGGCGCCCATGGCTACAATCCCGAAGGCGTGCGGATCGGGCAGGACAAGTCCCGCCACCGCCGCGCGGTGAAGGTCTGGGACAAGCGCGAGTTCAAGGATCTCGACGCCTCGATCGAGCTCGGCACGCGCAACATCAAGGTGGCCTTGAAGCGCCTGCGCCGTTTCGCCCGCACCGGCGCCCACGACGAGCTCGACCTCGACGGCACGATCAAGGCGACGGCGGAGCACGGGTTCCTCGACGTGCAGATGCGGCCGGAGCGGCGCAATGCGGTGAAGCTGCTCGTCTTCTTCGACGTCGGCGGCTCGATGGACGATCACGTGCGGGTCTGCGAGGAGCTGTTCTCGGCCGTCCGCTCCGAGTTCAAGACCATGGAGTGGTTCTATTTCCACAATTGTCTCTACGACTTCGTGTGGAAGAAGAACGAGCGGCGCAATTCCGAGAAGATCGACACCTGGTCGGTGCTGCACAAATATGCCGCCGACTACAAGGTGATCTTCGTCGGCGACGCGTCGATGAGCCCTTACGAGATCTCGCATCCGGGCGGCTCGGTCGAATACTGGAACGAGGAGGCCGGCGCGACCTGGATCGAGCGGGTGACGACGGTCTATCCCAAATGCGTCTGGCTCAACCCGACCGCCGAGGACTGGTGGGGCTACACGCCGTCGATCGGCATGGTGAAGCGGCTGATGGGCGATCGCATGTTCCCGCTCACCCTCGAGGGCCTCGACCGGGCGGCGCGCGAACTGGTGCGGTGACCCGCGATCTTTGCGACCACCCGCGCCGCTTCGCTCTAGACTGCCCGAAATGCGATTCGGGAGAGCGGTCTTGAGCGAGACGAACGGAACCACGGGCACGGTCGCCGCCCCCCGCATCCTGGTGATCACCGCCTACTACAAGGAAGAGCGCGCCCTCCTCGAGCGCACCATCCGGTCGGTCGCGACCCAGACGGCGGCGGCGAAGGGGCGGGCGATCGTCGATCACATGCTGGTCGCCGACGGTTTCCCGCAGGACTGGATCGACGGCGCGGGCGTGCGCCACGTCCGCCTCGACCGCGGCCACGGCGACTACGGCAACACGCCGCGCGGCGTGGGCTCGGCGCTCGCCATCGTCGAGGGCTACGACGCCTTCTGCTACTGCGACGCCGACAACTGGTACGAGCCCGGCCATGTCGAGGCCTGCCTCGACGCGGCGGCGAAGGGCGGCGAGACGGTGGACTACGTCATCGCCCGGCGCACCATGCGGCGGCCGGACGAGAGCGTCATCAAGATCGCCGACGAACCGATCGAACGGCATGTCGACACCAACTGCTTCTTCTTCCTGCCGGGGTCTTTCCATCTCGTCCATCACTTCGCGGCGATCCCGCGTCAGATGTCGATCATCGGCGACCGGCTGTTCTTCGCCGTGCTCAAGGCGGCGCGGCTGAAGGTGGCGGTGATCGGCTTTCCGACCGTCGCCTATCTGTGCCTGTGGGAGGCGATCTATCGGGCGGTCGGCGAGACGCCGCCGCCGGATGCCAAACCGTCCGCCGACTATTCGGTGGTCGATCGCTGGTTGAGGACGCTGACCGACCGCGAGCGCCTCGTGGTGTCGCGTCGGGCGGGCATTCCCTTCCGCCGGCCGGAGAGCGAGCCGGAGCCGCTGCCCTCGCGCGTCGGGCCGCCGCGGGTGCTGGTGATCACCGCCTACTACAAGGAAGACCGGGCGATGATCGAGAAGGCGATCGCCTCGGTCCGCGCCCAAACGGCGGCGGCGAAGGGGCTGGCGATCGTCGACCAGATGCTGGTCGCCGACGGGTTCCCGCAAGGATGGATCGACGAGGCGGGGCTTCGCCACGTCAAGCTCGACCGGGCGCACGGCGACTACGGCAACACGCCGCGCGGGGTCGGCTCGCTGCTGGCGATCTCCGAGGACTGGGACGCGATCTGCTGGCTCGACGCCGACAATTGGCTGGAGCCGAACCACGTCGAGGCGTGTCTCGCGCGTGCCGCCGAGATCGGGCAGGACTGCGACTGGGTGATGGCGCGGCGGATCTATCGCCGGCCGGACGGGTCGCTGATCCCGATCCGGGTCAGCGAAACCGACATCGACACCAACTGCTTCTTCTTCCTGCCCGGCTCCTACCACCTGCTGCACCATTTCGCGGCGCAGCCGAAGGAGATCGCCATCGCCGGCGATCAGGTGTTCCATCAGGTGCTGACGGCGGCGGGGCTGAACGGCGGCCGGGTCGAGGACCACACGGTCGACTATCTCTGCCTGTGGGAGAACATCTACCGGCTGATCGGCGAGGAGCCGCCGGAGGGCGCCCGCCCGCCGGCGCCGCTCTCCGACCTCAAGGGCTGGCTCGACGGGCTGGAGCCGAAGCGCCGCCGGGTGGTCGGACGGCTGATCGGCATCGATCGCTGAGGTTTGCCGTCGGGCGGCCGACCTTGCCCGCTTCGCGTCCCGAGTGTCGGACCGTTTCGCGCGCACCGACGCACGGCCGACCTCCCCTCCCATCAGGGGAGGGGTCGGGGGTGGGGTGAAGAAGGGCACGAGATCGCGGTCGGATTCCGGTCTTGCCGCGAGGCCGAACCCCACCCGCCTCGCTTCGCTCGGCACCCTCCCCTGAGGGGAGGGTGGGACGTGGCGAAGCCCTCATAAACCCTCGTCGGCGGTCGGATGGTCCGGACGACCGTCTTCGCACTCAGATCCGCGCGCCGGCCTGCAGGCCGCCGAGAACCGCCGGCTTCAGTGCCTTGCGATAGGCCTTCAGCATCCCGTTCATCTCGGCGAAGGCCGCCTCGCGGCTGTAGAGNNGTCACCGTGACGTCGTCGACGATGGCGATGCGGGTGCCGCCGACGCCGACCAGCGACGGCCAGATCGCGTCGAGGCCCCAGCTCGACACGGTCGAGCGGAAGCCGTCGATGCAGGTCGCCAGCGCGTCGCGCGAGAAGACCGGGCACATCACCTCGACGAAGTTGGTGAAGCGCAGGGCGAAGCGCGGGTCGCGCTTGGTGATCGGATAGGTGAGGTGGGACGCGTCGTCGAGCGCCGGCTGGGCGAGATCGATGCGATTGCGCCGGCAGATCTCGAACAGGCGGTTGATCGCCGTGCGGCTCACCATCAGGTCATCGTCGGGCAACCAGATCTGGCGGTAGTCCCAGAAGTCGGGCCGCGTGGCGAAGATCTGGTGGAAAGCGGCGAACTTGCGCACGTCGCGCTGGATCGTGACGTAGTCGACGCCGTCTTCGTTCGGGTCGGGATCGGCGTCGTCGTACCAGGAGATGCAGAGATCCCAGTTGCGGTCGACGTCGGCGAGATCGCGCGCCCACTCGCCGTGGAGCGACGAGGAGCCGGCGCGCAGGATGACGAGGTTCTCGCGCTTCCTGCCGCCGGTCCTGTCGAAGAAGTTCGACACCTTCTCGGCGTGCGGCGGCAGGCCGACGTCGAGGCCGCAGGGCAGCGCGATGCGCTCGAGCGCGAGGCCGGCGGGCGCCGGTCCCGCGACACCGCCGACGAGCTTCGC
>DBMN01000278.1 GCA_002298965.1 Rhizobiales bacterium UBA697 | reverse complement strand
CCGGTGGCGAGATGGTTTTCGGTCGTCGTCTGCTGCTTGTTGATGGACTGCAGCGAGCTGAGATTCTGACGGACGCCCGTCGACAAGATGGTAGCCATGGCTTTCAACCCCATTCTAGGATCTGGTTTCGCACATGGGGCGATCTTGCCGTCGAGCTTCTGTGCAAATCGTGAAACGGATTGGTAAAGAATTTCACGGACTCGGGCTCTGCCGAATTAAGCTTACCCATTCGTGAGTCCCGTCGACGAGACCGCCGGGAGGGCGATCCCGGCGATCGCGGCGCGAAGGAGGAAGATCCTTCCCGGGATCGCACCTGCGATGCTGCGCTGCGGAAGAATGATCCCGAAATCGGCGGATTTCGGAAGATTTTTAGGTCAGCACTGTTGACCTTTTTTCGGGCCGGGCGTAGCGTGCCGGCCGTTCGAAAAGGAAGGGTCGATCCATGACCGCGCTCGATTGGTCCCATGTCTTCGCCACGCGATCGGAACGCATGCGCGCTTCCGAGATCCGCGAGCTCCTGAAACTGCTCGACCAGCCCGACATCATCTCCTTCGCGGGCGGCATCCCGGACCCGGCACTGTTCCCGGTAGAGGCCATTCGCGACGCCCAGCACGCCATCCTCTCGGATCCGAAGCAGGCGGCGCAGGCGCTGCAGTATTCGATCTCGGAAGGCTACCTGCCGCTGCGCCGTTGGATCGCCGATCTGATGGGCAAGAACGGCGTGCCGTGCACGCCCGACAACATCCTGATCACCTGCGGTTCGCAGCAGGGGCTCGATTTCCTCGCCAAGATGCTCTTGTCGCCCGGCGACACCGCGCTGGTCGAGGCGCCGACCTATCTCGGCGCGCTGCAGGCCTTCAACTGCTACGAGCCGCGCTACGACCGGCTGATCCCGGACGGCGGCAACGTCACGCCGGCGGCCTATGCCGCCGCGGCGGAGAAGGCCGGCGGGCGGGTCAAGTTCGCCTATGTCGTGCCCGACTTCGCCAATCCGACCGGCATCACCCTGTCGGTCGAGAACCGCGAGAAGCTGCTCGATCTCGCGACCGAGCTGGCGATCCCGGTGATCGAGGATTCCGCCTATCAGGCGCTGCGTTTCGAAGGCGAGGCGGTGCCGTCGATCCTGTCGCTCGACGTCGCGCGCAACGGTGGCGACATCGAGAAGACCCGCACGGTCTTCTGCGGCACCTTCTCCAAGACGCTGGTGCCGGCGCTGCGCATCGGCTGGATCGTCGCGGCGACGCCGCTGATCCAGAAGCTGGTGCTGACCAAGCAGGCGGGCGATCTGCATTCCTCGACGCTGAACCAGATGGTCATGGCGCGGCTCGCCGAAACCACCTACGACGCCAACGTCGCCCGTGCGATCGCGCTCTATCGCACCCGTCGCGACGCGCTGATGGCGGCGCTCGCCGCCTCGATGCCGAAGGGCGTGGAGTGGACGAAGCCGGAAGGCGGTCTCTTCACCTGGGTGACGCTGCCGGACGGCATCGACGGGGCCGAGCTCCTCGCCCGCGCCATCGCCGAGGAACGGGTGGCCTTCGTGCCCGGCAAGGCGTTCTTCGCCACCGATGCGATGGCCAACACCATCCGTCTCAACTTCTCCTCGCCGACGGTCGAGGACATCGGCGAAGGCATCGCGCGGCTGGGCCGCCTGATCGCCCGCATGACACCGTGAGAGAAAGGGGGGGCGTCGTGAGCTTCCGTGACGTCCTCCTCGCCCTCGTCGTCGTGGCGATCTGGGGCTTCAACTTCGTCGTCATCAAGGTCGGCGTGGCGGACGTGCCGCCGCTGCTGCTGACCGGCCTGCGCTTCCTCTTCGCGGCGCTGCCGGCGGTGTTCTTCGTGCGGCGGCCGGCGTGCGCCTGGCATTGGGTGGTCGCCTTCGGCCTCATCCTCGGCGTCGTCAAGTTCGGCCTGCTGTTCGTCGGGATGAAGGCCGGCATGCCGGCGGGGCTCTCCTCGATCGTGCTGCAGATGCAGGCCTTCTTCACCATGGGCCTCGCCTTCGTCTTCCTCGGCGAGAAGCCGGCGGCGATCCAGATCGTCGGTGCGGTGATCGCCGCCCTCGGCATCGCCGTCATCGCCTCGGCGCGGGCCGGCGGCGGGGCGGCGCTCGGGCCGTTCCTGATGGTGCTGGCGGCGGCGGCCTGTTGGGGGCTCGCCAACATCGTCACCAAGAAGGCCGGCCGGATCGACATGCTCGGCTTCGTCGTCTGGGCGAGCCTGGTGGCGCCGCTGCCGCTCTTCGCGCTGTCTCTCGCCTTCGAGGGCTGGCCGGCGATCGTGGCGGCGCTCGCCCATCCGACCCCGATCGCCGTCGGGGCGGTCGCCTATCTCGCCTGGCCGACGACGGTCCTCGGCTTCGGCATCTGGTCGAACCTGATGTCGCGCCATGCCGCGGCCACGGTGGCGCCGTTCTCGCTGCTGGTTCCGGTCTTCGGGATGTCGAGCGCATGGTTGGTGCTCGGCGAGCCGATCGGCGGGCGCGAGGCGATCGGCGCGGCGTTGGTGGTGGCCGGGCTGGTGGTCAACGTCTTCGGCCCGCGCTTCACGCGGCGGGCCGCCTGATCAGAACCTGGTGCGCGCCCGCATCGCCTGGGCGATGGTGCCGTCGTCGAGATAGTCGAGCTCGCCGCCGACCGGCACGCCGTGGGCGAGCCGCGTCACCGTGATGTCGCGGCCTTCTTCCGTGAGACGGGCGATCTGGTCGGTGACGTAGTGGGCGGTGGTCTGGCCCTCGACGGTGGCGTTGACCGCCAGGATCACCTCGCGGATCGGCTCGGTGCGGCAGCGCTCGACCAGCGCGTCGATGGTCAGATCCGACGGGCCGATGCCGTCGAGCGGCGACAGCACGCCGCCGAGCACGTGATACTTCGCCGAGATCGCCCCGGCGCGCTCCAGCGCCCAGAGGTCCGACACGCCCTCGACCACCACCAGGACCGAACCGTCGCGGCGTTCGTCGCGGCAGACGGTGCAAGGGTCGGAGGTGTCGATGTTGCCGCAGACCGAGCAGACGCCGACCTTCTCCAACGCCACGTCCATGGCGCGGGTGAGGGGGGCGAGCAGGCTCTCCTTCTTCTCGATCAGATGCAGCGCGGCGCGGCGCGCCGAGCGGGGGCCGAGGCCCGGCAGCTTGGCGAGGAGTTGGACGAGACGCTCGATCTCGGGTCCGGCGACGTTTCTGGCCATGGGCTCGTCCGAAGGCGGGTGCGACGGGGCCGACACGGGTCGGCGACGGTCGGACCCTATACGATTCCGGCCTTCGTTAAACTCCGAAAGGTTCTCTTCATCCCGTCTCGAGAGATCGCGGCGACACTCGCTTCAATCGATTGAAAAAGAGAAGCCGCGGCAAGCGGCGTTCGATCGGGGGGACCGGCGGGTTCGCGCCGGGAACGAAGAAAACGAAGAGGAGACGCCGTCATGATGGCCTGGATCGGATCGCTGCGCATCGTCAAGACCTGGGACGGCGAGGTCGCCGACCCCAGCCGGGGGACGCGTGCTCCGTCGCGCGACCCGCGCCTGCAACCGGTCGCGATCGCCGGCTCGCTCGGCGTGGAGAACGCCGCGCGTCTCGTCTGCTGACCCCCGAGCGGGGAGACGCCGCGGATCGACGCCGACCCATCCCCGAAGCGCCGATTCCACTCGAACGGGTTTCCCGCTCCGCCCCGGCGATCGCCCCGGTCGCCGGGGCCTCGCGTTTCGGCGGCGCGCGTCCGATCAGAACGGCAGCTTGAAGCCGCCCGGGGCGCCCGGCAGGCCGAGGCCGCCGGTGACGTCGGCCATCTTCTCGGCGATCGCGGCTTCCGCCTTGACGTGGGCATCGCGATGGGCGGCGACGATCAGGTCCTCGAGGATCTCGGTCTCGGCCGGGTTCATCAGCGACGGGTCGATCTTCACGCCCTTCAGTTCGCCCTTGCCCGAGATGGTCACCGCGACGAGGCCGGCGCCGGAAGTTCCGGTCACGGCGATCTCGGCGAGCTCGTCCTGGAGCGTCGCCATGCGGGCCTGCATCTCCTTGGCCTTGCTCATCATCTTCATGAAGTCCATGGGGCGTTCTCCGCGCTCGTGTTTCTTCAGTCGTCCGGCGACCAGCCCGGATCGTTCTCCTCGCCGGCCGGCGGGGCGTCCCAGGCGAGACCGTCGCCGCCGTCGTCCTCGCCGGTCTCGGCGGCGCGCACCCGCACGTCGACGATCGACGCGCCGGGGAAGCGCTTCAGCACGGCCGCGACCAGCGGTTCGGCGCGGGCGTCGGTGACGAGCTTGTCGCGTGCCTCCTCGCGTTCCTCCGCCACGGTGGCGCCGCCCTGCTCGCGCGAGACGGCGACGATCCAGCGTTCGCCGGTCCACTCGGAGAGCTTGGCGGCGAGAAGCTGCGGCAGATCGAACGAGGCACCGGGCTCGAGCGACACGTCGATGCGGCCGGGGGCGAAGGCGACGAGGCGCATCTGGCGCTCGACGGCGATCTTCACCCGGATGTCGCGATGTTCGGCGGCGAGCGCCGCGACGTCGGCGAGATCGGTCAGGCGCGGCCCGCGACGCGGCGGCGCGGCGGGCTTCGCGGGAGCTTGCTGCGGGGCCTCGTTGGAGGCGACGAGACG
>DBMN01000330.1 GCA_002298965.1 Rhizobiales bacterium UBA697 | reverse complement strand
TGATGGACGAGCCCTTCGCCGCCCTCGACGAGATCACCCGTTTCCGCCTCGCCGACGACCTCGGCGAGCTCGCGAGCGAGACCGGGCTCGGCGTGCTCTTCGTCACCCATTCGGTGTTCGAGGCGGTGTCGATCGCCGACCGCATCCTCGTCATGACGCCGGCGCCCGGCCGCGTCGCCGCCGAGATCGCGGTCGTGCCGGATGCCCCGCGCGGCGCGGCGTTCCGCGCCAGCCCCCTCTTCGCAGCCACCGCGGCACGCGTCTCCGCGGCACTCGCGGCGGTCGCGACACCGGCGACCGTCGACGTCGCGGCCGCCGGCGGATAAAATTCGATAGCCGTCGTAAAACTGTTGCACGACCATGGCAGGGATCGGACATGAGCTTCAAACATCGCAAGTCCGTCACCCATCGTCTCGCCATGGCCGCCAAGGCGCACCGCGCCCGCTCCGGCACCCATCTGGCGCGGATCGGCCTCCACACGGGTCAGGAGTCGGTGCTCAAGGCACTCGGCGAGGAAGACGGCCGCACCATGAGCAACCTCGCCCAGGTGCTCGGTGTGCAGCCGCCGACGGTCACCAAGATGATCTCGCGCATGGCCGCCGCCGGCCTCGTCCAGCGCGTCGCCTCGCAGACCGACGGCCGCCTCGCCCGCGTCTTCCTGACCGAGGAGGGCCGCGGCCGCATCGACGAGATCGACCGGATCTGGACCCGCATCGAGCGCGAGGCGCTGGCCGGCTTCGACGACAAGGACAAGAAGAAGCTGCGCAAGCTGCTGCGCGCCATCGAGCGCAACCTGACGCTCCCCCTCGACGGCCTGGCCGAGCCGGCTTCGGTCGAGGAACCGGACGAGGATCCGGAAGACTGATCGACCCCACCGAGACGACGCGACGGCGTGCCGCCGGTCGGCGCGGCAAAGCGGCATACGTTTCACTGCGGGGGGTTGTTGCGCGGGATACGACTTTCCGGCAATAACGATCGAACGCGCGCGCTGGGGGGGCGACGCGCCGAAATCCCTTATCCCCTCTTTCGAGATGACGATGGACACGCCTGGCGCCACGCCGAAACGACGTCTCACTCTGGCGATGATCGCGGAACGGCTCGATCTCTCCACCGCGACGGTTTCGCTCGCCCTGCGCAACTCGACGCTGGTGGCCGAGGAGACCCGCAAGCGCGTGCACGCGCTCGCCGAGGAGCTCGGATACATCTACAACCGCTCGGCCGCGAGCCTCAGGACGGCACGCACCAACATCGTCGGTCTGGTCGTCCACGACATCCTGAACCCCTATTTCGCCGAGCTGGTCTCGGCGGTGGAGACCGAACTCGGCCGCCGCGGCCAGACGGTCATCCTGTTCAACCACGGCGACGATCCGCTGCGCCAGCGTCAGTTCCTCGAGACGCTGCTGCAGTATCGCGCCGACGGCATGATCCTGTGCCCGGCGGTCGGCTCCAAGCCGCAGGACGTCGCCCGCATCGTCGACGCCGGCCTGCCGACCGTGCTGATCGCCCGCGAACTGCCGGATCTGCCGGAAGTCCCGGTCATCCGCGGCGACGACCGCACCGGCATCCGCTTCGCCGTCGAACATCTGATCGGCCTCGGCCATCGCCGCATCGCGCTGGTCGGCGGTCAGCAGGACAGTTCCGCCGCCTCCGAGCGTCGCGCCGGTTACGAGGACGCGCTGCGCGCCGCCGGCCTGCCGGTCGACCCGGCGCTGGAGTTCCCGGCCGCCGGCTCGCGCCGCGCCGGCCGCGACATCTGCGGCGACGTGCTGGAGGCCAAGCCCACCGCCATCGTCTGCTTCAACGATCTCCTCGCCCTCGGCATCATGATGGAGCTGAAGCGGCGCGGCATCGACCCCGGCCAGGACATCTCGCTGACCGGCTACGACGACATCGACGAGGCCTCGGTCTGGTCGCCCGGCCTGACCACGGTGTGGAACGGCCAGCAGGAAGTCGGCCGCCTCGCCGCCCAGACCCTGGTCGACATCGTCGCCGGCCGTCGGCCGGAAGAGATGCGCGCGCTGGTCAAGCCGGTGCTGCGCCTGCGCGAGACCACCTGCAAGCCGACCGCCTGATCGGTCGCAGCCCTAGACACGAAGACGGCGCGCCCCGCGGGACGCGCCGTTTTTCTTTCATGCCCGGGACAGGAACGCCTCAGGCGCCCTTCACCTGCCGCGTGATCTCCGCCACCAGCCCGGCGTCGAGACCGAGCCGGCCGGCCAGCGCCTCGAGATAGGCCTGTTCCGACGGCTGGTCGGGATCGATGGCGAGCAGCGAAGCGGCGTAGAGATGGGCGGCCTCCTGCGGCGTCGTCGCGAGGCCGGCGACGCGGTCGAGATCGAGCGGCTGGGCGAGTTCGGTCTCGAGGAAGGCCTTGGCCGCGGCTTCGACATGGCCCACCCGCGACAGGATGGCGGCACGCTCGGCGTCGTCGACGTGACCGTCGGCCTTGGCCGCCTGGATCATCGCGATGATCGTCGCCGCCGCCAGACGCTGCGTCGTCGCCGGATCGCTCGCCATCGCTTCCGGCAGAGGCGCCGACGCCGGGGCGGCGGAGGGGACCGGCGCGGGGGCGACGGCAGCGTCGACCGGGGCCGGGGCGGCGGATCCCGCCTGTGAGGCCTGCCACGCCTTCCAGGCGAGGCCGCCGAGGGCGGCGAGCGTGCCGATCTTCACCGCCGAACCGGCGACCTTGCGCCCCGTGTCGGTGCCGACGAGCAGCGCCAGCAGACCGCCGGCGGCGGCGCCCGTCGCCATCTGGTTGTTCTGGACGTAGTCCTTGGCCTTGGCGATGTTCTCGGCGCCGATCGTCTGCGTCGCCGTGGTCTCCAGCGACTGCAGGCTCTCGCCGAGGAAGGCCTTGCCGCGAGCCAGCCGATCGGCACCGACCACGCCTTCGACCGCCCGGGTTCCCTGCTCGATGTAACCTTGCGCGGTTGCGGCGGCCTGCGGCCCGAGCAGTTGCTCCAGAAGCCTGGTGGCGTCGAACATGTCACGTCCTCCGAAGCCGCCGGAAGGCCCTCGGACGATCCGGAGCACGCGGCGGCCCGACGAATCTGGTGACCGCGAAAGTCCGCCGCAAGATCCCGCCGACCCTGCGGAAGGGAGAATTTTCGCGCGCCTTCGTCCCGCCCTTCACACGAAAAAGGGCGCCCGGAGGCGCCCTCGTCGTCGGTTCGGCCGTGGCCTCACCAGGTCTTCTGCGGGTGCAGCTTGAACAGCCAGGTCTCCGACAGCGCCGTCTCGCCGGAGCGGAGATAGGCGCGGATGTCGACCGGATCCGAGCCCTCGGCCTTGATGTCGAACTGCAGACGCCAGGCGTCGTTCCAGGTCGTGGTCTCGAGGAAGACCGACGTGATCTCGCCGCGCGACGGGGTGATCACCGCCTCCGGCTTCCTGGTCTTGTCGTCGCGCGGGAAGGCCGCGAGCGCCGTGCCGCCGGTGAACTCGACGACGATGCGCTTGATTTCCGGCGGGTTGGCGCGGGTGTAGGGGAAGCCGCCGCGCCCGATCCGCGTCGCGGTGGCGCGCGCCAGATCCGGACGCTCCGGCTCGTCGGCGTTCCAGTACATGCGATAGCGGAAGTCGAGCTCCTGGCCCGCCTTGATCGGCTGCTTGGGCACCCAGAAGCAGCCGATGTTGTCGAAGTCCTCGTGATCGGTCGGGAACTCGACGAGATGGAAGGCGCCCTGCCCCCAGCCGCCGACCGGCTCGATCCACAGCGACGGCCGCCGCTCGTAGTTGAGGTAGCGGTCCATGTAGGCCTTGGGGTCGCGCTGGCGCTGCATCAGGCCGAAACCGCGCGGATTGTCGTCGACGAAAGCCGAGGTCGACGGCCCCGGCGGGTTGACCAGCGGCCGCCAGATACGTTCGCCCGCACCCGTCCACATCGCCAGACCGTCACTGTCGTGCGCGCCCTCGCGCCACTCGAGCTGGTAGCTCTTGTCGTAGTTGGAGAACCAGTACATCGACGTCATCGGCGAGATGCCGAGCTTGCCGATGTCCTTGCGGACGAACAGGCTGCACTCGACGTCGATGATCACGCCCTCGGAGCGGCGGATGGTGAACTTGTAGGCGCCGGTGATCGACGGGCCGTCGAGCAGCGCGTAGACGACCAGCGGCTGGGTCTCCGCGCTCGCCGGCTGCAGGTAGAACTCGGTGAAGTCCGGGAACTCCTCCGCCTTCGGGCTCGCCGTGTCGATGGCGACGCCGCGCGCCGACAGGCCGTATTCGCCGAGCGAGCCGATGGCGCGGAAATAGGAGGCGCCGAGGAAGGCGCACCAGTCCTTCTTCTGCCAGTCCGGCCTCGACTTGGCCTCGCGGATCTGGAAGCCGGCGAAACCGGTGTCCTCCGGCAGCTTCTGCGCCGGGCTGTCGTCCGGCATGTCGAAGTATTCGGGCTCGTAGAGCACCTCGGCCGCCTTGTCGCCCTCGACCGCATGCATCTTGATGGTCTTGGGGAAGTACTTGCCGACCGGGAAGAACGTCACCGGATAGACGCCCTTGTCGTCGGAGAACATGGCGTGATCGGGCCGGAACTTGATCTTGCCGTGCTGCTCGTAACCGATCTGGTCGACGATCTCGGGCGCCGGCTTGCGCGGCGGCATGTAGGCCTTGGCCGCGAGCTTGCGCGCCCGTTCGGCGAGCGCCGCGAAGGAGAAGGGCTTGGCCGGGCCGAACTTCAGCTGTGCGGCTTCCGCCGGGCCGGTGGCCCCGAGGAGGCTCGCGACCGACGTGGCGAGGGCGGCGGAGAGAAGATCACGGCGAGAAAGGTCGGCGCTCATCGAGTGTCCCGAAGATGCGAGGGGAAGACCGGAACGAAGCGTGCCGAGGCTCGGCACCGCCTTCATTTAGTCTGCGTCATCAGCCACCGCAATCCGGCGGAATCGCGACGCTGCCCCCTGCGACGATCACTCGCCGGGTTCCTGCCCGCTCGAGGGGTGTCTCACCCCCGCGGCTTCCACCGCGTCAGCGTCAGCGCGTTGGTGACCACCGTGACCGAGCTCAGCGCCATCGCCGCACCCGCGAGCGCCGGGGTGAGATGGCCGGTCGCCGCCAGCGGCACGCCGACGACGTTGTAGAAGAAGGCCCAGAACAGGTTCTGGCGGATCTTCGCCCAGGTCGCCCGGGCGATCTCCAGCGCCGCCGGCACGAGGCGCGGGTCGGCGCGCATCAGCGTGATGCCGGCCGTCTCCATCGCCACGTCGGCGCCCGAACCCATGGCGATGCCGACGTCGGCGGCGGCGAGCGCCGGCGCGTCGTTGATGCCGTCGCCGGCCATNNCGTCGCCGACCATCGCCACGACCATCTGCGACCGGCGCAGCAGTTCCACCGCCTCGACCTTGCCGGCCGGCAGCACCTGCGCCCGCACGACGTCGATGCCGACCGCCTGCGCCACGGCATGGGCCGGCGCACGGGCATCGCCGGTGACGAGCTGGGTCGAGATGCGATCGGCGGCGAGCCGGTCGATCGCCGGTTTCGCCGTGTCGCGCAGCGGNNTCGGCGAGCGCGACGAGGCCGAGCGCCTCCTGGTCGCGCGCCACCACCACCACGGTCTTGGCCTCGAGCGACAGCCGCCGCGCCTCGATCTCGAACAGGCGGAGATCGACGTCGAGTTCGCCCATCAGGCGCGCATTGCCGATCGCCACCCGACGGCCCTCGACCGTCGCCGTGACGCCGCGGCCGACCTCGGCGCGGAAGTCGGTCGCCAGCGGCAGGGCGAGGCCGCGCGCCTCCGCCGCCGCGACGAAGGCCTTGGCGAGCGGATGTTCGCT
>DBMN01000059.1:233-6269 GCA_002298965.1 Rhizobiales bacterium UBA697 | reverse complement strand
CGACGACGACCAGTCGATCTACGGCTGGCGCGGCGCCGAGGTCGACAACATCCTGCGCTTCGAACACGACTTCCCCGGCGCCCTCGTCGTCCGGCTCGAGCGCAACTATCGCTCGACGACGCATATCCTCGCCTCGGCCTCCCATCTCATCGCCCACAACGAGGGCCGGCTCGGCAAGACGCTCTTCACCGAGAAGGACGACCCCGACGCCGAGAAGCTCCTCGTCGCCAATTCCTGGGATTCGGAAGAAGAGGCCCGCTCGATCGGCGACGAGATCGAATCTCTGCAGCGCAAGGGCACCCGCCTCGACGAGATCGCCATTCTGGTGCGCGCCTCCTTCCAGATGCGCGAGTTCGAGGACCGTTTCGTCACGTTGGGGCTGCCCTACCGGGTCGTCGGCGGCCCGCGCTTCTACGAGCGCATGGAGATCCGCGACGCCATGGCCTATTTCCGGGTCACGGTGCAGCCGGCCGACGATCTCGCCTTCGAGCGCATCGTCAACACGCCGAAGCGGGGCCTCGGCGACGCCACCCTGCAACAGGTCCACGCGCTGGCGCGTGCCCAGAGCGTGCCGCTGCTCGAGGCCGCCGCCCGCATCGTCGAGACCGAGGAGCTGAAGCCCAAGGTCCGCGGCACGCTGAAGGGCCTCGTCCAGAACTTCGCCCGCTGGCGCGACCAGCTCGACGCCCTGCCCCACGGCGAACTCGCCGGTCTCATCCTCGACGAGGCCGGCTACACCGAGATGTGGCAGAACGACAAGTCGGCCGAGGCGCCGGGCCGGCTCGAGAACCTCAAGGAACTGATCAAGGCGATGGAGGACTACGAGAGCCTTCCCGCCTTCCTCGAGCACGTCGCCCTCGTCATGGACACCGACAACGACCAGTCGGTCGAGGCGGTGAACCTGATGACGCTGCACTCGGCCAAGGGCCTCGAGTTCGACCACGTCTTCCTGCCCGGCTGGGAGGAGGGCCTCTTCCCCCACCAGCGCGCCCTCGACGAGGGCGGCCGTTCCGGCCTCGAGGAGGAACGGCGGCTGGCCTATGTCGGCATCACCCGGGCGAAGAAGAAGGCGTGGATCTGGTTCGCCTCGAACCGCCGCATCCACGGCTCGTGGAACTCGTCGCTGCCCTCCCGCTTCCTCGACGAGCTGCCCGAGCCGCATGTCGAGGTGCGCGAGGGCGGATCGAACTACGGCGGCTACGGCCGCTCACGCTTCGATCAGGTGGAGCCCTTCGGCTCGACCTACGCGACGCCCGGCTGGCAGCGGGCGCAGGCCCAGAAACAGGGCCGCATGGTGCGCGGCTACGGCGCCGACCACGCAGACCACGCCGACGAGGATCGCGGTTCGACCGATCGCGGTTGGGGCGGTGCCGGTCGCGGCCGTTTCGGCGAGGCGGAAGGCCGCAACGGGCCGCAGGGCTTCGAAGAACGCGGTTCGCGCTGGCAGTCCGGGCCGGAGCGCTTCGAGCGTTCGCCGGCGCGCGACCGTTGGGGCAACCCGATCCGCGACAAGCACGTCAAGGTGATCGAGGGCTCGCTGATCGCCAAGTCGGTGACGGCGACGCCGTCCAAGTTCTCGATCGGCGACCGGGTCTTCCACCAGAAGTTCGGCAACGGCACGGTGGCCGACGTCGAGGGCGAGAAACTCACCATCGACTTCGACCGCGCCGGGCAGAAGCGGGTGCTGGACGGGTTCGTGACGATCGTGGGGTGACGGGGGCCGGTCTGACGAGATCGACACCGGATCACCAGCCGGATCGGGCGCAGAGGCCCTTCATGCTGAGGTGCTCGGCGTAGCCGAGCCTCGAAGCGCGAAGGGCCGAGTGGCACCGCCCGTCGTGGCTTCGTGTTTCGAGGCTCGCTGCGCGAGCACCTCAACATGAAGCCGAACAGACGGCTGAACAGAGAAAGCCTGGCCGTTTTCCTCTCACCCCACCCGGCCGGCGCGCGCCAGCGCATGCGTCACCAGCCGATCGAGCAGATCGCGGGTCGCGACGCCGCTCGCCGCCATCGCCTTGGGGTACATCGAGATGTCGGTGAAGCCGGGGATGGTGTTGACCTCGTTGACGAGGATGCGCATCTCCGCCGTCACGAAGACGTCGACCCGCGCCATGCCGTCGCAACCGACCGCGCGGAAGGCATCCGCCGCCACGGCGCGCACCGCCGCTTCGACGTCCTCCGGCAGGTCGGCCGGCACCGCCAGCGCCGCGCCGTCGGCGTCGATGTATTTGGCGTCGTAGGTATAGAAGCCGTGCGCGGCGGCCGGGGCGATCTCGCCCGGGCGCGACACGAAGAGGCTGCCGGCCGGCGCCTCGAGCACGGCGCATTCGATCTCGCGACCGGCGACGAATTCCTCGACCAGCAGCTTGGTGTCGTGGCGGAAGCCCTCTTCGATCGCCGCGTCCCAGTCGGCGGGCGTCGAGACCTTCGAGACGCCGACCGACGAACCCTGGCGCGCCGGCTTGACGAAGAGCGGCAGGCCGAGGGCGGCGACCGCATCGGCGAAGCCCGGCACCGCGCCGGGTCTCAGCGTCAGCGACCGCGCATTGGCGAGCCCCGCCTGGGTCAGGAGCCGCTTGGCGACGTCCTTGTCGAGCGCCGCCGCCGAACCGAGGATGCCGCAGCCGACGAGCGGCACACCGGCGACCGCGGCGAGCCCCTGCACCGAGCCGTCCTCGCCGTCGAGCCCGTGCAGCACGGGGAAGAGCAGGTCGATCCGCGGCCCCTCGCCCATCGCCCCGTCGGGGGAGACGACGATCGTCCGCCCGTTGCCGCCCGGCACCGGCACGATCTCGGTGCCCGCCTCCGGCCGATCGAGCCGGCCTTCGGCGAAGCGGCCGACGAACCAGCGCCCGGCGCGGGTGACGAAGATCGGCAGGACGTCGTATTTCGCAGGATCGAGCGCGCGGACCACGTTGGTCGCCGACATCACCGAGACGTCGTGTTCGGAGGACCGCCCGCCGTAGAGCACCGCGATCCCGAGCCCGGTCTTGTCGTTCGATCCCACCATGTCCGATCATCCCTCGCGCATGTCCTCGCCGAGACCTTCGGCGATGCGGGGAAACTGAGGTGAGGATCGTGTCGCAATTCGGGCCGGCCGACATCCCCGAGGCGGCGGCGGATCGCCGCGCGGCGGGAATCCGGGGCCCAGACGCAAAAAACCCCGGCGGGGAGGCGTATACCTCCGACCGGGGCTTCCTGCGGATCGCCTCCGCCACTCACATCGTCCGCCAGTACATCCGTGGTCGACCCGAAGGGGGGCAGGGCTTACCGGCGATCTCGCCGCTGCTTTGCGGTTCCGATCGCCTTGGTCGCAATAGACACCAACAATGTGAAGAAAGTATGAACAGGCCGACCGGGGCAAATCCTCACGGGGGAATCACCGACGGCGGCGCACGCCCCCTCTCCGCCCCCGCGCAGGCGACAGGCCGCGCATCCCGTGCTATGTCGCGGCCCATGCCGACCCACGTCTATCGCCTGACCACCACCCGCTCGATCGCGACCCGCGTCGCCGATGCCCTCGCCGACGGCGAGCTCGTCACCGCCTTCGCCGATGCGAGCGGCGCCTACGACCACGGCGACGGCTCCTGGGGCGTCGAGGCGTGGTTCCCCGAAGCGCTCGACGAGGCCGATCTGGCCGAAGCGCTCGCCGATCTGATCGAGGCCGACGGCATCGCCGGCCGCGACGCGGCGCTCGCCACCCTCGTCCGCGCCACCTTGAAGCCGCTCAGCGCCGCCGAATGGGTCGAGACCGGCGTCGGCGGTCTGCCGCCGATCGCCGCCGGCCGCTTCCGCGTCTTCGGCGAACACAATCGGCCCGAGACCTTCCGCCGCGAGGACGTGCTGATCGAGGCCTCCTCCGCCTTCGGGTCGGGCGATCACGCCTCGACCCAGCTGTCGCTCGCCGGCCTCGACGAGATCCTGAAACACGCCCGGCCCCGCAACGTGCTCGATCTCGGCACCGGCACCGGCATTCTCGGCCTCGCCTTCGCCCGCCTCGCGCCGACCACGCCGGTCACCGCCACCGACATCGCGCCGCATGCGGTGGCGACCGCCGAGCGCAATCGCCGCATCAACGGCGTCGACCGCAGCTTCCGCGCGATGCTCGCCGACGGGCTCTACGACGTCCGCATCCGGGCGCGCGCGCCCTTCGATCTGGTGCTCGCCAACATCCTGCCCGATCCGCTCTGCCGTCTCGCCGGTCCGCTCGCGGCCCTGATGGCGCCGGGCGGCTTTCTCGTCGTCGCCGGTCTCCGGATCGGCGAACAGGCGCGCCTCGTCGCCGCCTACCGTGCCCGGGGCCTGCGCATCGTCTCCCGTCGATCGATCAAGGAATGGGCCTCGCTCACGTTCCAGAAGCCCTGAGCCCGCCAGGAGTTGCCCATGCCCGCCGTCCAGGTCCGCCTCGTCGCCGAAGGCCCCGAATCCGAACGCATCGAGCGCCTGCTCGGTGAGGCCTTCGAGATCGAGGGCTATCCCGTCACCCGCGAGGAGACGGTGCCCTATTCCGAGATCTGGTCGGTCGACACCCTCGTCTTCGATGCCGAGAGCGAGGACGAGGCCGCCGAGCTCGTGCGCGAGGCGCTCGGCGACGATGCCTTCGAGCTGACCACGACCGTGCTCGATCTCGACGCCAACTGGATCGCCATGAGCGAGGAGATCCGCCACCCGGTCGTCGCCGGGCGGTTCTTCGTCCACGGCAGCCACGATCGCCATCGCCGCCCGCCGTCGGGCGTCTCCATCGAGATCGATGCCGAGATGGCCTTCGGCACCGGCCACCACGCCACCACCTGGTGCTGCCTCGTCGCCCTCGACCGGCTGATGAAGGCGCGCCGCTTCGCCCGGCCGCTCGATCTCGGCACCGGCACCGCCGTGCTCGCCATCGCCGTCGCCCGCGTGCTGCGCGTGCCTGTGATCGCCACCGACATCGACCCCGTCGCGGTCGCCATCGCCGCCGAGAACGCCCGCCTCAACGGCGTCGGCGCGGAGGTCCGCTGCATCGTCGCCGACGGCATGACCTCGCGGCTGCTCGCCGAAGAAGCGCCCTACGACCTGGTCGTCGCCAACATCCTCGCCCGGCCGCTGACCAAACTCGCCTACCCGGTGGCGAGCGCACTCGCCCGCCGCTCGGTCGTGGTCCTGTCGGGTCTGAGGACCATCGAGCGCCAGCTCGTTCTCGCCGCCTGGGCGAAGCAGGGCCTGCGCCTCGCCTTCGAGGTCGAGCGCGACGGCTGGCTCGCCCTGGTGCTCGAGACCGGCGAGCGCTGAACCACCCGCTTCGCGTGCGCCCCGCGCCGACGACGCGACCGCCCGCCGGCGGCCGCGACGGCCGACGCATGCCCGCGGATCCGGCGGCCCCGCTGCCGTGATGCGGTGTCCGGTTACGCAACAGCAAAGAAGTACCGCTACGGCCGTTCAGCAGCGAATCACTTTCTCGAGCCGTCTCGAGACTTGTACTGAAATCGATTTCGAGTTCGCGGTGAATTTAGATTGTATCCAATTGAAGTCGTCCGATTCACGCCTTCTCGCGAATAGATGATCGAAAAGGACGATGCGACCGTAATAGCCGTTATTGACCAGACGTTGTCTTGGGACGAACATGACGAGCGTCGGATCGGGACCGAGAGTGCGACAGCGGATCCCGACGGGATGCACGAGACGGGAGGGTCGACATGGCTCGAATGAAGATCTCCAACGGAACCTGGATCCTGGTCGGCGACGGCCGCAGGGCAATGGTCCTGCGCAACGACGGGTTGGCCGAATCGCCGAATCTCCACTGCATCGCCACGCGCGAGACCCGCACGCCGGCGACCCGCGACCTGGGGAGCGACGCGCCCGGCCGCGCCTTCGCGCCCATGGGCGGCGGACGCCGCGCCGCGATGGAGGAAACCGACTGGCACGACGAGGCCGAACGCCGCTTCGCCGCCAGTCTCGCCGCCGATCTCAACGCCGCTGCCCACGACGGCCGTTACGACGACCTGATCGTGGTGGCACCGCCCCGCATTCTCGCCGAACTGAGAGAAGACCTCTCCGGCG
>DBMN01000059.1:0-171 GCA_002298965.1 Rhizobiales bacterium UBA697 | reverse complement strand
TCCGGCGCCCGCTCCTCCCCCTCGCGCGGCGCCGGATCGACTGCGGAAGCGAATTCCGGAACCGCGCCCCTTCCCCGGGGCGCGGTTTCGTCGTCTGGTACCGAGCTCATGACGTTTCGACCCGCTCGAAACGTCATGAGCGAAGGCGAGCCCGAACGGGCGTCGGCCGGT
>DBMN01000155.1 GCA_002298965.1 Rhizobiales bacterium UBA697 | reverse complement strand
GGAAGGCGGCGAAGGCGTCGTGCGGATCGTGGTCCTCGCCGGTCGGGCCGGCGGGGGAGGGCGTGCCGATCAGGATGCCGGCCTCCTCCCAGGTCTCGCGGATGGCGGCGATCGCCAGCGCCCGCGCCCGCGTCGCCGAGGCCCGCGCGCCCGCCTCGGTCATCAGCCGGGTCGCGACCGGGGCCTCGTAATCGTCGGCCGGCTTCACCCGGCTGTCGGCGGCGTCGACCCGTCCGCCGGGGAAGACCCAGGCGCCGGGCATGAACTTGTGCCGCATGTGGCGCTTGCCCATCAGCACGCGCAGCGCGCCGTCGTCGCCGGAGCGATCGAGGATCAGCAGCGTCGCCGCGTCGCGCGGGCGGTAGTAGGGCGCCTTGCCGGTGCGGTCGAGGGCGTTGAGTTCGGCGAGGATGTCGGAGACGGGGCGCATCAGGAAGCCTTGGACGACGGATCGAACGGGATGGGCTGCCGCTTGGCGAAACCATGCATGCGGAAGGCCCATTGCAGCGCGACGACCGCGCCCTTGAAGGGGCGGACGAGCAGGAGCGAGAGAAGGAGCGTCACCGGCAGCCAGATCGCCGTCTGCACCCAGACTTCGGGCTGCCACAGCTTCTCGGTGACGAGCAGACCGGAGACCACGACGTGACCGACCACCAGGATGGTCAGGTAGGGCGGCAGATCGTCGGCGCGGTGGTGATGGAAGGCCTCGCCGCAGACCTTGCAGGTCGGCCGCACCGTCAGATAGCCGTCGAACAGCGCGCCCGCCCCGCATTCCGGGCAGAGCCCGCGCAGGCCCCTGAGGATCGCCCGACGCGGTTCGCGCGTCTCCGATCGCGATGGGCCACGCGGCGCCCCGCCGCCGCTGCCGTGGTGAAAGACCTTCATGGGCCGGACGTTCCCGTTCGGCCGGTTGCCCGGCTCTCGTCGTGCCCGGGCTCAGGAGAGCCCGATCGCCACCACTTTCGCCCAGGCCGGCCGCCTACGCAATTCACCGAGCCAGCGATCGAGGTTCGGCGTCGCCGGCCGTTCGATGTCGAGACCGAACCAGACATAGGCGAAGGGACCGAGGACGATGTCGGCGACGCCGAAGTCGTCGCCCGCGACGAAGCGTCGATCGGCGAGCGTCGCGTCGGCGATTCTCCAGAGATCGGCGCAGATCCGCCGTCCCGCCTCGATCGCCGCGAGGTCGCGCTTCTCCGGCGGCGTGCGCAGCATGCCGAAGACGACCGGGCGGAACGGGGCGGCGAAGGAGTGGCCCCAGTCCATCCATTGTTCGGCTCGCGCACGGCCGATCGGGTCGAGCGGCATCAGCCTGCCCTCGCCGTGGCGGGCGGCGAGGTAGCGGGTGATCGTGTTCGATTCCCACAACGTCACGTCGCCGTCGGTGAGGACGGGCACCAACCCGTTGGGGTTCATGGCGCGGAACGCGGCCGTGTCGACCACGCCGAAGGCGCCGCCGGCGTCGTGGCGGGTGTAGGGAAGCCCGAGTTCCTCGAGCGTCCACAGCACCTTCTTGACGTTGGAGGAATTGGGGCGTCCCCAGACTTCGATCATCGTCCGATCCCTCACTTCCGCTTCGGCGGCCCCTTGCGGCCGCGGCTCGGGGCGCCGCGGACCCTGGTCTTGTCGCGCGACAGGGCGGCGAGCCGCTTGCGCCCGAGGCCCTTCTCGATGGCGCCTTCCGACAGCATCTCGAAACGCAGCGCGCCGGCGAAGGGCTGTGCCTCCACGAGCTTCACCTCGACCGCGTCGCCGAGGCGATGGGTCTCGCCGGTGCGCTGGCCGATCATCGCGTGGGTGACCTGGTCGTAGACGTAGTAGTCGTCGCCGAGCGTCGCCGCCGGCACGAAGCCGTCGGCGCCGGTGTCGTCGAGCCGCACGAAGAGGCCCGACTTGGTGACGCCGGAGATCTTGGCCCTGAAGCTGGCGCCGACCCGGTCGGCGAGCCAACGGGCGATCAGCCGGTCGATCGTGTCGCGCTCGGCGAGCATGGCGCGCCGCTCGCAGGCCGAGATCTCGGTGCCGATCGCCTCGAGCTTGGCGTCCCAGGTCTCCGGCAGCCCGTCGAAACCGAAGCCGAGCGCCCGGATCAGACCGCGATGGACGATGAGGTCGGCATAGCGGCGGATCGGCGAGGTGAAGTGGGCGTAGCGGCGCAGGTGCAGGCCGAAATGGCCGATGTTGTGCGGATTGTATTCCGCCTGCGCCTGGGAGCGCAGCACCACCTCGTTGACGAGGCCGGCCTTCGGCGTGTCGGCGACCTTGGCGAGGATGGCGTTGAAGGCGGCGGGCTTCAGCCCGCCCTTCGCCGCCACCTTGATGTCGAGGGTGGAGAGGAACTCTTTGAGTGCGTTGATCTTCTCGTCCGACGGCATGTCGTGGATGCGGAAGAGCAGGGGAACCTTCTTCGCCTCCAGCGTCTCGGCGGCGGCGACGTTCGCCTGGATCATGTATTCCTCGATCAGCTTGTGGGCGTCGAGGCGTTCCGGGACGATGACCTTGTCGACCGTGCCGTCGGGGTTGAGCAGGATCTTGCGCTCCGGCAGGTCGAGCTCCAGCGGCTCGCGCCTGTCGCGCCCGCGCTTGAGGACCGCATAGGCCTCCCACAACGGCTTCAGAACACCGTCGATCAGCGTGTCGGTCTTGTCGTCGACGCGGCCGTCGATGGCGGCCTGAGCCTGCTGGTAGGAGAGCTTCGCCGCCGAGCGCATCAGGATGCGGTGGAACGTGTGCGAGCGCTTCCGCCCCTCGGCGTCGAAGATCATGCGCACGGCGATCGCCGGACGATCCTCCTTCTCGCGCAGCGAACAGAGGTCGGTCGAGATCTTCTCCGGCAGCATCGGCACGACGCGGTCGGGGAAATAGACCGAGTTGCCGCGATGGACCGCCTCGCGGTCGAGCGCGGTGCCGGGGCGGACGTAGTGCGCCACGTCGGCGATCGCCACGGTGACGACCTGGCCGCCGGGGTTCTCGGGATCGAGATCCGGCGTCGCGTGGACCGCGTCGTCGTGGTCCTTGGCGTCGGGCGGATCGATGGTGACGAGCGGCAGATCGCGCCAGTCCTCGCGCTTGCCGAGCTTGACCGGCTCGCAGGCCTCGGCCTCGGCGATCACCGCGACGGGGAAGACGTGGGGAATGCCGTGGACGTGGAGGGCGATCTCGGAGACCGCCTTCTCCGACGCCATCGAGCCGATCACGTCGCGCACCTTGGCGCGGCCGAGGCCGAGGCGTCCGCCCGACTTCAGCAGATCGAGCGAGACGAGGTCGCCTTCCTTGGCGTCCTTCATGTCGTGCTCGGCGACGTTCCACTCGCGGCCCTTCTTGTCGATCGGCGCGATGCGGGCGCCGCCCGGCACGAGGCGGACGATGCCGAGCACGTCCGGCGGCTTCTTGTCGAGCACGCGCAGGATGCGGGCGGCGCGCGCGACGCCCGGCGGCAGTTCGTCGTCGATGTCGGTGATGCGCAGCAGCACACGGTCGCCGATGCCGGCGGCGGCCCGCGGGGTGCCGCGTCGCGCGTTGGGTTCGGCGAGAATCAGCACGACCGGAGCCGGGCCGTTCTCCTCCTCGTCCCACTCGTCGGGCTCGGCGAGGAGTTCGCCGTCGGCGTCGCGGCGGGTGATGTCGGCGACGAAGACGGTGGCGAGCGTGCCCTTGGGCGCGAGCTTGCGCCGCTTGCGTTCGACGACGCCTTCGCTCGTGAGGTCCCTCAGGATGCGCTTCAGCGCGATCTTGGCGCCGCCGGTGATGCCGAAGGCGCGCGCGATGTCGCGCTTGCCCGCCTCGCCGGGATGGTCGGCGAGATAGCTCAGGATCTCGTCGCGCGAGGGCAGGGCATCGCCGAGCCGCTTGCGCGGGCCGGGGGCGGGGGTGTCGTCGGGGCGGCGGGCCAAATGTCGATGATCCGGATCGTGGTCGATGGGCAAGCATAGACCCTCGGCCGACGCCTGTCCCGGTTCGCGTGGGTGTCAGCAGCGCGCCGCGCCGCTCAACAGCGGGCAGTTCGAGCAGTCGTCGGGCAGGCGCGGCGGCGCCGACTCGTCGAGTTCGAAGCGGTTCTCGTCGATCACCCGATTCCGCCCCGAGGCCTTGGCGAGATAGAGCGCCTTGTCGGCCCGGGCGTAGATGTGGCCGAAATCCTCGCCCTCGCGGACGCGGGCGACGCCGATCGACATGGTCGGGCGGATCGTGCCGCGCTCGGCCGGGATCCGGATCGCGGCGATGCGGCGGCGCAGCTCCTCGGCGAAGCGCTCGCAGTGGCTCTCCGCGCTCGCGTCGTCCTCGAAGGGGCAGTCGAGGATGGCGGCGAACTCCTCGCCGCCCATGCGGCCGACCATGTCGTCGCCGAACAGGCCGCACATCGCGGCGCCGACGGCGGCGATCACCTCGTCGCCCTTGGGGTGGCCGTGGCGGTCGTTGATCATCTTGAAGCGGTCGAGGTCGCCGACCAGGAGCGCGATCCGGCGCCCGTCGTCGATGCGGTCGCTCGCCCGCGAGACGAAGGCGTGGTTGTTGAGCAGGCCGGTGCGGTGGTCGGTGGTGGCGAGCCGGTGCAGCGAGCGCGTCGCCTCCCACAGCTCGAGGTACATCCGGCCGAATTCCCAGGCGATCGGCACGGCGAAGATCGCGGCGGCGACGAAGACCCCGACCAGTGACGGAACCGACTGCCAGGACAGGCCCATGCCTTCGTGCACCGTGGCCACCGCCGTCGCGATGACCGCGACGTAGAGCGCGATCCGCGCAATGTAGAGACGCAGGTCGTCTCTGGAGCGAATGGTCTTGCGCGAGGCGAAGTCCAGAATCGTCATGCGAAGGCCCCCCGAGGGGCGCGGCGAATCAGGTCACCGCGACGCGAAGACGGTATCATACGGTGTTTTACGGATCGTTTCACGTCGTCGCGACGCGGAATTTCACCGGGGAACGCGGTTTTGTCGTCGCGTGAAGGGCCCCCTCAGGCGCCCTTCGTCGTCTTCTTGGCGGCCGGCTTCTTCGCCGGCGCCTTCTTGGCCGCGGGCTTCTTGGCGGCGGTCTTCTTCGGCGCGGCCTCGCCGTCGGCCTCAGCGGCGGCGGCCTTCTTCGGGGCCGCCTTCTTCGGCGCGGCCTTGGCCTTGCCCTTGGCCGGCGACTTGGCGGCCTTTTCGGCGACCAGCGCGACGGCGACCTCGAGCGTCACCGACAGCGGGTCCATGCCCTTGGGCAGGGTGGCGTAGACCTTGTCGTGGGCGACATAGGGGCCGTAGCGGCCGTCGCGCACGGTGATGGGTCCGCCCAGCGTCGGATGCTCGCCGAGATCCTTCAGCGCCGCCGGCGCGCCGCGTCCGCGCCCGCCCGCCTTCTTCTCGGCGATCAGCGTCACGGCGCGGTTGATGCCGATGTCGAACACCTCTTCGGCGGTCGGCAGGTTGGCATAGGTGCCGTCGTGCAGCACGAAGGGTCCGAAACGGCCGAGGCCGGCGGTGATCGGCTTGCCGGTCTCCGGATGGACGCCCACCTCGCGCGGCAGCGACAGGAGCTTCAACGCCTTCTCGAGATCGATCGAGGCGGCGGTCCAGCCCTTGGGCAGCGACGAGCGCTTCGGCTTGTCGCCCTCGCCGAGCTGCACGTAGGGGCCGAAGCGGCCGGCGCGGAGGCTGACCTCGAGCCCGGTCGCCGGATCGGTGCCGAGCACCTTGGTGCCGTCGCCGTTGGGACCGGCCTCGCCGTCGCCCTCGGCGCCGGAGGCCTGCATCTGGCGGGTGTAGCGGCACTCGGGATAGTTCGAGCAGCCGATGAACGAGCCGAACTTGCCGAGCTTCAGCGACAGCTTGCCCGAACCGCAGGACGGGCAGGCGCGCGGATCCGAGCCGTCGCCCTTGTCGGGGAAGACGTGGGCGCCGAGCAGCTCGTTGATCGCGTCGAGCACGTCGGCGACGCGCAGCTCCTTGGTCTGCTCGATGGCGGCCGAGAAGTCCGCCCAGAAGGCGCGCAGCACGGCCTTCCAGTCGATCTCGGCGGCCGAGATCTTGTCGAGGCTCTCTTCGAGATCGGCGGTGAAGTCGTATTCGACGTAGCGCAGGAAGAAGCTCTCGAGGAAGGCGATGACCAGACGCCCCTTGTCCTCGGGGACGAGGCGGCGCTTGTCGAGGGTCACGTACTCGCGGTCGCGCAGCACCTGCAGCGTCGCGGCATAGGTCGACGGCCGGCCGATGCCGAGCTCTTCCATCTTCTTCACCAGCGTCGCTTCGGTGAAGCGCGGCGGCGGCTCGGTGAAGTGCTGGTCGACGGAGATCTTGCGCCGCTCGAGCGGGTCGCGCTCGGCCATGGCGGGGAGACGACGGTTCTCCTCGTCCTCCTCGTCGTCGCGGCCTTCGGCATGGAGGCGGAGGAAGCCGTCGAACTGGACGACCGAGCCGGTCGAGCGCAGGTCGACGCGCTCGGCGCCGAGGGTTGCGGCGATCTCGACGGTGGTGCGGTCGAGAATGGCCGATTCCATCTGCGAGGCGACGGTGCGCTTCCAGATCAGCTCGTAGAGCTTGGCCTGTTCGGCATCGAGATAGCGCGCCACGTCCTTCGGCCGACGGGTGAGGTCGGTCGGGCGGATCGCCTCGTGCGCTTCCTGGGCGTTCTTGGCCTTGGCGGTGTACTTGCGCGGCACCTGCGGCAGATAGGCGTCGCCGAAGTCCTGGCCGATCACCTTGCGGATGCCGGCGATGCCTTCGGGCGCGATGTCGACGCCGTCGGTACGCATATAGGTGATGAGGCCGACCGTCTCGCCGCCGATCTCGACACCCTCGTAGAGCCGCTGCGCCACCTGCATGGTGCGCGCCGCCGAGAGGCCGAGCGCGTAGCTCGCCGACTGCTGCAGCGTCGAGGTGGTGAAGGGCGGGAAGGGGTGGCGCTTGACCGGCTTCTTCTCGACCGAGGCGACCGAGATGGTCGCCCGCTCGAGCACCGAACGGATGGCGCCGGCCTCGTCGCCGGTCTTGACGTCGAGCCGACCGAGCTTCTTGCCGGAGAAGCCGACGACGCGGGCGTCGAACTCGTCGCGATGCGGCGTCGCCAGACGGGCGACGATCGACCAGTATTCCTGGGCCTTGAAGGTCTCGATCTCGTGTTCGCGGTCGCAGATCAGGCGCAGCGCCACCGATTGGACGCGGCCGGCCGAGCGTGCGCCCGGCAGCTTGCGCCACAGGACCGGCGACAGGTTGAAGCCGACGAGATAGTCGAGCGCCCGGCGCGCCAGATAGGCGTCGACCAGCGCGACGTCGATCTCGCGCGGGTTCTTCATCGCCTCGAGCACGGAGTTCTTGGTGATGGCGTTGAAGACGACGCGCTCGACCTTCTGGTCCTTGATCGCGCGCTTCTCCTTCAGCACCTGCAGCACGTGCCAGCTGATCGCCTCGCCTTCGCGATCCGGGTCGGTGGCGAGGATCAGGCGCGAGGCCCCCTTCACGGCGCGGACGATCTCGGAGAGCCGCTTGGCGCCCTTGCCGTCGGCCTCCCAGTCCATGGCGAAGTCGTCGTCCGGTCGGACCGAGCCGTCCTTGGCCGGCAGATCGCGGACGTGGCCGTAGCTCGCCAGCACCTCGTACCCGGGTCCCAGGTACTTGTTGATGGTCTTGGCCTTGGCCGGGGACTCGACGATGACGACGTTCATGGCGGGCGAGGACCTCCGAAAGCGCTCCGGCGCGGGATCAAGGCCGCCCCGCGCCGACGGATGTCGGAGCGAAACGGCGATCCCCGTCGCCACGCACGCCTTTCGGCGCGCCCGAGCATCGGGGAAAGCGGACGAGCCGTCGGCCCCGTCCTGCCGATCGCGAAGAGCGGCATTGAGAGGATCGACGAGAAATGCGATACTTTCAAGTGCATCGCACAACCGACCGCAACCATCGCGGGTTGCGCTTTCGGCCGATGCGCGGCGGCTCCTTGAATGGGGTGCCACGAGGCGGGGGTCAAGCCCCAGTGCCCCGACACGGCCCCGGCGCCCGATTTTCCAACCCGGAAGGCACAAAATACAACCAGAAATAGATGGACTTGTATTGTACAACATCTACGATTGTCGACGTGTGGATCGTGCGTCGAGGTGGCATCGGCCGACCTCGCGACGCGCACGACGAATCGGATGGCTTCGGCGCGGCGGCAGGCGGGTCGGGGCGGAAAGGTGCGAATGACCGGGATGGTCCGTTCACCGGCGAAAGCCAACGAAGCCGCCGCCTACATCGAGCAGGCCGCGGCGGAATTGCGTGATCTGGCGATCAAGTCGGGGATGCCCTTCCTCGCCTATCTGATCGACATGGCGCGGATGGAGGCGGCTTCGCAGGTGCTCACCCAGCCGCGCGTCGCCGTCTTCGAGGGCCGCAACGGCTCGGCCTGATCGACCTTTCGCGCCGCCGGCGCATTTCTCGGGACAAACCCGCGGAAACCCGCGTCGCGGCCTTGCCGGGGGGGAGGGGAGCGCATAAGAAGCTCTCTTCGATGACGAACGCACCATCGACCCCGGCCCCCGCCTTTCCGCACCGCCACCTCCTCGGTATCGAGGGGCTGACGCCGTTGCAGATCCTGCATCTTCTCGACAAGGCGGAGGAGGAGGTTCTCGTCTCCCGCCAGGTGGAGAAGAAGAAGAACGTTCTGCGTGGTCGCACGCAGATCAACCTCTTCTTCGAGGCTTCGACCCGCACCCAGTCGTCCTTCGAGATCGCCGGCAAGCGGCTCGGCGCGGACGTCATGAACATGTCGGTCGCCTCCTCCTCGGTGAAGAAGGGCGAGACGCTGATCGACACGGCGGCGACCCTCAACGCCATGCGCCCCGACATTCTGGTGGTGCGGCATCACGCCGCCGGCGCGGTGCATCTGCTCGCCCGCAAGGTGTCCTGCTCGGTGATCAACGCCGGCGACGGCGCCCACGAGCACCCGACCCAGGCGCTGCTCGACGCGCTGACCATCCGCCGCCACAAGGGCCGCATCGAGGGGCTGACCGTCGCCATCTGCGGCGACATCGTCCATTCCCGCGTCGCGCGCTCGAACCTGCTGCTCCTCTCCGCGCTCGGCGCCAAGGTCCGCTTCGTCGGTCCCTCGACGCTGATCCCGGCGGGCGCCGACCGGCTCGGCGTCGAGACCTTCACCGACATGAAGCGCGGCCTCGACGGCGCTGACATCGTCATGATGCTGCGTCTCCAGCGCGAGCGCATGAACGGCTCCTTCGTGCCCTCGGTGCGCGAGTACTTCCACTACTGGGGTCTCGACAAGGAGAAGCTCTCCTGGGCGGCGGAGGATGCGCTGGTCATGCATCCCGGGCCGATGAACCGGGGCGTCGAGATCGATCCGGAAGTGGCCGACGGGCCGCAGTCGCTGATCTCCGAACAGGTCGAGATGGGCGTGGCCGTACGCATGGCCGTGCTCGAGACGCTCGCCGAACACCTGCCCAACGCCTGAGGTCGCGCCCCATGAGCCCGAGCCATACCGCTTCCGCCCGGCGCGCCTCGGACGAGCGCCCCGTCGTCTTCGCCGGCGCCCGCATCGTCGATCCCGCCCGTGGCCTCGACGCCGTCGGCTCGGTGATCGTCGCCGAGGGCCGCATCCTCGCCGCCGGTCCCGAGGTGATGAACCAGGGCAGCCCCGAGGGCTGGGAGACCGTCGACGCCACCGGCAAGGTGATCGTCCCCGGCCTCGTCGACATGCGCGTCTTCATCGGCGAACCCGGCCACGAGCACCGCGAGACCTTCGCCTCGGTGTCGCGTGCCGCGGCTGCCGGCGGTGTCACCACCATCGTCACCATGCCCGACACCGATCCGGTGATCGACGACCCGGCGCTGGTCGACTTCGTGCTGCGCCGTGCCGCCGAGCAGGCCTCGGTCCGCGTCCACCCGATGGCGGCGCTGACCAAGGGCCAGGAAGGCAAGGAGACGACCGAGTTCGGCCTCCTCAAGGATGCCGGCGCCGTCGCCTTCGGCGATGCCCGCCGCTCGGTGCCCTCGGCGCTGGTGATGCGCCGGGCGCTGACCTATGCCCGCGACTTCGGCGCGCTGATCGTCCACCACGTCGAGGATCCGACGCTGGTCGGCTCGGGTGTGGCGACCGAAGGCGAGTTCGCCACCCGCATGGGCCTGCCGGGCATCCCGCGCGAGGCCGAGATCATCATGCTCGAGCGCGACATGCGCCTCGTCGCGCTGACGCGGGGCCGCTACCACGCCAGCCAGATCTCGACCTCGGACTCGATCGAGATCCTGCGCGCCGCGAAGCGCCGAGGCCTCGACGTCACCGCCAGCGTGTCGATCAACCATCTGACGTTGAACGAGATGGACATCGGCACCTATCGCTCGTTCCTCAAGTTCTCGCCGCCGCTGCGCTGCGAGGACGAGCGCCAGGCGCTGATCGAGGGCGTCGCCGACGGCACCATCGACATCGTCGTCTCCTCCCACGATCCGCAGGACGTGGAGATGAAGCGTCATCCCTTCGCCGAGGCCGCCGACGGCGCCGTCGGGCTCGAGACGCTGCTCGCCGCCAGCCTGCGCCTCGTCCACGACGGCCGCGTCAGCTGGAAGCGGATGATCGAGGCGCTGTCGCTGCGCCCGGCCGAACGCCTCGGCCTCGAGGCCGGACGGCTCGCCCCCTGCGCCCGCGCCGATCTGGCGCTGATCGATCCCGACATGCCCTGGCTGCTCGACCGCGGCGCCTTGAAGTCGCGCTCCAAGAACACGCCGTTCGAGGACGCCCGCTTCGTCGGTCGGGTGGTGCGCACGCTGGTCGGCGGACGGACCATCTTCACCCACGCCTGATCGACCGAGCCGGGAGCGCCGTCGCATGATCCAGATCCTCGTCGCCCTGGTCTTCGGCTACGGCCTCGGCTCGATCCCCTTCGGCCTGGTGATCACCCGCGCCGCCGGCCTCGGCGACATCAGGGCGATCGGCTCGGGCAACATCGGCGCCACCAACGTGCTGCGTACCGGCCGCAAGGGTCTGGCGCTCGCCACCTTCCTCGG
>DBMN01000301.1:2838-3002 GCA_002298965.1 Rhizobiales bacterium UBA697 | reverse complement strand
CCGACCCTTCGGGCCGGGGCGGCCGCGATGCGGCGAGGAGGGCTTGCCGCCGGGGCGGCGGGGGGCGCGCGGGCGTCCGTCTTCGGTCATGCGGGGCTCGGATCTCGTCGGTTCGGCGGCGCGTGGGGGCGGCCGGAGGCATGTCTGGGGTGTGGGGCGTGGTT
>DBMN01000301.1:2487-2792 GCA_002298965.1 Rhizobiales bacterium UBA697 | reverse complement strand
GGAAGACCAGCCGAAGAGCGAAGCGACGAGCGCGGGCGAGGCGCCTGCGGCGGAGACCGCACCGGCGCGTCCGCGTTTCGAGGATCTGCCGCCCGCCGCCCAGCGGGCGCTGCGCGAGGCGGAGGAACGCCGCCGTCTCGCCGACGAGGCGGCGGCGGCCGCCGCCCCCGCGCCGAAGGAACTGCGTGGCCGCGACGGGCCGGAGCCCGTGCGCTACGGCGACTGGGAACTCAAGGGCATCGCCAGCGACTTCTGAAGCCGGCGACGCCCGTCTTCGCTCAGCGACCGAACAGCCGCTTGTCGAG
>DBMN01000301.1:2301-2447 GCA_002298965.1 Rhizobiales bacterium UBA697 | reverse complement strand
GCGATGGTCATCGGGCCGACGCCACCGGGAACCGGCGTGATGGCGCCGGCGACCGCGGCGGCCTCCGCATAGGCGACGTCGCCGACCAGACGCGTCTTGCCCTCGCCCTTCTCGGGCGCCGGAATGCGGTTGATGCCGACGTCGAT
>DBMN01000301.1:0-2294 GCA_002298965.1 Rhizobiales bacterium UBA697 | reverse complement strand
TGCCGACGGCGGCGACGAGGATGTCGGCGCGGCGGCAGACCGCCGGCAGGTCCTTCGTCTTCGAATGGGCGATCGTCACCGTGCAGTCGGCCTTGAGCAGCAGCTGCGCCATCGGCTTGCCGACGATGTTGGAGCGGCCGACGACCACGGCCTCGAGGCCCTTGAGGCTCGGCAGCGTGGCGTCGAGCAGCATCATCGAGCCGTAGGGCGTGCAGGGCACCAGGCTCGACTGGCCGGTGGCGAGGCGGCCGACGTTGACGACGTGGAAGCCGTCGACGTCCTTCTCCGGCGCGATCGCGGTCAGCACCTTGGCACTGTCGATCTGGCGCGGCAGCGGCAGCTGCACCAGGATGCCGTCGACCTCCGGATCGGCGTTGAGCTTCTCGACGAGGGCGAGGAGATCGGCCTCGTTCGTGTCGGCCGGCAGGCGATGCTCGTAGGAGCGCATGCCGACTTCGACCGTCTGCTTGGCCTTGGAGGCGACATAGACGGCGGAGGCGGGATCCTCGCCGACCAGCACCACGGCGAGGCCGGGAGCGGCACCCTGGGTGGCGGCGAAGCGGGACACTTCTTCGGCGACGGTCTTGCGCAGGGCCTCGGCGCGGGCCTTGCCGTCGATGATGGTTGCGGTCATGGAAAATCCCTCGTCGCTGCCGGCCGTTCGGGTGGCCGTCGGTTGGGCGATGGTCGTGTGGGCTCGCGTCAGCGCGCCGGTTTGGCCGCCAGCGCGGCCAGGGCCGCGGCGAGCGTCGGACCGTCGCCCTCGACGTGGAGCACCTTCACCCGGCTGGTGTGGCCGGACACGACATCCACCTTCGATCGGGCGACACCAAGGCATTCGGCGACGAGGCGTGTCAATGCCGCATTCGCCGCACCGTCGGCGGGAAGCGCCCGGACGTGGGCGATCATCACCTCGTTGCCGTCGGCGAGCGTCTCGAGCGCCCCGAGCGCGTCGCGGGAGGCGCGCGGCGTCAACCGCACGCGCAGGCGCAGGCCGTCGGCGCGCGCCTCGATCGCCGCGGCGGGGGCGGTCGCCATGATCAGCGAATCAGCATGCGCAGGTACTGGCGCACCAGGAAGATGCCGAGGAAGACGACGAGCGGCGACAGGTCGAGGCCGCCGAGGTTCGGCAGGAAGCGACGGATCGGCGCCAGCACCGGCTCGGTCATGCGGTAGAGCGCGTCGCCGATGGCGGCGACCGCCCGGTTGCGCGAGTTGACCACGCCGAACTGATAGAGCCACGAGAAGACGATCGAGGCGATCAGCACCCAGCCGTAGAGGTCGAGCACGAGATCGAGGACGAGGATGATGGGCGTGACCAGAGCCATTGCGCGTTTCCCGTTTCAAGAGCTCCTGATGTAGCGACGGGGGGCCGACTTGCCAAGACGTCGCGCGGTTTCGCGACGGCAGGCGCCCGACGCGCGCCGCCGCCGCGCCGATCGGTGGGACCATCGGTGGGCCGGGGCGACACCGCCGGCCGAGGGTGTATGCGGCGTCGTGGGCGGGACGGTGTGCGCGGCTCGCGAGGAGTGCTTGACAGTCTCGGGCGGGTGCCGTAAACGGCCGGCATCCGACGCGGGGTCCCCCATGACCCCGCCCGAAACGGTCGGGGCTGTAGCTCAGATGGGAGAGCGCTGCAATCGCACTGCAGAGGTCAGGGGTTCGATTCCCCTCAGCTCCACCAATTTTCCCGACAAGCCGCTGGCCTCAGCGGCTTTTTTGTTGCCCGCACGACGACCTGCCGACCTCCCCCCTCACTCGCTCTGGCCGAAGACCGCCGGGTCGTAGGGCGTCGCGGCGATGTCTTCGCTCGTGCGGTCGCGGGTTGGTGGGGCGTGGTCGCCGGACCAGACGCCGCGGCGGGCGGTGCGGGCTTCTTCGAGGGCGGCGCGGCCCCAGTCGCCGCGGTCGGGGGCGGGGAAGGCCTGGCCCATCCGGATCATCCGTTCGGCGAGGTCCTCGCCGTCGACCCGGCAGTCGGCGACGACGACCGGGCCGGGCGCGGTCGCGAAGCGGCGCAGGCAGGCGACCGATCGGTTGGCGAGATAGTTCTGCAGCGCGGCTCGGCCGGCGAGGCCGCAGGCGATCTTGGCGCCGCCGGCGCCGTTGCAGACCTCGCCGCGGCCGACCGGCCAGACGCCGTCGAGGCGGACGCGGATGCCGCGCGCGTCGAAGACCGTCGAATCGACCGCCATGTAGGGCGGCTCCAGCCGGATCTGCGCGGCGAAACCGTCGGTCGCCACGTCGACGGGGGCGAGCGGGTCGAGCGGATCGGCGCGGAAGGCCTGGAGCCG
>DBMN01000214.1 GCA_002298965.1 Rhizobiales bacterium UBA697 | reverse complement strand
AAGCAGCACGCTCGGTCCGCTCGCGGCGAGCGCGCCGTGGGCGACGGCGTAGCCGTCCACGGCGGAATTGTCGAAGGGCGGCAGGTCGATCGGAGCGACGAGGTCGGCGGCCAGAACCCGGCCGTCGACCGCCTCGAGCGGCACCGTCTCCGTCTCGGCGATCGGCGGCACGCGCGCGGCGACGCGGGCCAGCGCCTCCTCGATGCGCATGAGGTCACCGCCGAAGGCGAAGGCGTCGTCCGAGAGCTGTGCCATCCGTCGTCCCTGTCGTGATCGTGAACGTTCCGGCCGATCAGGCGCCGGGCTGGTCGGCGTTGGGGAAGAACAGCTGCTGGCCGCCGATCTTGTAGTCGGCGATCGCCTTCTGGCCTTCCGCGCTCGTCAGCCAGTCGACGAAGACCTGCGCCTCCTTGGCCTTGACGTGCGGGAACTTCTCCGGGTTCACCGCCATCACGCCATACTGGTTGAACAGACGCTTGTCACCCTCGACCGAGACGACGAGATCGCCGCGGTTCTTGAAGCCGAGCCAGGTGCCGCGATCCGCCAGCGCGTAGCCGTTCATCGCCGAGGCGGTGTTGAGCGTGGCGCCCATGCCCTGGCCGATCTCGCGGTACCAGTCGCCGCGCGCGGTCGCGAGGTCGATGCCGGCGGTCTTCCACAGGGCGAGTTCGGCCATGTGGGTGCCCGACTTGTCGCCGCGCGACACGAAGGGCGCCTTCTTCGCCTGGATCGTCGTCAGTGCGGCGGCGATGTCCTTGGTACCGCCGACGCCGGCCGGGTCGGACTTCGGACCGACGAGGACGAAGTCGTTGTACATCACGGGCTTGCGCGCCTTGGCGAAACCTTCGGAGAGGAACTTCTCCTCGGCCGCGCGGGCGTGGACGAAGACCACGTCGGCGTCGCCGCGGCGGCCGGTGTCGAGCGCCTGGCCGGTGCCCTGCGCGACCACCTTGACGGCGATGCCGGTCTTGGCGGTGAAGAGCGGCAGGAGATGCTCGAAGAGGCCGGAGTCCTGGGTCGAGGTGGTCGAGGCGACGACGATCGAGGCGGTCGGCGCGGCCGTCTGGGCCGAGGCGATCGTCGGCGCCGCGGCGAGTGCGAGACCGGCGAGTACGAGGCGGCGGGTGATGGCGTTCATCGGAATTCCTCCTCTGCGATCAGATCACGAGATCGCCGGCGAGAAAGGCTCTCGCTTCCGGCGTCGCGGGTTCCTTGAAGAACTGTTCGGCGGGCGCGTCCTCGTGGATGCGGCCGCTCATGACGAAGAGCACGCGGTCGCCGAGGCGGCGGGCCTGGCCGAGGTCGTGGGTCGCCATGACGATGGTGCGGCCCTCGGATTCCATCATGGCGATGGTCTCCTCGATCGCTCGCGTCGCGGCCGGGTCGAGGGCGGAGGTCGGCTCGTCGAGGAACAGGGTCTCGACGTCGAGCGCCCAGGCCCGCGCGATGGCGAGGCGTTGCTGCTCGCCGCCCGAGAGTACGCGGGCGGGGCGATCGGCGAGATGATCGAGGCGGAAGCGCTTCAGCGCCTCGTCGGCGCGGGCGTTGCGCTCGGCCCGGCCGCGGCCGACGGCGGCGAGCGCGTGCAGCAGATTGGCGCGGACCGTGCGGCGCAGCATCACCGGCTTCTGGAACACCATGGAATGGGCCTTGACCCCGGCGCGGCGGCCTTCGGCGACCTGCCAGTTCAGGGTGCCGGCGGTCGGGGCGACGAGGCCGTGGCAGAGCCGCAGCAGGAGCGACTTGCCGGCGCCGTTGGGGCCGATCAGCACCGTGACGCCGCCGGGTTCCAGCGTCAGGTCGACGCCGGCGACGAGCGGCTGGCCGTCGATGGCGAAGGTCAGACCCTCGAGCCTCAGCGGCATGATGGAGGCGGTGTCGCGCATCGGGTCACCCCGCGTTTCGGGCGCCGATGCGGCCGATGCCGAATGCGGTCGCGTTGAGCACGAGGGTGAGCATGAGCAGCGCCGCGCCGAGGCCGAGGGCCAGCGGCAGGTCGCCCTTGGAGGTCTCGAGGGCGATGGTGGTGGTCATGGTGCGGGTGTGGCCGACGATGTTGCCGCCGACGATCAGCACGGCGCCGACCTCGGCGGAGGCGCGGCCGAAGCCGGCGAGAAGGGTGGTGATCAGCGAGAAGCGGGCGTCCCACAACAGGGTGGGCACGGCGCGCCGACCGACGAGGTCGAGCGAGGCGAGATGCTCGGCATATTCGCGCCACAGGTCCTCGATGGTCTGGCGCGTCAGCGCGACGACGATCGGCAGGACGAGTACGGCCTGGGCCATGACCATCGCCTTGGGCGTGAACAGCCAGCCGAGGCCGCCGAGCGGGCCCGACCGCGACAGGACGAGATAGATCGCCAGGCCGGCGACCACCGGCGGCAGGCCCATCAGCGTGTTGATGGTGACGACGACCGCGGTCCGGCCGGGAAAGCGCGAGACCGCGATGAGCGAGCCGAGCGGCAGGCCGATCACGGCGGCGAGCGACACGGCGGTCAGCGTGACTCCGAGGCTGAGCCCGACGATCGGCCAGAATCCCGGCGTCGTGACGCCGAAGAACTGCGCCATTTCGCCGAGGACGTCGACGATCACCATTCGCTGCTCCTGCGCATTCCAGCCGGATGTTCCCGGTCTCGCTCGAGCGTTATGTTCTTGTGAACATCACGATCAATCAGGATCTTAGCACCGTTATGTCCGGCCCGCCTCCTCCTTTGGTAGAAGACCGTCAGGCGGCGCGGCCGGTCGCGGCGAGAGCCCAGCCGACGATGGCGTCGACCTCGGGGGCGAGTTTCGTCCAGTCGTCGCCGGCGAAGGCCTCGAAGGCCTCGCGCTGGGCGTCGCGCATCACGACGAGCGTCGGGATGCCGGCGGCCATGGCGTCGCCGATCTCGGAGCGGACGCCCTGGCCGGCGGCCTCCTGCTTGGCGAACTTGCCGACGAAGACGATGTCGCAACCGGCCTCGATCGCCCGCGAGATCGACAGGCGGGCGCGGGCGAAACCGTCGGGGTCGAGGATGCAGCTGTCGGCCTCGGCCCCGAGTTCCTGCGAGATCTGGGTGACGCCGTCGGAGGCTAGGTCGCGCAGCAGCATCTCGTGGCGGCCGTTGGAATGAAGGCCGCCCCATTCGGGCAGCACGCCGCCGAGGGCGAGATCGCCGCGGGCGGTAAGACGGGCGCGGACCTCGGCCAGCGTCGGGGCGATGTCGAAGCCCGATTCGTAGACGACGACGGCGAGAGGCAGGACTTCGGAAGCGGACGACGGCATTTGAAAACTCGGTTCTGCTCGGGGGGACTGCGGCGAGGGTAGGCCCCTCGTCGCGGTCTTGTCCATCGTCTGCGCGGTCGCGCCTCAGAGCCTGTCTCGGAAGTCGGCGAGCCGACCCGTCCGGGCTTTCGAGACAGGCTCTCAGCCGCCGCCCTTGCGGAAGACGGTGTGGAAGCGTGCGAGGAAGCGGCGGACGAGGGCGTCGTCGGCGCTCTCGATCTCGACCCGGACGTCGGCGATCGGAAAGCGGACGAGGCCGATCCGACGTTCGCGCGGGGCGGAGAGGGCGAGGCGAAAGGTCGCCGTCGCGAAGCGGCCCTCGACGGTCGGGCCCTCGATGCGGATCGGATGATCGGGATCGAGGTGGGCGGCGATGCGGGCGAGTTCGGCCGCATCGATCGCCATCTCGAAGTCGTGGACGCGCGCCGGCGACCCGGCGGCCGGGCCGTCCACCTCAACCACCTGCGATCGGCGGCCAGATCGACAGGACCTCGCCGGGGGCGAGCGGCCGGGACGCGCGCGTCTCGTGGTCGACGAAGCGGCCGTCGACCAGCACGATGGCGCAGAGCGCCTCGGGCAGGTCGAGGGCGGTCACGATGTCGGCCGGCGTGGTGCCGACCGGCACGGCGACGCGCGCCTCGTTGCGCCGGGTTCCCTCCGGCAGCCAACGCTCCAGCATGGCGAAGAGCTTGAGCGTGATCTCGATCGTCTCGGTCCCGGCGGGCGTGCCCTTGGGGGCGATCACGTGGATCATGCGGGAACCTCCTCTCGCTCGTTCCGCCCGCCTCAGGCGAGCGACAGCGCGCGCGCCAGATAGGCGTCCATGAACTTGTTCGGGTCGGCCTTGAGCCTGGCCTTCCAGTCGGCGCCGAGCGGCGCGCCGGTCTGGATCAGGCCGCGCAGCGCGCCGATGTGATGCGTGCGTCCCACGACGGTCGCGCCGATGACGCGGTCGTCCTTGAACTCCAGACGAATGTAGTGATGCGCCGCCTCGTCGACCACCTCGACGTGATCGCCGCCTTCGGCGCCCCACCACTGACCGTAGGAGGTCGAGACCAGACCGAAGGTCTCGAGCACGTTCATGCGCAGGCCGCCGAGGGTGCGGGCGTCGCCGCCGGCCATGTTGGCGCCGGCGACCAGGGCCTGGTCGGCGGCGTTGGGCTGGATGGCGTTGACCATGTGCTCGCCGGTCGAGAAGTCGACCGATTCCGTGCAGTCGCCGGCGGCGTAGACGTCGGGGGCGGTCGTCTGCATGCGGTCGTCGACGACGATGCCGCCGAGGCTGCCGATCTCGACGCCGGAGCCGCGCAGATAGTCGATCGCCGGAGCGACGCCGGTGGCGCAGATGACGAAGTCGAAGAGGCGCGTCGTGCCGTCGCCGAAGGTCACCTTGACCTTCTCGCGGGTGTTCTTGGCCTTGAAGACCAGCGACAGCAGGCCGCCCTGGGGGACGTTGGCCTCGATCGCCGCGACCTTGGTGGAGGTCAGCACCTCGACGCCCGACTTTTCGCTCCACGAGCGGATCAGCGCCGAGGCCTTGGGCGTCATCATGCGCGGGACCATGCGGTCGCCCATCTCGACGACGGTCAGCGAGCCGCCGGTCTTGCCGACGGTGTTGGCGATCGCCTCCATGATGATGCAGCCGATGAAGCCGGCGCCCATCTGCAGAACCTTGGCGCCCGGCCGCAGTCGGTCGAGGATGGCGCGGGCGTCCTGCAGCGTCCAGCACGACACGACGTCGGGCAGGTTCATGCCGGGGATCGGCGGGCGCACCGGCTTGGAGCCGGTGGCGAGCAGGAGCTTGTCGTAGGGCATGGTCTCGCCGTTCGACAGCGTCACCGTCTTGGCGGCGGTGTCGATCGTCGAGGCGCGGGCCTCGACCAGCTCGATGCGGTGATTGATCCAGTGATTGCGGTCGTGCCGCAGCAGGGTGCCCGACTCGGCGATCTTGCCCTCGAGCAGATAGGGGATCGCCATGCGGGAATAGGGGCGCTCGTGCTCGTCGCCGACCACGACGACCTCGTCGTGCGGGCGGGCCTTGCGGATGGCTTCGGCGGCGACCACACCGGTCGGGCCGTTGCCGAGAATGACGTGTCTCATGGGAACCCTCGCGGCAATTCGGGGCCCGCACGCGCCCGCCGCCGATCGCGCGGGCGGGATCGGAGGCGAGCGGGCGATGCGGGAGAGGGGACGGCCGCGCGAGCGGCCG
>DBMN01000216.1:817-9760 GCA_002298965.1 Rhizobiales bacterium UBA697 | reverse complement strand
GCAGGCGCGGCCTTGGCCGGCGCGTCGAGGCCGGCGAGCGGCTGCGGTGCGGCCGCGGTCTTCTCGGCCGGCAGGAGACCCGAGGCCGACAGAACGCCTCCGATCTCGGCGATCGATTTGTCGAGGGCCTGCAGCGTCAGATAGCGCGGATCCTTCTTCAACGCCTCGGCGACGTTGGCACGCAGAACTTTCAGTTGCTCGAGGATTTCCGTCGGCATGACACTTCCCCTCCCCGGGAGACGCACGTACACGCGACCGCCTCCGCGGTCACGGAACGTCAGCCTCGCACGGAAAATCGAGGAGAATCAAGCCGCCGTAGAGGTCGAGACCGCTTCTGGACGATGGCCTTTCGTCGACGCCATCGCCGGGACGAGGCCGGCCAGCTCGGCGCGCAGGGCGACCGCGATCGCGGCCACCCGGTCGGCGGCGTCGGTGCGCCCTTCGGGATCGATCGCCGAAATTTCGGCCTTCAGGACTTCGAGACGTTCGAGAACGTGAGGCAGCATGGCCGGATACTCCATACGACGGCTGGCGGCATCCCTTCATCCTGCCCGCGAATGCTTAACGAAGGCTGGTGACGCCGCCCCTTGCCGTCGCGGCCCGCCCCAATAGGATGGGCGAGAGGCGCCGCGTCGGGCGGCGTCGACCGACGGAGGGACGTCGCGTGATTCTCGGTATCGTCTTCACCGTCGTCTGGCTGGGCCTGGCGGCCGTCTGGTTCGTCATGTCGCTGATGGCCGGCGCCATGGCCAACGACGCCGGCACCGTCGCCTCCGAGGTCCACGCCCGCCTGCTGATCACCATGATGGTCGGCGAGGCGCTGGTGGCGATCGCGGGTCCCCTCGGCGGCTCCGCCCTCGCCTTCGCCGCCTCGGCGGGCCTCCTGTGGAAGCTCTTCGCCGTGGCCCTCGTCCTCGGCATCGTGCTGCAGGTCTACGCCGTCGTCGCCATGCTGAACGCCGCCTCCGGCTGATCGCCGGCGAGGCGTGCGACCGCGAAGGCCTCGGAGATCGGCGTCAGGATCGGAAAACGAAAAAGCCCCGGCGAACCGGGGCCTTTCGGAGGAGATTTGGTGGAGCCAAGGGGAGTCGAACCCCTGACCTCTTGAATGCCATTCAAGCGCTCTCCCAACTGAGCTATGGCCCCACTGTCTCCGGCCGGGCTTGGGTAACCCCGGCGACGGCGGCGATCTCTAAAGGCATCGCCGCCCCTGATCAAGCCCCTTTCGCTCGGACCGTCACTTTTTTTTCGAAGTCACGGGCAGAACTGTGGAAAATCCGTCCGAGAGTGACGGATTTCCGGGGCGGGAGCGCCTCAGCGCTCCTCGTCTTCGGTTTCGACGTCGATGTCGATGCCGTCGATGTCCTCGTCCTCGTCGTCCGCTTCGAGGAACGTGTCGTCGTCGCCGATGTCGGCGATCTCTTCGTCCTCGATCTCCGGCACGTCCTCGCCGCCGCCCTGTTCGGCATCGGCCTCCTCGAGGCTGACGAAGTCGACCTGGGCCTCCTCGGTCTCGATCTCTTCCTCTTCCTCGACCGGGGCGGCCTTGGCGCGCAGCGCCACCGCCGAGATCGTGAAGGCCGTTCCGCACTTGGGGCACAGAATCGGATCGCGGTTGAGGTCGTAGTACTTGGTGCCGCAGTTCTGGCAGAGGCGCTTGGTGCCGAGTTCGGGTTTCGCCACGGATCGTCTCGCTCATTGGAGATGGAAAGGTCTTCCCCTCTAGTCCGAGAAACCATGAGTGTCAAAACCCGATTTCGCCTCGGAGCGCGGCATTCCAGCCCTTCCTTCGGATGACGCATGCCTGCGCGCATGCTAGGAGGGGCGCCCGAACGAGATCCGGGCGAGAGATACGAGGACGATCATGAGCCACGCCGCCACGCCGATGCCGCTTTCCGCCCGCGCGGGCGCGAGCCTGAAAGGCCGGATTCGCGTGCCCGGCGACAAGTCGATCTCGCATCGTTCGCTGATGTTCGGCGCGGTTTCGCTCGGCGAGACCCGCATCGAGGGCCTGCTCGAGGCCGACGACGTGCTGGCGACCGGCCGCGCCATGGCGGCGCTGGGCGCCACGGTCACCCGCGACGGCGAGGGCGCCTGGCGCGTCTCCGGGCTCGGCTGTGGCGGCCTCCTGGAGCCCGAGAGCGTGCTGGACTTCGGCAATGCGGGCACCGGCTCGCGCCTGACCATGGGCCTCGTCGGCGGCCATGCGATCGCCGCCACCTTCGTCGGCGACGCCTCGCTGTCGCGCCGTCCCATGGGCCGCGTGCTCGATCCGCTGCGCGCCATGGGCGTCGAGGTGATCGCGCGCGCCGGCGACCGCCTGCCGCTGACGCTGCGCGGCCCGAAGAGCCTGCTGCCGATCACCTACCGTGTGCCGATGGCCTCGGCGCAGGTGAAGTCGGCGGTGCTGCTCGCCGGCCTCGGCGCGGCCGGCACCACCACGGTGATCGAACCCGTCGCCACCCGCGACCACACGGAGCGCATGCTCGAGGGCTTCGGCGCCGAGCTCTCGGTCGAGATCGACGCCGACGGCGCCCGCGTCATCCGCCTGAAGGGCCGGCCGGAGCTGAAGGCGCAGCACGTCGTCGTCCCCGGCGACCCGTCGTCGGCCGCCTTCGCCGTCGTCGCCGGCCTGATCGTGCCCGGCTCCGACGTCACCGTCGAGAACGTGCTCTTGAACCCGCTGCGCACCGGCCTCTTCCAGACGCTGATCGAGATGGGCGCGGACCTGACGATCGAGAACGAGCGCCTCTCGGGCGGCGAGCGCATCGGCGACGTCCATGTGCGGGCCTCGCAGCTGAAGGGCGTCGTGGTGCCGCCGGAGCGCGCTCCGGCGATGATCGACGAGTACCCGATCCTGTCGATCGCCGCCGCCTTCGCCGAAGGCCCCACGGTGATGGAGGGGCTCGAGGAGCTGCGCGTCAAGGAGAGCGACCGCCTCGCCGCCGTCGCCCGCGGTCTCGAAGCGAATTCGATCGCCTGCACCGAGGGCGAGACGAGCCTCGTCGTCGCCGGCCGCAGGGCGGGCGTGAAGATCGGCGGCGGGCGGGTCGCGACCCACCTCGACCACCGCATCGCCATGAGCTTCCTGGTCCTCGGGATGGCCGCCGACGCGGCCGTGACGGTCGACGACACGGCCATGATCGCGACGTCCTTCCCGTCCTTCCGCGGCCTGATGGAGGGCCTCGGCGCCCGGTTCGCCGAGGCGTGATCATCCGCGCCCAAATCGGCCCGACCCCGCAATGCGAAACGGCCGGCGGATCGCTCCGCCGGCCGTTTTCATGAGTTCCGCGAGACGGGCGTCACACCCGCATCGGCATCAGGACGTAGAGCGCCGTCGAGGGCTCGGCGTCGTCCGAGATGAGCGTCGGCGACCCCGGATCGGAGAAGCGGAAGAGCGCGCTCTCGGTCTCGAGCTGACCGGCGATGTCGAGCAGGTAGCGGCTGTTGAAGCCGATGTCGAGCGTCTCCTGATCGTACTCGACCGGCAGTTCTTCCGTCGCCGAACCGCTGTCCGGGTTGGTGACGGAGAGCACCAGCTTGCCCTCGCTCATCGTCAGCTTCACGGCACGGCCGCGCTCGGACGAAATCGTGGACACGCGGTCGACGGCGGTGGCGAACTCGCCGCGGTCGACGCGCATCAGCTTGTCGTTGCCCTGCGGGATGACGCGGCCGTAGTCGGGGAAGGTGCCGTCGATCAGCTTCGACGTCAGCACGATGCCGACCGACGGGTTCTCGCCGTCCTTGCCGAGGAAGGTCAGGCGGATCTTGCTGTCGGACAGCTCGACCGTGACCTTGGCCTCGGGATCCTCGACCAGCTTCTGGATCTCGCCGACGGTCTTGCGCGGCACGATGACGCCCGGCATATCCTCCGAGCCGTGCGGCGCCTCGATCTCGGCGCGCGCCAGCCGGTGGCCGTCGGTGGCGACCGCGCGGAACTTCAGCCCGCCGCCGTTCTCCACCGCGTGGAAATAGATGCCGTTGAGGTAGTAGCGCGTCTCCTCGGTGGAGATCGCGAACCAGGTGCGGTCGACCAGACGCTTCAGATCGGCGGCCGCCAGCGTGAACGTGTGGCTGAAGGTGCCGGCCGTGAGGTCGGGGAAGTCGCTCTCCGGCAGCATCTGCAGCGAGAACTTCGACCGGCCCGAGCGGATGTCGAGCGTCGCGCCGTCGGGACGGGTGGCGAGTTCCACCTGGGCGCCGTCCGGCAGCTTGCGCACGATGTCGTGGATCATGTGCGCCGGCACCGTGGTGGCGCCCGGCTCGGACACGACCGCGGGAATGGCCTCGGAGATCTCGATGTCGAGATCGGTCGCCTTCAGCTTCAACTCGCCGCCTTCGGCGCGCAGGAGGACGTTCGAGAGGATCGGGATGGTGTTGCGGCGCTCCACGACCCGATGGACGTGGGTCAGGGACTTCACCAGCTGCGCGCGCTCGACGGTCACTTTCATCGATGTGTTCCGAAGGTCCGGCTGTGGCCCGCGCGAAATGCGCGGATGGAGGGATTCCGTCCGGTCATGCGACCGGGGGCGAAGACCTTCGCCCGTCCCGCTTCCGGACGCAAGTCCCGCAATGCGGAAGTCACGCTTTTCGCCGTCATCCGGCGGTGATTCCGGCCGTCGCGTCATGGGTCTTGGCGCGCGCGATGCGCACCCCGCGGCTCTGCATTTCCTTCAGCTGGACATACATCTCGGCGGCCGTCAGCGCGTCGTTGAAGGCGTCGTGCAGCGTCAGGGTTCGGAGCCCCAGGTCGCGGGTGATGGCGGCGAAGGAGAGGTCTATCTGGGTACCCTGCGGCGCATCGCCGTACTTGCGCTCGTAGTAGAGGCCGGAGACCTCGATCCGCCGATTGGGCAGGCGGAAGCCGTAGTAGTCCTTCACGTAGCGGCCGATCATCGCCGCGTCGTAGTCGATCCAGTAGCCGACCAGCGGCCGCCCGCCGAGGAAGTCGAGGAACTCCGGCAGCACCTCGTGCATCGGCCGGGCGTCCGCCACGTCCTTGGCGCGCAACTGGTGGACGCGGATGGCGTCCGCCCGCATCTCCGCCTCCGGCCGCACATAGGCGTTGAAGGACTGCGACGTCAGGATCCGGTTGCCGGCGATGCGGATCGCCGAGATCGAGATGATGTCGTCCTTCCTCGTGTCGAAGCCGGTCGTCTCGCAGTCGACCGACACCACCTCGCCGGAAGGGTCCTCGCCGAAGAGGACCCGCCAGCGCTCGTCCTGGAGCCGCATCAGGTCGAGGCGGCGTCTCACCCAGTCGAACATCGCCGCCTCCTCAGAACATGCCGAGCTTGAAGTGGTTGCGGACGATCTCGCGGAACTGTTTCACCACCCGCAGCGCGTCGCGCATCAGGTCGCGCTCGAGCGTCGTCAGATCGGACGGCCTCAGCAGCGATTCGCCCTCCGTCGTGCCCGCCAGATGCGCCCGGAGCTGCGAGCGCAGACGCAGCTGCACGAACCAGCCGAAGGCCTCGGTCAGGTCGCGGGCGAAGGTCTCGTCGAAGAGATGCGTCGCGGTGATCGCCTGGATGCGCTCCACCGTCGAGGTCTGGGTCAGCCCCTTCTCGATGGCGAGGCTGCGGATGCCGTGGACGATCGGGAAGGTGCCCGACTTCTTGAGGTCGATCGCCTCCTCGCGGCCGACGGTGGCGAGGATCGACGAGACGATGCCGCCCGGTCCCGGGAACTGGTCGATCGCCTTGGCGAAATGGGCGATCGCCGCGGTCTCGCCCGCCATCATCTCGATGAAGGCGCGCTTGGCCTTCGCCAGCAGCTCGGCGTCGCCGGCCACCGCCACCGCGTCGAAGAAGATGCCGAGATTCATCGGGCTGTCTTCGTCGGGCAGGTGGACCCAGCGCTTCAGCTGGACGAGGAAGTCGTCGAGCGTCTGCGACCAGATCGGGTTCGACACCATCACGTTGCCGGGACAGGGCGGGAAGCCGAACCGGGCGAGCGCGCCCTGGAACTCGGTGCGGAACCGCTCGAGGTCCTCCGCCGGCACGGGCTTCGCCAGGAGAAGACCGTTGTCCTGGTCGGTGCGCACGGTCTGCTCGCCGCGGCCCTCCGAACCCATCACCATCAGGCAACCGCTCTCGCGGATGCTCTCCGGTGCGATCATCTCGAACAGCTTGCGGAAGAGATGACGGTTGAGATCCGAGGTGATCGCGGCGATGTCGTGGACCTTGATGCCCTGGCGATGCAGCCGCTCGACCTGGGACTGGATGTCGGCCGCCGCGCCGGCGAGATCGTCGATCGACCGCGCCCGGGCGATGCGGCCGGGGATCAGCTGCGAGTTGCCGGCGAAGAGGCCGAGGATGTCGATGTCCTCGAGCACGCCGACGGTGTCGCCGTCGCGCGTCACCACCAGCCGCCGCTTGTTGTGGCGCGTCATGGTGATCAGCGCGTCGAAGACGAACTCGTCGTCGCCGACGGTGATCAGGTTCCAGCTGGTGCATTCGCCGACCGGCGTCGACAGCGGCAGCTTCGACAGGATCGCCGCCTTCGACAGATTGGTCCGCGTCACGATGCCGACCTGATCGGCGCCGAGCACCAGCAGGCTGTTGGTGTCGGTGTCGGTCATCCGCCGCTCGGTCTCCTCGATCGTCGCGGAGGCGTCGATGAAGACCGGCGGGCGCAACCGCGCCTCGCAGATGCGGGTGCGCAGGACGCCCTCGAGCCCCTGGCCCTTGTCGCTCGCGGACGCCTCGGCGAGCTTGCGCGAGATGTCCTGGTAGAAGAAGGCGGCGAAACCGGGATTGCGGTGGATGAGGTCGAGCAGCGTCGCCCGCGGCACCAGATAGGTCAGTGTCTCCTCGCAGGCGACGTAGCGCGCGCCGGCGCCGCCGTGGACCACGGCGCGGGCCCCGAAGGTCTCCTTCGGACCGAGCACCGCCACCACGTGTTCGTCGTCGTCGTGCTCTTCCACCGCGCCCTTGAGGACGACGTGATAGTGCTCGGACGCCGCGCCGCGCGACAGGATGGTCTCGCCTTCCGGCCAGTAGCCGATGTCGAGGGAGGCGACGAGTTCGGCCGCCTCCGCCTCGCTCAGGCGATCGAAGGGCGCGCTCTTGGTATCGAAGGATCTGGGCATGGGTCACCGGGCGATCGCGACGCCGACGGACGCCGCGCATGATCGTTGCCCGCGGGCCGCGGGCCGTGAGGTGGATGGCGGCGGCATCCCGATCGCCGCGCCGCGACCGCGCCGAAGACGCCGTCGCACGATCGGGGCCGGCGGGCCGCGATCCTTCGCTGTCCGGACGCCCGACGCAGCCGCGTCGTCGACCGGCGATCCGGACGGGCCCCTCTTCCCGCCCCGATCGAGGCACGAACGGCCGGAAGCCCTCTCGAGCGCCCGGCCGTTCGGAACTCGGACGATCGGGGAGCCCGACCGCCGGAAGGTGGACCGGAGCGGAGACCGCCCCGGTCCGGGATCGAACTCAGTGCGAGGCGGCGCCCGACGCACCGATGCCGGTCTGGCAGCGGATGTACTGAGCCTCGAAGCCGTCCTTGTCTTCCTGCGCCCGGGCCGAACCGTCGAGCAGCGAGAAGATCCAGATGCCGATGAAGGCGATGGGCATCGAGAAGATCGCGACGTTGTCGTAGGGCTGCAGAGCCGCGGCGTTGCCGAGGATCTTGACCCACACGGTCGGGCCGGTGACGACCAGACCCACGGCCGCGAAGAGGCCGAGGAAGCCGCCGATGAAGGCGCCACGGGTGGTCATGCCCTTCCAGAACACCGACATGAGCAGGACCGGGAAGTTGCACGACGCGGCGACCGCGAAGGCGAGACCGACCATGTAGGCGACGTTCTGGTTCTCGAAGGCGATGCCGAGGCCGACGGCGAGGATGCCGAGGCCGACCGACGCCATCTTGGAGACGCGCATCTCGTCGATCTCGTTGACCCGGCCGCGACGGAACACCGAGGCGTAGAGGTCGTGGGAGATGGCCGAGGCGCCGGCGAGGGCGAGGCCCGAGACGACGGCCAGGATGGTGGCGAAGGCGATCGCGGCGATGAAGCCGAGGAAGTATTCGCCGCCGACCGCGTTGGCCAGATGCATGACCGCCATGTTGGAGCCGCCCTTGATGGACGCGATCACGTCCTTGCCCGCCGCGACCAGGGACTGGTCCATGAACGGGTTGGCGGTCGGGACGCCGTTGCCGGCGATCAGCGCGATGGCGCCGAAGCCCATGATGAAGGTCAGGATGTAGAAGTAGCCGATGAAGCCGGTGGCATAGAACACGGACTTGCGAGCGGCCTTGGCGTCCTTCACGGTGAAGAAGCGCATCAGGATGTGCGGCAGACCGGCGGTGCCGAACATCAGCGCCATGCCGAGCGAAATCGCCGAGATCGGATCGGAGATCAGCGAGCCGGGGCCCATGATCGCCGCATGCTTGGGATGGATGTCGACGGCCGCCTTGAACAGCGCCTCCGGCGAGAAGCCGAACTTGATCATGACCATGAGAGCCATGAAGCTGGCGCCGCCGAGCAGCAGGCAGGCCTTGATGATCTGCACCCACGTGGTGGCGGTCATGCCGCCGAAGGTGACGTAGACGATCATCAGCACGCCGACGATCATGACGGCCCAGAGGTAGGGCAGGCCGAACAGGATCTGGATCAGCTTGCCGGCGCCGACCATCTGCGCGATCAGATAGAAGGCCACGGTGACCAGCGAGCCGCAGGCCGCGAGCGTGCGGATCGGGGTCTGGGCGAAGCGGAACGAGGCGACGTCGGCGAAGGTGAACTTGCCGAGGTTGCGCAGCTGTTCGGCGACCAGGAAGGTCACGATCGGCCAGCCGACCAGCCAGCCCACCGAGAAGATCAGGCCGTCGTAGCCCGAACCGTAGACCAGACCGGTGATGCCGAGGAACGAGGCGGCCGACATGTAGTCGCCGGCGATGGCCAGACCGTTCTGGCCCGCGGTGATGCCGCCACCGGCGGTG
>DBMN01000216.1:609-786 GCA_002298965.1 Rhizobiales bacterium UBA697 | reverse complement strand
TCGTCGCCTGCTTCTTGATGTCGTCGGCGGCCACGCCGGCGGCGAAGGCGACGGTCGGAAGCGCGGTGACGGCCGCCGTCGTGAGGAGGGTCAGAATGCGGTTCATCACTTGGTCTCCTCGACGATCTGCGCGGTCAGCGTGTCGAACTCGGCATTCGCCTTGCGGACGTAGATGCC
>DBMN01000216.1:0-590 GCA_002298965.1 Rhizobiales bacterium UBA697 | reverse complement strand
AAGGCCGAGACGATGACGCCGATGCCGATCGGCACGCCGTAGGTCATCAGGTTGGTCCCGATGTGCGTGGCCAGGAACGGCTTGGCGTAGCCGACGAGGAGAATGAAGCCGAAATAGATGACGAGCATGGCGATCGTCAGCGTCAGCGCCAGGCTGTTCCGCTTGTGCACCAGCTCCGCGAACTTCGGGTTGGCCCGAACCTTCTGGATGATGTCGCTACTCACGATGAGTACCTCCCTTGTATTCTGATTTTTGCGGGGAGATCCGTCGAGGCCCAACCACGAAACCTGCCGTCCATCCCCAGATGAACGAACACCATCGGCTCGCGGATATCGCGGACTACGGTCTCCCCCCGGTCCTGAGCAGACTCGCCCCGGAATGCGAGTTGCCATGGCAGAAATTTGCCTTTGCGCAATCTTTGGCGATAGCCCGTCCTTCGTATAGCTACTTAAGACGCAGATTGTCGGACCCACGGTCGAACTTTCGCAGCGCAGCAATATTATTGCTGCGGCGCTCCAGTAATACATGACGATTTCGGGTCAGCGAATTTCGCATGCCTCGGCGATTTCGGCGACGATGGCCTCGGCCGC
>DBMN01000219.1 GCA_002298965.1 Rhizobiales bacterium UBA697 | reverse complement strand
GCGCATGCGGATCGGCGAGCGCCGCCTCGAGGCCGGCGACGCCTTCGCCCCAGAGGATCGCATAGGTCGCCAGCACCGCGGCGCGCGGGGCCGCATCGCCCATCAGCCGGGCGAGCGAGGCCTTGCGGCGCAGCGCGTCGAAGGCGAGCGAGCCGATGGCATTGCGGTCGCCGGAGCCGGCGAAGCGATGGGAGAGGCCCCAGTCCTTCAACGCGTCGGCCAGCGGGCGACGGCGCTTCTCGACGTCCTCGAGCACTTCGATCGCCGCTTGGAGACGGCCGCCGGTCTTCATTGTTCGTATTTCCTGTCGATGCGGCGATTGGCGAGGACGAGGCCGACGGCAGCGGCCACGAGGCCGAGCGCGGCGAAGAGCCACTTCAATTGCGTGCGGAAGGAGGCGGCGGAGACGGTCGCGTCGGCGATCGCATCCGGCGGGCGGCGCAGCATCTCGGCGATCGCCGCGTTCTCGGCGATGTCGAAGGCGGCGGTGGGCAGGACGATCGTCACGGCGAGCAGCAGCGCGTGGCGACGCGCCATGCCGGCGTGGACGAGGATCTCGGCGAGGAAGAGGCTGAGCGACACCGCGTAGAGCGGCGCGAAGACGTCGTCGAGGCGGAGCTGGACGAGGAGATAGTCGAGCCGCCCCTCGGGGCCGAGCGCGCGCAGCAGGTCGACCGCGTCGCGCCGATCGTAGCCGAGCACCCGCATGTCGAAGATCGGCAGGCCGGCGGTGACCGTCGTCAGCCGCGGCACCACGACGAAATGCATCACGCCGAAGATCACGACGGTCGCGGTGAGCAGCGCCACCAGCGCGCCGAAGCGCAGGCGGGCGAGATCGACGAGCGGTTTGCGGCCTTCGGCCATGGATCCCCCTCCCCGGTCGGTCGCGCGTCGCCCGCCCTCAGGCGCGGACGACGGTCGCGATCGTGTCGATCAGCATCACGATCACCGCCACGACGCCGACGAAATAGGCCGGCGCGCGGAAACGCAAGTCGTTCGACCCGCAATGCGCGATCGCATGGGCGATACGGCTCGCCACGAAGACCACCGCCGCCACGGCGAGGATCGGGTCGACCGCCTTCATCCACAGCGCGAGGAGGGTCAGTGCATAGAACAGCACCGGCACCTCGAACTGGTTGGAGAAGTTGTTCGACGCCGCCCGCGCCTGCTTCGGCCAGCCTTCCGGCGAGAGCATCACCCCCGGGCCGACCTTCTTCTCGGCGACCGCGATCCGCCGCGTCCAGCCCAGCCAGAAGCCGACCGCAATGGTCAGGACCATCTGGGCGAGGACGGCGAGGATCAGCAGTCGCTCGAGTGCGGTCATCAGATGTTGCTCGGGTAGTTCGGGCTCTCGCGGGTGATGGTCACGTCGTGGACGTGGCTCTCACGCAGGGAGGCGCCCGAAATGCGGACGAAGCGGGACTTCTCGGAGAATTCCGGCAGCGTCTTGGCGCCGACATAGCCCATGGCGGCACGCAGGCCGCCGGCGAGCTGATGCAGCACGCCGGAGAGCGGGCCCTTGTAGGGGACCTGACCCTCGATGCCTTCCGGCACCAGCTTCAGCGTGTCGCGCACTTCCGCCTGGAAGTAGCGATCGGCCGAACCGCGCGCCATGGCGCCGACCGAGCCCATGCCGCGGTAGGCCTTGTAGCTGCGACCCTGGTGCAGATAGACCTCGCCGGGGCTCTCCTCGGTGCCGGCGAGCAGCGAGCCGATCATGGCGACGTTGGCGCCGGCGGCGAGCGCCTTGGCGAGGTCGCCCGAATACTTGATGCCGCCGTCGGCGACCACCGGCACACCGGCGGCGCGGGTGGCCTCGACGGCCTCCATGATGGCGGTGAGCTGCGGCACGCCGACACCGGCGACGATGCGGGTGGTGCAGATCGAGCCCGGGCCGATGCCGACCTTGACGGCGTCGGCGCCGGCGTCGATCAGCGCCTTGGCGGCGTCCTTGGTGGCAATGTTGCCGGCGAGGACCTGGGTCGAGTTCGACAGCTTCTTCACCCGCTCGACCATCGCCAGCACGTGCTGCGAATGGCCGTGGGCGGTGTCCACCACCAGCAGGTCGACGCCGGCGTCGATCAGGCGCTCGGCGCGCTCGAAGCCCTTGTCGCCCGTCGTGGTGGCGGCGGCGACGCGGAGGCGGCCCTGGGCGTCCTTCGACGCGTTGGGGTTCAGCTGCGCCTTCTCGATGTCCTTGACGGTGACGAGACCGGTGCAGCGATACTGCTCGTCGACCACCAGCAGCTTCTCGATGCGGTGAGAGTGGAGCAGGCGCTTGGCCTCGTCCTGGCTCACGCCCTCCTTCACCGTCACCAGATTCTCGCGCGTCATCAGTTCGTAGACGCGCTGGTTCGGGTTGGAGGCGAAGCGGACGTCGCGGTTGGTCAGGATGCCGACCAGACGGCCGATGTGCGAACCGCCGAGATCGGCGTCCTCGACCACCGGGATGCCGGAGATCTTGTAGCGGGCCATCAGCGCCAGCGCGTCGGCCAGCGTGGCGTCGGGACCGATGACGATCGGGTTGATGACCATGCCCGATTCGAACTTCTTGACCTGACGGACCTGCTCGGCCTGCTCGTCGGGCTCCATGTTGCGATGGACGACGCCGATGCCGCCGGCCTGGGCCATGGCGATGGCGAGACGCGCCTCGGTGACGGTGTCCATGGCGGCGGAGAGGATCGGCAGATTGAGCTCGATCTCCTTGGTCACGCGCGAGCGGACGTCGACCTCGCCCGGCATGACCTCGGAGTGACCGGGCAGCAGGAGCACGTCGTCGAAGGTGAGCGCTTCGGCGGAATAGGAAGGTTCGTAGAAGGTCGCCATCGGCCAACGTCCTCATCAGAAATGCGGAAAGGCCGGCCGGCGGGTCATGGGCGATCCGCAGCCGGTTCCGATATGTGGTTCATCGGAGTTGGCGGCGGTCGTTAACACGGAAATGACGAAAGGGGAAGAGAGCGACGAAATCTCGTGGGTGAAGGTCGGCCATGCGCGGGATGTGGGGGCGTCCCCTCACCCGACCCCCACCAGTTTCGCCACGCGCGCCACCTCGCTGTCGAACATCACGACGTGGCGGCGGAACCAGTCGGGGACCAGATCCTTCGCATAGGCCCGCGCCATCAGGGTGCGGCCGGCGGCGACCTGGGCGACGAAGCGGCGCCCCTCCGCCACGACGCGGCGGTGCTCGGCCTCGTGATGGGCGATCTCCTTGTAGGCGATCGCCTTCATCAGTGCCTCCTCGCGGGCGAAATGCGCCTCGAGGTCGTCGACGAAGGCGGTGAGCTTCTCCAGAAAGGCCTCGGGCGCGGCGTCGCGCGCCGCCTTCCAAGCGACGATGGTCTGGGCGTGGTCGTCGTCGATCGCGGCGATGCCGAGGACGAGGTCTTCGAGGGGCGTTTCGCTCATGTCGCATGTCCGACGTCGGAGGGCTGTCGGAGAGGTCGCAGCAAGCGCCGTGCCGCGATCGTTCGAATTCGAGCGATCCGGGCGACGCTCCCTTCACCGCGACGGCGGAAACCCGCGGCGAAACCGCAGTTCCGACGCTGCGTAAACCCGATCGCCACCCCTCCCGCGGCAGGATCCCGGCAACACGCACGGGCATGCATACGTTTCACGACACCGGGGGGGCAGACGATGTTTCACAAATCCATTCTGGCGATGGGCGCGATCGCGGCGATCGCGGCCGCCGTCCTGACCACGCCGGCGAGGGCCGGCATCTTCGGCCTCTTCGAGGGCACGAGCGGATCGGGCTTCGTCACCGGGCCGGCGCCGACCCGCGTCGGCGGTCATGTCGTCGACGACACCTACGGCGCCCGCTGGCTCGGCGCGCCGGGCTGGCAGCGGCCGCAGCGCGCCGCGATCTCGCCCTGGGCGCGGGCCGACGGCACCATGGTCGGTCCGGGCCGCCACGTCGTCTGCGCGCTCGAGCCGCGTTACGACCGCCACGAGCGTTACGTCGGTTCGCGGCAGGTGTGCTGGAGCGAGGCGCGCTGAGCGCCGATCGATCCCGGACGTGCGAAGGGCGCCCGCGGGCGCCCTCTTCTTTTCGACGGTCGGGCCTCAGCCCTTGGTCTTCTCGCCCTTGAGATCGGGCATCCAGGCGACGTGGTCGCGCGGATCGCCTTCCGGATCGATCTCCTCGATCAGGCCTTCGCCGCGGAAGCCCTTGGCGATGACGTAGAGCTCGGACGAGTCCGCACGGCTCGCCGGCGGCTTGATGTGCAGGACCTGGGCGAAGTCGCGCTTGAGGTTGGCCAGCAACTCGTTCTCGGTGCCGCCGCGCAGCACCTTGGCGAGGAAGTGGCCGCCGGGGCGCAGCACCGAACGGGCGAAGTCGATCGCCACCTCGCACAGATGCATGATCTTGAGATGGTCGGTCTTCTTGTGGCCGGTCGCCGGCGCCGCCATGTCGGAGAGCACGACGTCGGCCTTCTCGCCGCCGAGCGCCGCGAAGAGGGCCGCAGGGGCGTCCTCGTCGAGGAAGTCCTTCTGCAGGAAGATCGCGCCGGGAACGCCGCCCATCTCGAGATAGTCGATGCCGACGACGCGCGGCGCGGTGTCGGACGACTTCACCCGCTGCGCCGCCACCTGACACCAGCCGCCCGGCGCGCAGCCGAGGTCGACCACCCGGTTGCCCGGTTTCAGGATGTGGTACTTGTCGTCGATCTCGATCAGCTTGAACGCGGCGCGGGACCGCCAGCCCTCGGCTTTGGAGCGCAGCACGTAGGGATCGTGCACGTGCTGGTTCATGTAATGGCTGCTCTTTTTTGAGCGTTTGGTGCGAATGGTCACGTTACAATGCCGCCATGAGTGAAATTTCAAGCATACAGCGCCGCGCCTTGCGCGCCGCCGCGCATCATCTCGATCCTGTGGTGTCGATCAGTTCCAAGGGATTGAGTCCGACGGTGCTGACCGAAATCGACCGCTGCCTCAAAGCCCACGAACTGATCAAGGTCCGCCTCTACGACATCGAGCGCGAGGAGCGCGATGCCTTGTGCAAGGAAATCTGCGCCACGCTCGAATGCGTCGAAGTGCAACAGATCGGCAAACTGCTCGTGCTCTGGCGCGAGAAGCCTGCCGACGCCAAGGAGTCGGCGCCGGCGAGACGGCGTGCGCCGCAACCAAAGACCAAGAAGCAGGCTGCCGCCGCGCTGGAACGCAAGCGTCGCGCGTGACGCGACCGGCCTGATGCGTTTCCCTGCCCAAGCGCGCAATTAGCGCGCCTTCCCCCGCTCCTGCAAGACAAGGAGCGCGACGCCGAGCAGGGACTGGATCAGGAAGACAATGCTGGAAATGCCGTGCCAGGCCGCGAAGCGGTCGCGCAGGGCGCTTTCCATCACCTGGCGCGGCAGGGCATCGGCCTTGAGCTGCGCCATGATCGGCTGGATGCCGAACTGCCCGGCGATCACCAGCAGCAGCATCAGCGCGGCAATCCAGAACACGCCGGCCTTGATCGCCCGCCAGCCCTTGCGTCCAAGCAGGAAAAGCAGAATCCACGCGCCGCAACCGATGCCGATCCAGGCAATGACCGAGAACATCGCGCCGGCGACGTTGCCGGCGAATCCCCGGTCGGCGATCTGGCTGAAGAGGATCGGCGCGGCGATGTAGCCGATGGCCTGCATGCCGCCCACCCAGACCGCGACGGCGATGCTGTAGAGCGCCTCGGCCAGGCGGGACATCAGACGTAGCGAACGTCGAGGATTTCGTATTCGCGCAGGCCGCCCGGGGTTTGTACCTCGACCACGTCGCCGCCGAACTTGCCGATCAGGGCGCGCGCCACCGGCGAATTGAGGGAAATCTTGCCCGACTTGATGTCGGCTTCGTCGTCGCCGACGATCTGGTAGGTCACCGTCGTGCCGCTGTCGGTGTCCTCCAGCTCGACGGTGGCAGCGAACACCACGCGGCCGTCGGCGTCCAGCGACGCCGGATCGATGATCTGGGCGTTGCCCAGCTTGCCTTCGACCTCCTTGATGCGGCCTTCGATGAAGCCCTGGCGCTCCTTGGCGGCGTCGTATTCGGCGTTTTCCGAGAGATCGCCATGGGAACGCGCTTCGGCAATGGCGGCGATGACGCTGGGACGCTCCACCGTCTTCAGGCGGTGAAGCTCTTCGCGCAGCAATTCAGCACCGCGCAAGGTAATGGGAAATTTTACGCTCATGCGCTCAAATCACTTCAGTTCGGCGTGCAAGGCCTGTAGGGGATAAGTTTCGAGACCGGCGTGACGCATGCCGGCACAGGCGGCGCGAGCGCCTTCGACGGTGGTGAACAGCGTCACCTTGGCGCCAAGGGCAGACGTGCGGATCGAGCGCGAATCGGCAATCGCCGTGCGCTTTTCCTCGACGGTGTTGACGATCAGCGTGATCTCGCCGTTCTTGATCATGTCGACGATGTGCGGACGGCCTTCGGTCACCTTGTTCACCACGCCGACCGGCAGGCCGGCGGCCTCGATGGCGGCGGCCGTGCCCTTGGTGGCGACGAGCGTGAAACCCAGCTCGTGCAGTTCGCGGGCGACATCGACGGCCTTGGGCTTGTCGGCCGGCTTGACGCTGATGAAGGCGCGGCCGCCGGCCTTGGGCAGCTTGCTGCCGGCCGCCAGCTGCGACTTGACGAAGGCTTCGCCGAACGTGCGGCCGACGCCCATGACTTCGCCGGTGGACTTCATCTCCGGGCCGAGAATGGTGTCGACACCGGGGAACTTGGCGAAGGGGAAGACCGCTTCCTTGACCGAGTAATAGGGCGGAATGACTTCGCGGGTGATGCCCTGGTCGGCCAGGCTGCGGCCGGCCATGCAACGCGCGGCGATCATGGCCAGCGGCAGGCTGGTGGCCTTGGAGACGAAGGGCACGGTACGCGAGGCGCGCGGGTTGACTTCCAGCACATAGACGACAGCATCGTCACCCTGCCCCTGGATGGCGAACTGCACGTTCATCAGGCCGACGACATTGAGGCCCTTGGCCATCATCTCGGTCTGCCGCCGCAGTTCGTCCTGAATCTTCGCCGACAGCGAGAAGGGCGGCAGCGAGCAGGCGGAATCGCCCGAATGCACGCCGGCCTGTTCGATGTGTTCCATGATGCCGCCGATCAGCACCTGCTGGCCGTCGGACAGCGCATCGACGTCGACCTCGGTGGCGTCGTTGAGGAAGCGGTCGAGCAGCACCGGCGAATCGTTGGACACCTTGATCGCGTCGCGCATGTAGCGCTCGAGATCCTTCTGCTCGTGCACGATTTCCATGGCACGGCCGCCGAGTACGTAGGAAGGACGCACCACCAGCGGATAGCCGATCTCGGCGGCGAGACGGATGGCTTCTTCCTCGGTGCGCGCGGTACGGTTGGGCGGCTGCTTCAGGCCCAGATCGTGCAGCAGCTTCTGGAAGCGCTCGCGGTCCTCGGCGGCGTCGATCATGTCCGGCGTGGTACCGATGATCGGCACGCCGTTGGCCTCCAGCTCGCGCGCCCGCTTCAGCGGCGTCTGGCCGCCG
>DBMN01000030.1 GCA_002298965.1 Rhizobiales bacterium UBA697 | reverse complement strand
CCGAGGTCGGCGGCGGTGCGGAAGAGCCACTTCTCGGCGACGCGGACGAGCTCGACGCCGCGGCCGCGATAGTCCTCGACCAGCGCCGCGAGCACCGCCGCGACGTCGATCCCCGGCCCGACCAGATCGGCGAGCGCCTCCTTCGACACCGGCTCGGCGGCGGCGAAGAGCGCCGCCTCGATCAGCCGCGCCGCATCGCGCTCGCGCAAACTCGCCAGCGCGTCGCCCGGCGGGGCGATGCCTTCGTCGTCGTCGAGATCGTCGATGTCGTCGCTCATGCGACCTCTCCGTCGTGATCGTCGTCGCCCGCGTCGCCCCCTGCCCCCGCCTCGCGCGGACGCAGCATCAGGGGCGCGAAGGCCTCGGACTGGCTCAAATCGATGACGCCCTCGCGCACCATCTCGAGGCTGGCGGCGAAGCTCGAGGCGATCATCCCGGCGCGCGCCTCCGGCTCGACGTCGAGGGCGACGAGCCGGTCGAGCGGCACCCAGTCGGCGAGCGGCCCGATCAGCCGCTCGAGGATGGCGCGGGCCTCGACCAGCGACCACACGTGCCGCGCCTTGACCCGGACCTCGTTGACCAGCGAACGCTGGCGGAAGCCGGCATAGGCCGAGAGCAGGTCGAACAGGCTCGCCTCCCACGCCGGTCGGACGACCGCGACGGTCGCCTCCGGCATGCCGCGCAGGAAGACGTCGCGCCCGACCTGCGGCCGCGCCTGGAGCTCGGTCGACCGCGCCCGCATCGCCTCGAGCTTGCGCAGGCGGAAGGCGAGCAGCGCAGCGAGTTCCTCGCCGCTCGGCTCGTCGTCTTCCGGCGGCTTGGGCAGCAGCAGGCGGGATTTCAGATAGGTCAGCCACGACGCCATCACGAGATGGTCGGCGGCGATCTCGAGGCGCTTGGCCCGCACCCGTTCGACGAAGGCGAGATACTGGTCGACCAGCTGCAGGATCGAGATCCGCGCCAGATCGACCTTCTGATTGCGCGCCAGCGTCAGGAGAAGGTCGAGCGGCCCCTCGAACCCGTCGAGGTCGACGTGCAGCGCGTCGTCGGAGACGACTGCGGCCGGTTCCTCGGCCTCGCCGGCATGGGCGAACAGGTCGACGCGCGGCGGCTTCGACCAGTCGTCGCCGTCGGAGATGCCGTCGTCGGCCCTCGCGTCGCTGTCGTTGCCCGTCACGTCCATCCCCGTCGCCCCCGACGGGGATGTTTCAGACCAGGGGGGCTCCCGTCAATCGGGCGAATTCCGCGCGNNGCTTCGCGGTCGAATCCGTCCGGTCTGCGACGCATGGCCTCGGCCCGCAGCGCCCGGTCGAGCGCCCTGCCCTCGAGCGGCCGGCAATGGGCGGCGACCTCGCGCATCTCGTCGAGCCTGCCGTTGCAGTGGAGCACCAGATCGCAACCGGCGGCGAGCGAGGCGGCGGTGCGCTCGCCGATCGTGCCGGAGAGCGCCTGCATCGAGACGTCGTCCGACATGAGGCAGCCGTCGTAGCCGATGTGGCCGCGGATCACCTCGTCGATCACCGTCTTGGAAGTGGTCGCGGGCCGCTCCGCGTCGATCGCGGCGTAGATGACGTGGGCGGTCATGGCGAGCGGCAGGTCGACGCAGGACTTGAACGGCGCGAAGTCGGTCGCCTCCAGCGTCGCCCGGTCGGTCGTGACCACCGGCAGCGCCAGATGGCTGTCGACGCCGGCGCGGCCGTGGCCGGGGATGTGCTTGATCACNNTGATCACCGGCAGCACGCCGCCGTCGAGGAGACCGGTCGCGGCGGCGCGGCCGAGCTGCGAGACGACGTCGGGAGCGAGCCCGTAGGCGCGATGGCCGATGACGTCGTGGGCGCCCTCGACCGGCACGTCGAGCAGCGGCAGGCAGTCGACGTCGATGCCGAGTTCGAAGAGATCGGCAGCGATCAGCCGAGCGCCGAGCCGCGCCGCGGCGAGGCCGGCGCGACGGTCGCGGGCCCACAGGTCGCCGAAGGTGCGCCCGGTCGGATAGGCCGGCCAGTGCGGCGGCCCCAGCCGCTGGACGCGGCCGCCCTCCTGATCGATCAGGATCGGCGCGTCGGGACGATCCGCCGCCGCGCGCAGCGCCGCGGTCAGCGCCCGGATCTGCTCCGGCGTCTCGCAGTTGCGCTTGAACAGGATGAAGCCCCACGGCCGCGTCTCGCGGAAGAAGGCGACTTCCTCGGGCGAGAGCGTGGTGCCGGCACAGCCGGTGATGAAGGCGGAAACGGTCATCTGGCGGAAATCTCGGTGGGCGAGAGACGATACGGGCCGGTCGTGGGAATGCCGCGACCGGCCCGGGATGTTCGACGTCGAGGATCGGTCAGCGTCGGGTCACCATGCACTGGCCGCCCTGCGACTGGATCTGCTGGCAGAGCGCGGCGGCGGCCTCGCGCGAGCCGGCGGCGACGCGGGCCCGGAAGTAGACGCCCTTGGCGCCGAGATCGGCCCGCTGGACGTCGACCGCCTTGCCGGCGAGACCCGGATGCTTGCGCTGCGCCGCGGCGAAGGACGAGCGCGCGGCGGCGTCCGAGCCGGAGGCCGAGAGCTGCACCATCCAGTCGCCACC
>DBMN01000260.1 GCA_002298965.1 Rhizobiales bacterium UBA697 | reverse complement strand
CGCGTCTTCGCGCCCGAGCCGGCCGCGGTCGAGGCCGTCGTGTCGCCGCTGATCTCGCAGGCGAGCGAGGGGATGATCGCCTCGGCCTTCGCCGATCTGTCGATGACGGTGATCAACCGCAACGCCCGCACCCTCGACGACCTCGTCCAGGAGATGCTGCGGCCGATGCTGCAGCAGTGGCTCGACCGCAATCTGCCGACCATGGTCGAGCGGATGGTACGGGCCGAGATCGAGCGCGTGACCCGCGGNNCGCGCGAATCCTCGATCGGCGCCGCGTCCGCATTGACAGGCGCGCCGCCTTCGCCCCTTATCGCGGCACGTTTTCACGCCGGTCCCGTCGGGGTCCGGCGACGTTCGCACATCACATTCGGAAGCCGTCATGCTCGAAAAGACCTACGAGGCAGCCGCCGTCGAACCGCGCATTTCCGCCCAATGGGAAGAGGTCGGCGCGTTCCGCGCCGGTGCCGGCGCCAAGCCCGGCGCCGAGCCCTATTCGATCGTCATCCCGCCGCCGAACGTCACCGGCTCGCTGCACATGGGCCATGCGCTCAACAACACGCTGCAGGACGTGCTGGTCCGTTTCGAGCGCATGCGCGGCAAGGACGTGCTGTGGCAGCCGGGCACCGACCATGCCGGCATCGCGACGCAGATGGTGGTCGAACGCCAGATGGCGGCGCGCGGTGAGCCGGGCCGTCGCGACATCGGCCGCGCCGCCTTCCTCGAGAAGGTCTGGACGTGGAAGGCCGAATCGGGCGGCACCATCGTCAATCAGCTGAAGCGGCTGGGCGCCTCCTGCGACTGGTCGCGTGAGCGCTTCACCATGGACGAGGGCCTGTCGCAGGCGGTCCTCAAGGTCTTCGTCGCGCTGCACCGCCAGGGCCTGATCTACCGCGACAAGCGACTGGTCAACTGGGACCCGCATTTCGAGACCGCGATCTCCGATCTCGAGGTGCTGCAGGTCGAGGTGAAGGGGCACTTCTGGCACTTCAAGTACCCGATCGAGGGCATGCCGGGCCGCTACGTCACGGTCGCGACGACGCGTCCGGAGACGATGCTCGGCGACACCGCCGTCGCGGTTCACCCGGAGGACGAGCGCTATGCCGATCTGGTCGGCAAGTTCGCCGTCCTGCCGCTGGTCGGCCGGCGCATTCCGATCGTCGCCGACGAGTATTCCGACCCCGAGAAGGGCACCGGCGCGGTGAAGATCACCCCGGCGCACGACTTCAACGACTTCGAGGTCGGCAAGCGGCACGCCCTCGCTCAGATCAACATCCTCGACCGCAAGGCGAAGATCGATCTGGTCGGCAACGAGGCCTTCGCGACCGACATCGGCCACGGGCTCGATCTCTTCGGCGCGCCGGAGGCGGGCGAGGGCGAAGAGCCGCTCGCGCCGGTCGCCCAGGTGATGGCGCTCGGCGAACTCGAGGCGCTCTTGCACGGGCAGGACCGTTTCGAGGCGCGCAAGCGCGTCGTCGAGGCGATGAAGCGCTGCGGTCTCCTCGACAAGATCGAGCCGAACACCCACACGGTGCCGCACGGCGACCGCTCGAACGTCGTCATCGAGCCGTTCCTGACCGACCAGTGGTACGTCAACGCCGGCGAACTGGCCAAGGAAGCGCTCGCCGCCGTCCGCGACGGCCGCACCACCTTCGTGCCGAAGAACTGGGAGAACACCTATTACCAGTGGATGGAGAACATCCAGCCCTGGTGCGTCTCCCGTCAGCTGTGGTGGGGACACCAGATTCCGGCGTGGTACGGGCCGGACGGCGAGGTCTTCGTCGCCCACGACGAGGCCGAGGCGCTCGATCAGGCGATCCATCACTATCTCACCCGCGGCGACATCGACGCTGCGCGCGCGGCCGAGCTGCGGACGGCGGGCGCTGCGGGCTTCCTGACCCGCGACGAGGACGTGCTCGACACCTGGTTCTCGTCGGCGCTGTGGCCGTTCTCGACGCTCGGCTGGCCGGACCAGACGCCGGAACTGGCGCGCTACTACCCGACCTCGGTGCTGGTCACCGGCTTCGACATCATCTTCTTCTGGGTCGCCCGGATGATGATGATGGGCCTCCACTTCATGAAGGACGAGGCCGGAAACCCGGTCATCCCCTTCAAGGACGTCTACATCCATGCCCTCGTCCGTGACGAGAAGGGGCAGAAGATGTCGAAGTCCAAGGGCAACGTCATCGATCCGCTCGAGCTCGTCGACGAGTTCGGCGCCGACGCGCTGCGCTTCACGCTGACCGCGATGGCGGCACAGGGTCGCGACATCAAGCTCGCCAAGGCGCGCGTCGCCGGCTATCGCAACTTCGCGACCAAGCTGTGGAACGCTGCCCGCTTCGCCGAGATGAACGGCTGCGTCACCGTCGGCGACTTCGAGCCGGCGGCGGCCAAGGGCACGCTCAACCGCTGGATCGCGACGGAGCTGTCGCGCGCCATCGCCGACGTCACCGCGGCGATCGAGGCCTATCGCTTCAACGATGCGGCGGGGGCTGCCTATCGCTTCGTCTGGAACTCGTTCTGCGACTGGTATCTCGAACTCGCCAAGCCGATCTTCATGGGCGAGGATCAGGCGCTGAAGGACGAGACGCGGGCGACCTGCGCCTATGTCCTCGACGAGATCCTGAAGCTGCTGCATCCCTTCATGCCCTTCATCACCGAAGAGCTGTGGGCGAAGACCGCCGCCGAGGCGGGGCTCGCGCGTGCCGCCATGCTGGTGACGACCGAATGGCCGCGCGGCGCGGTGCGCCACGAGGCGGCGGCCGACGAGATCGACTGGCTGGTCGGCCTCATCACCGAGGTGCGCTCGGTGCGCTCGGAGATGAACGTGCCCGCCGGCGCCCAGATCCCGCTCGTGGTGGTCGGCGCCGCCGACCGGACCCGCGGCTGGATCGCCACCCACGAGGCGGCGATCCTCCGTCTCGCGCGCATCTCGGAGATCGGCTTCGCCGACGCCGCGCCGGCTGCCTCGGCGCAGATCGTGGTGGGCGAGGCGACCTTCTGCCTGCCGCTCGAGGGCGTGATCGACGTCTCGGCCGAGAAGGGCCGCCTCGCCAAGGAGGTGGTCAAGCTCGAGGGCGAGATCGGTCGCATCGACAAGATGTTCTCCAACCCGCAGTTCATGGCCAAGGCCAAGGAAGAGGTGGTCGAGGAGAACCGCGAGAAGCGCGAGGAATACGTCGCCCGTCTCGCCAAGGTGCGCGAGGCGCTCGCCCGCCTCGGGTGAGTGCGACACGTCGTCACGAAAACGGCTTCGACACGGGCCGGTTCGCCTCTTCGGCGGGCCGGCCCGTCCGTTTCCGTGGCGCTCGTGCAACAGTGCCGGTCAATGCGCGCGAGGCTTGATCGAGGTCGACGCATTTGCCCCGCTTCCGTCACAAATGAACACGAGCGTGCGAGCCGAAGAACGAGGCCTCTGCGCTGTCGGAGCGAGTTGCGTGTCGGGTACGGACGAGATGGGACGAGTGGGCGAGTGTGCGATCGGCGGATCACGGCCGATCGTTTCCGATTCGGCCCCGATCTTCGTTTCGGTCCGGGAATTGCCCGGCGATCGCCGTAATCCGGGGCCGATCGGCCCTGTTGTCGCCGAATTGGCGTGGGATGGTTCGCTCATGGATCCGAGGGGCACGACCCCGGCGGGTCGGGATGGCAAGAGCGATCGCACGCGGCCTTCGGCCGAAACGTCGATCGCGACGCTCCGGGCGCCGATGCGCCCGTCATGGAGCGGTGACGTCGCGAGAACGGTCATGCGGACTGGTTGGTATCTTCGCGTCGGCTGCGCCGCCGCGATGCTGTTCGGTACGGCGCTGTCGGCCGCCGCCTTCGATCCGGGCCGTGACGGTCCGGGCGAGGACGCGCCGCTGTCCTCCGACATCCGGGCTCTCGCCCCGCTGCCGGCGCCGGTGCGTCCCTCTCCGGCCGCCATGGCGCCGACTTCGCTCTCGGCCCCTCCGGGCGTCTCGGCGCGTCTGCTGCCGGGTCCGGTGGTGCCGCCCGCGGCCAATGCCTCGGCCGAGGACGCCTTCCGCGACGGGACCCGTCTCTACTACGCCGGCGACCGCAAGGCGGCGCTGGAGCAGCTGAAGCGCGCGGCCGAGCGTGGTCATCCGATCGCCCAGTGGAAGCTCGGCAAGATCTACGAGACCGGCGACGGCGTGCCGGTCAACGACGCCAAGGCCTTCGAATTCTATCGCGAAGTGATCGACAATCACGGCGACGACGCGCGCGGCACGCCGCAGGCGGCCTTCGTGGCGTCGGCCTTCGTGGCGCTCGGCTCCTATTATCTCAAGGGCATCGAGACCTCGGCGATCCGGCCGAACGTCGATCGCGCCCGCGAGCTCTACACCTATGCCGCCTCGATCTTCGGCGACACCGAGGCGCAGTATCGGCTCGGCCGGCTCTATCTCGAAGCCGAGAGCAGCGAGCGCGACCCGCGTCAGGCGGCGCGTTGGCTGACGGTGGCGGCCAAGAAGGGGCATCCCGGCGCCCAGGCGATGCTCGGGCAGTTGCTCTTCACCGGCGACGAGGGTCTGCCGCGCCGGCCGGCGCAGGGCCTGATGTGGCTGACGATCGCCCGCAACAACGCGACCAACGCCAAGGACGACTGGATCCGCGAGGTCCAGGAGCAGGTGTTCTCGGTCGCCAGCGAGAACGAGCGCCGCCGCGGCGTCGCCGAGGCGCAGGACTGGATCGCCAAGGGCGGCAACAACTGATCGATCCGCCGGGCGCTCCGACAGGGGTGCCGATCGGCGAAGGTCGGGACGGAACGAGGCGCGGAGCGATCCGCGCCTTTCTTGTTTCGACGAACTGGTCTTCGTGAAATCAATGGGTTGTTGTGCGCATCGGTTCAGAGTCCGATGGAAGGCACACGAATTCCACCGATTTCTGACGAAATCAGTGTATCCGCTTGAATTTGCGATGAAATCATCGATAGTGAGTCACTATCGATGACAGACTGTCGCATGTCGTGGTTAACGACGGGTTAATACGGATGACGTTGCGTCGCCTCGGGTCGCATTTTCTTGCGTCGGGCGCCGATCACGACGGGTCGGGGCCTTCGTCCGGGTAGTCGGGCAGCGTCGCGTCGAAGCCGTGCAGGAAGGCGCGGCGGCTCTCGACCCAGATGTTGCGGGTCGGCCGACAGAGGTCGGGTTCGTCGAGCGAGGCGACGGTGACGTCGATCGTCTCGGTGGCGCCGGTCGGCAGGTCGTCGCGATGATCGGCGGCGTTCGCCTCGAAGGCGAAGAAGAGCTGGGTGCCGCAGGCGGGGCAGAAGCCGCGCTTCGCCGCCGCCGAGGAGGCATGCCACGCCGGTTCGCCCTCGATCGTCAACTCGTCGCGCGGCACCGTCGCCCAGGTGAGGAAGGCGGCGCCGGACGAGCGCTGGCAGATGCGGCAGTGGCAATGGCCGACGTCGGTCGGCACGCGGGCGAGGCGAAAGCGCACCCGGCCGCAGAGGCAGCCGCCGGCGGGCGCGGTGTCGGTTGCCTCGCTCATCGGCCGATCCTCCTCAATCGACGTCGAGATCGACCCAGACGGGGACGTGGTCGGAGGGCTTGTCCCAGCCGCGCACGTGCTTGTCGACGCCGACCGCGCGGAGCCGGTCGGTCGCCTGCGGGCTCATCAGGACATGGTCGATGCGGATGCCTTCGTCGCGCTGCCAGCAGCCGGCCTGATAGTCCCAGAAGGTGAAGACCTGGGCGTCGGTGGAGGCGCGCAGCGCATCGGTGAAGCCGAGGCCGAGCAGGCGACGGAAGGCGGCGCGGCTCTCGGGCTGGAACAGCGCGTCGCCGAGCCAGGCCTTCGGGGTCTTGGCGTCGATCGGCTCGGGAATGACGTTGTAGTCGCCCAGCAGGAGGAAGGGCTCCTCGAGCGCGAGGCGGGCGCGGGCATGGGCCTCGAGCCGCTCCATCCAGGCGAGTTTGTAGGGGAATTTCTCGCTGCCGAGCGGGTTGCCGTTGGGCAGATAGAGGCCGCCGACGCGCACGACGCCGGAGGGTACCGAGACGACCGCCTCGATGTACCGCGCCTGGGGGTCGTCGGGATCGCCGGGAAGCCCGCGCGAGACGTCCTCGAGGCGGTGCTTAGACAGGATGGCGACGCCGTTGAAGCCCTTCTGGCCGTGGGTGGCGACGTGATAGCCGAGGCGCTCGAATTCGGCCGCGGGGAAGCCCTCGTCGACCGACTTGATCTCCTGGAAGCAGACGAGATCGGGACTCGCCTCCTCGAGCCAGCGCAGAGCGGTGTCCAAGCGCGCCTTGACGCCGTTGATGTTCCAGGTGGCGATCTTCATGGGGAGACTCGGGGGCGGTTGATCCGTCGCCCCACGATAGCGGTCGCCGGCGTCCGGCGCACCGGTCTTTCGCCGCGAGGCGTCCCCGAGGACGCCCGCCGGGGGAGTGGCGGGCATCCTGCGGGGAGCGCGGCGGGCTCAGTTGTCGCTGCCGGCGTTGTGCATCTCGATGTAGCGATCGGCGTCGGTCTGCGCCTGGACCGGGGCCTGGATCTGCACCGCCTCGGCGGGCTTGGCGATGCGGGCGGCCTGACGGCCCTCGATCACGGTCGCGCTCGCGGCCGGGGTCTGGAGCGCCTTGTAGAAGGCCTCGTGCTCGTTGACGGCGCCGTCGGCGGCCTGGGCGGCACCGAAGGAGGCGACGAGGGCGGCGGCGGCGAGGATGGTCTTGGCGTAGGTCATGGTCTTGTCTTTCTCGTCAGGGGGGATTGCGCGTGTCGGTCGGCCGGGTCAGCGGGCCGAGCCGGAGGTGCGGGTCTCGAGGTAGCGGTCGACGGGCGCCTGCGGGGCGGTGGCGATCGGGGCGGCCTGGCGGCCTTCGATCACGGTCGTGGCGGCCGCCGGGGTCTGGAGCGCCTTGTAGAAGGCCTCGTGCTCGTTGACCGCACCGTCGGCGGCGTGGGCGGCTCCGACGGAGGCGAGGAGCGCGGCGGCGGCGAAGACGTTCTTGGCGTAGGTCATGGTCGTTTTCCTTTCTCGACGGGGGCGGGGTCCCTTGCGGCCCGTCCGATGAGCGGAAGATGGTCCCGACCGAGCGCGGTCGGTAGCCACCGAAAAAGCAACGGATTGTGCTCTCAGTGTGGACAGTCGCGCGTATTTTACCGGCATTGTTCATCGCGTGAACGGAGTGTGATATTTCGTGATCCGGTCGTGCCGTCGCTTGCGTTGCGAAACCGGGCGTCCGGCCGCATTCTCGAAAGCCATGGCGGGGCTCTCTCGGAGAGGGTCGAGATGACGGATCATCGGACGCGACAGACGACGCGCGGGACGCGTCCGGGACGGAGCGACGCCGGCGGGCGATCGCTCGTCGCCGTCTTCGTCTTCCTGGTGACCGCGGGGACCGGCCATGCGGTCGAGCGCCGGGTGGTGATCGACCGCGACGGCCGCGNNAGGGGGGGAGCCGCTCTCGACCATCGCCACCGGCCTCGCGGCGACGCGTTTCGCGGCGACCGGCGTGGTCGAATGCGGCGGCATGCGCGGCGTCGGCCAGCTGACCGGCGCGCGCGACGTCGTCACCTCGGCGGCGCACGTCTTCTTCGACGAGGAGGGGCGACCGCGGGCCGAGAGCGGCGAATGCGTCTTCGTGGTCGACACCACGGCGGGGCGCCAGCGCATTCCCCTGGTCGCCGACAAGACGCTGTGTGGGTCGACCTCGCCCTACGGCGTCTCGGGACGCAAGGACTGGGCGGCGGCGCGGCTGGCGCGGCCGGTGCCGGGGCTCTCCGCCTATGCGGTCGGTCCGATGCCGAAGCCGGGCGATCCGATCGCCGTCGTCGCCTTCGAGCACGGCCACAAGACGGTCGATCTCTGCCGGGTGCGCGACGTGCTGCCGGGCGAGGACGGGGCGGGCGAGATCCGCACCGACTGCGTCGGCTTCGACGGCATGTCGGGGGCGGCCTATCTGTCGCTCGCCGGCGGGCGGGAGCCGAAGGTCGTCGGCGTCCACGTCGGCTTCCGCTCGAGCGCACCCGACGAGGTGCAGCCCTATTCCGAGCGCCATCACACCTTCGGCACGTCGATCGGCCGGGTGCTGCGGCGGGCTCTCGAGGCGGCGCGCTGAGCGCGCAGGGCGCTTCGGGCCGAGCGGTGAGGGTTCACATCGCGAAGGAGGTGCCGCAGCCGCAGGTGGCGGTCGCCTGGGGGTTCTTCATCTTGAAGGCCTGACCCATCAGGTCGTCGACGAAGTCGAGTTCGGAGCCGGCGAGATATTCGGCCGAGACCGGATCGACCACCACGGTCGCGCCGTCCCTCTCGATGACGAAGTCGTCGTCGGCGCGCTCGGTGGTCAGCTCGAAACCGTAGGAAAAGCCCGAACAGCCGCCGCCCTTGACGGAGATCCGCATCACGGTGCCTTCCGGTTCGTCGGAGACGACGAAGAGGATGCGCTTGGCCGCGGCGGCGGTCACGGCGATCGGGGTGGTCGTGTCGGTCATGGTCGGTCCTCGAAATCCTGTGCGCCGTGCGGAGGAGCCGCGCGTGCCGCGCCGCCGTCATTTGCTTGAAACGCTTCCGTCGTCTCGATCAAATGCGATCGCGCCCACGAGAATCAAGTCCGCTCGTCGGGCAGTCGGCCCGAATAGGGGGCAGGGCGCGGATTTCGGAGGTCATGGTGGTGCATTTTTCGGAACGGGTCGGGCTCGGCGGCGAGGCGCGGGCGATCTTCGCGGTCGATCCCGCGGCGACGCGCGGGCGTCTCGTGCCCGAACCGGCGAGCCCGACGCGCACGCCCTACCAGCGCGATCGCGACCGCATCATCCATTCGACCGCCTTCCGCCGGCTCGCCCACAAGACGCAGGTGTTCCTGCCGCACGAGGGCGACCATTTCCGCTCGCGCCTCACCCACACGATCGAGGTGGCGCAGATCGCCCGCGCGCTCGCCCGCGCCTTCCGCCTCGACGAGGACCTCGCCGAGGCGCTGGCGCTCGGCCACGATCTCGGTCACACGCCCTTCGGCCATGCCGGCGAGCGCGCCATGGAGCGCGCCATGGCGGCGCACGGTGGCTTCGACCACAATGCCCAGACGCTCAGGATCGTCACCGGTCTCGAGCGGCGCTACGCCGATTTCGACGGGCTGAACCTGTCGTGGGAGGCGCTCGAGGGTCTCGTCAAGCACAACGGACCGCTCACCGACGGGGCAGGGCGGCCGCTTCCTCCCACCCACGGGCAGCATCCGGCGCCGGTGGAACTGCCCTTCGGCATCCGCGACTATGCGCGGCGGCAGGATCTGTGGCTCTCGACCTGGCCGAGCCTCGAGGCGCAGTGCGCGGCGATCGCCGACGACATCGCCTACGACGCCCACGACATCGACGACGGGCTGCGCGCCCGGCTGATCGAGATCGACGACCTCGCCGAGCTGCCGATCGTCGGCGACGCCATCCGCACGGTGCGCGGCCGCCATCCCGGGCTCGAGCGCGGCCGCCTCAAGCAGGAGGTGATCCGCCGCGTCATCACCGCCATGGTCGAGGACGTGATCGACGAGACGCTCGCCCGGCTCGAGGATCAGCTGCCGTGTTCGGCCGACGAGGTGCGCCGGGCGGGCCGGGTGCTCGTCGCCTTCTCGGGCGCCACCGCGGCGGCGGACGTGGCGATCAAGACCTTCCTCTTCGCCCGCGTCTATCGCGCCGACTTCGTCATGACCAAGATGCGGGCGGCCGAACAGGTGGTGGAGGAGCTCTTCGCCGCCTTCATGGCCGATCCGGGTGCGCTGCCGGAGGAATGGCGCGGCGCCGATCGCGGCGATCCGGAGCGGCTCGCGCGGCGGATCTGCGACTACATCGCCGGCATGACCGACCGCTACGCCGTCAACGAACACCGCCGGGTCGTCGGCGGCACGCCGGAGCTGTGAGGGCGGGCGTAGGGGCCGGACAGGGCAGGACGGCGCGGCATGCGCCTCCCTTCTCCCCTTCGCGGGACCTTTGCGTCATTGCACGGAAGTGTGGATCGAGTCCGTGCGCGATCCTTCGAGACGCGCCTACGGCGCTCCTCAGGATGAGGCGTGGGAGATTTTCCGAGCAAAAACAAACGCCTCATGCTGAGGAGGCGTCCGAAGGACGCCGTCTCGAAGCATCGCGCACGGCATCGAACTCGGTTCCACCGAATTGCGCAAAGGTCCCGCAGGGGGAGAAGGGGGCGCGCCCTCGGCGTTTGACGCTTCCGACGAATTGCGATAGCTCCCGGCGGCATGATTGCGCGCGTGCCGCGCGGGCTTTTCCGGCTTTCCCCGGCAGGGCGGACCAGAGAGAACGGTCGATACCATGGACATCTTCGCGGACTTCTCGGCGCGTGTGCGCGCGACCATCGAACGGCTCGGGTGGAAGGCCGCCGACGGCTCGGCGCTCGATCTTTCGCGCGTCGTCGTCGAGCCGCCGCGCGACGCCGCCCACGGCGATCTCGCCGTCAATGCCGCGATGGTGCTGGCGAAGCCGATGGGCCAGAACCCGCGCCAGCTCGCCATCCAGCTGATGGGCGAGCTCGCCGCCGATCCCGACATCGCCGAGACCGAAGTCGCCGGCCCCGGCTTCCTCAACCTGCGCCTTGCGCCCGGCTACTGGGCGGGCTTCCTCGCCGGCGTGGTGCGCGCGGGCGATCAGTTCGGCCGCGGGGTCTCCGGCAAGGGCAAGGTCAACGTCGAATACGTCTCGGCCAACCCGACCGGCCCGATGCACGTCGGCCATTGCCGCGGCGCCGTCGTCGGCGACGCGCTGGCCAACATCCTGGCCTTCGCCGGCCACGACGTGACCAAGGAATATTACATCAACGACGCCGGCGCCCAGGTCGACGTGCTCGCCCGCTCGGCCCACCTGCGCTACCTCGAGGCGCTCGGCCGCGACATCGGCGAGATCCCGGAAGGGCTCTATCCCGGCGACTATCTGAAGCCGGTCGGCGCGGCGCTCGCCGCCGAGTTCGGCACCGCCTTCGAGGGCAAGCCCGAGGCCGAGTGGCTGGCGACCGTGCGTCAGAAGGCGATCGACGCGATGATGGCGATGATCCGCGAGGATCTCGCCGCCCTCAACGTCGTCCACGACGTGTTCTTCTCGGAGAAGAGCCTGCAGACCGGCCCCGAGGGCGACCGGGTGGCGCGCGCCATCGACACGCTGACCGCCGCCGGCCTGATGTACGAGGGTCGGCTGGAGCCGCCGAAGGGCCAGCTTCCCGAGGACTGGGAAGACCGCGAGCAGACGCTGTTCCGCTCCACCCAGTTCGGCGACGACGTCGATCGGCCGCTGAAGAAGTCGGACGGGTCCTATACCTATTTCGCTTCCGACATCGCCTATCACCTCGACAAGTACCTGCGCGGCTTCGCCAACCAGATCGACATCTGGGGCGCCGACCACGGCGGCTACGTCAAGCGGATGCAGGCGGCGGTCCGGGCGATCTCCGGCAGCAAGGCGGCGCTCGACGTCAAGCTCTGCCAGCTGGTGAAGCTCTTCCGCGCCGGCGAGCCGGTGAAGATGTCGAAGCGCTCGGGCTCCTTCGTGACGCTGCGCGACGTTGTCGAGGAAGTCGGCGTCGACGCGGTGCGCTTCATGATGCTCTTCCGCAAGTCCGACGCGCCGCTCGACTTCGACTTCCAGAAGGTCACCGAGCAGTCGAAGGACAACCCGGTCTTCTACGTCCAGTACGCCCACGCCCGCGTGCACTCGGTGATGAAGCAGGCGGCGGAGCAGCTGCCGGGCCTCGATCTCTCCGACGCGGGGCTGGCGGCGGCCGACCTGACGCTGCTGAACGACGCCGGAGAACTGGGCCTTCTCAAGAGGATCGCCCAGTGGCCGCGTGTCGTGGAGGGTGCGGCGGAAAGTCACGAACCGCACAGAATCGCGTTCTTCCTGCACGATCTGGCGTCCGATCTTCATGCCCATTGGAACAGGGGCAAGGATCTGCCACAATTACGCTTTGTTAACGTTGACGATCCATTGTCGTCCCATGCCCGACTGGCGATGGTGAAGGCCGTCGCCTCGGTTCTCGCGTCCGGGCTCGCGGTTCTCGGCGTCGGCGCTCCCAAGGAGATGCGCTGAGGAATCGGCGGTCGGGACGACGACAGGTGGGATGGCGGACCGCCGTCCCCGTCGACGAAAGGTGCCCGATCGATGTCCGATCCGCTGCGTCAGCCCCCCGCCTCCGGCCAGCGCGCGCCGACCGATCTCGGTCGCGGCGGGCGCAACGGCGTCGCCGACGAGGATCCGCTGGCCGAACTCGCCCGCATCCTCGGCGAGACCATGCATCCGGTGCGGCCGGAGAACCTCGTCGAGGTCGGCCGCCGCTCGCTGCCGCAGCGCCCGGCGCCGCAGCAGGTCTCCGAGCTCGAGGCCGAACTGTTCGAGACGCTGCGCGCCTCCGTCGCGCCCGAGGAGCGGGTGCGCGGGTCGTTCGAGCGCGAGGTCGCGCCGGTCATCCCGCAGCATCCCGTCGACGATCACGACATCGCCTCGATCGGCGCCTGGGCGGCGCCCGAACCCGAGCCGCCGCCGGTGGCGATCGTCCGCGAGGCGCCGCGCGCCACGCCGCAGGCCGTTCAGTCGGCGCAGGTGCCGGCGAGCGAACGGCTGCCCGAAGCCTATTTCCAGCAGGCCCGC
>DBMN01000149.1 GCA_002298965.1 Rhizobiales bacterium UBA697 | reverse complement strand
TTCTCGACCGTGAAGCGGGCGGCGACCGGCACGACCTCGACATGCGGATTGATCCGCCCCATCGCCTCGCGGGCGCTCTCGACCTTCGCGCGGCCGATGTCGGCGGTGGCGTGGATCACCTGACGCTGGAGATTGGACAGCGAGACGACGTCGTCGTCGACCACGGTGATTCGCCCGACGCCGGCGGCGGCGAGATAGAGCAGGATCGGCGAGCCGAGCCCGCCGGCGCCGATCGCCAGGACATGGGCGGCGCGGATCTTCTGTTGGCCGGGCCCGCCGACGTCGGCGAGGACCACATGGCGGGCGTAGCGTTCGAGTTCTTCTTCGCTGAACATGGCGCGACGATAGCCTGCACCGGCGCCCGCCGCCAGATGGCACCGAGAGGCGCGGCGTCGCGGCATGAGGCGGGGGCGGGTGAGCTGGCGGGCGGGCGCGGCCCCGGTCCGGTCTCGCCCTCGTCTCGATGCCCGTCCGGGCCGAGCGTGGCGGCTGGGCGACGGGGCCTCGACCATGGTCGCCTGTGGACGACGCACGACGTTTGCGAGAAATGTTCGACGGGCCTTGCGGCGCGCGGCGGGCCTGTGTATAGGGACCTCGCTCGTCGACCACGAGTCCTTGCTTCTGCGGAGAGGTGCCGGAGTGGTCGATCGGGGCGGTCTCGAAAACCGTTGTACGTGCAAGCGTACCGTGGGTTCGAATCCCACCCTCTCCGCCATTCCTCCCTTGCGCTTGTCGCGTCTTCGGGCCTTCGGCCGTCGTGCCGGGTCGTCTCGACCCGTCCGTGACCGGCGCGCGAGCGTTCGTCGGAACGGCGACGCGCGACCCTTCCGGTATCGCATGCCATGCGGTGGATCGGGGCTCGGCGCCCCCGGGTTCCAGACGCCCGCAGCGCAGCACAACTTTTAAAATATCAGATGGAAAAGTTCACTCTTTGTGCATGCGCATTTCTTGCGCAATTGCACAGGGGGCATGGATTCGGATTGTGCACAATCCATCGCCGCCTCGCGGAATCCTGCGACTTTCGTTTGGCACGCGCGTTGCGATGTAGGGGGCAGCGCAGAGCGGTTCCGCTCTTTCCGGGTTGGCGTGCCCATCGTTCGGGAATCCGTGCACGACCGCGCGGAAGAGCGATGGCCTCTTCGCGTCGGTTGCTGCGGCTCGTCGATGAGTTCGTGGATGCCCGGATTCCATTCGGTCTCAGGACTGGAGGGAACCATGTGCGACCGTGACGGTACTTTCTACAAGCGCTTCAACCGCCGGAACTTCCTGAAGGGCAGCGCCGCCGCCGGTGCGGCCACTCTGGCCCTCCCGGCTCATCTCGCCGCCCTTCTCGACCCCACCCCCGCCTTCGCCGCCACCGAGATCAAGGCGACGCACGGCTCGGGCTTCTGCAACATGGGCATCTTCCTGGCGAAGGAGCGCAAGCTCGCCGCCGCCGACGGGGTGAACATCGAGTTCGTGGTGACGCCCTCGAACACCGAGATCACCACCATGTTCGGTGCCGGTCTCGTCGACATGTCGATGATCCCCTACTCGAACTTCATGACGCTCTACGACGCCGGCGCGCCGGTGCGCATCATCGCCGGCGGCGGCGTGCAGGGCTGCATGATCGTCGCCCGCGAAGGCATCAACTCCGCCGCCGACCTCAAGGGCAAGACCATCGGCACCTTCCAGGCCGACACGCTGGAAGTCCTTCCCTACGACTACCTCAAGAAGGCCGGCCTCTCGTTCAAGGACGTCGACGTCAAGTATCTCGACACCTCACCGGAACTCGCCCAGGCCTTCATCGCCGGGGCGCTCGACGCGATCTGCCACATCGAGCCCTACGCCACCCAGTGCGTCCAGTCGCGCAAGGGCGCCAAGATCCTCTCCGACGGCACCGACGTCTACGGCGCCAACTATTCGGACTGCGTGCTCGCCGCCCGCATTCCGCTGATCGAGAAGAACCCGGCCGCCGTCAAGGCGGTGATCAAGGCGCTCTTCGTCGCCCAGAACCAGGCCGAGACCGACCGCGCCTCCGCGCTGAAGGAGATGGTCGGCCTCTACTACAAGACCACCATGGAAGCGGCCGAGCTCGCCGCCTCCAAGCAGCCGCTGATGGCCGATCAGCGCAACCAGACCCGGTTCATCATCGAGCGCGGCAAGTCGATGCAGGAGCTCGGCTACATCAAGAAGCTGCCCGACGCCAAGGCGTTCGACTGGTCGCTGCTGGAGAGCGTCATCGCCGACAACAAGGACCTCTACGGCAAGCTCCGACTGAAGTCCGCGGCCTGATCGCGAAGGCGGGGGCGGCCGACGGTCGGCCCCGCTTCTCTCCCCTTCGGCCTCGAACGAACGGAACGACGGTCTCATGAGCAGCAACGTCGACACACTCGGCGGCAGACCGGGCAAGGGAGGAGGCTTCGGCCTTCCTCCGGCCCTGCGCCGCACCCTCGCGACCCTCCTGTGGGGGATCGCCTCGATCGGTCTCTTCGGCGGCCTGTGGGAACTGGCCTGGGCGATGGGCTGGGCCAACCCCCTCCTGTTGCCGCCGCCCCATCTCTTCCTCGCCGACATCCCCGGCACGCTGTCCTACTTCGCCTACGACAACAAGGTCGGCCATCGCGGCGGTCCGGGGACGATCTTCTCGCTCCTCAAGACCATGGGCTGGACGACGATGCGGGTGGTGCTCGGGCTCCTGCTCGGCTTCGCGATCGGCGTCGCGGTCGGCGCGACGATCCACTACGTCCGGCTGGTGCGCAATCTGGTGATGCCGACGGTCCTGCTGCTCGCGCCGATCTCGCCGGTGGCCTGGCTGCCGGTCGCCATCTTCGTCTTCGGCATCGGCGACGTGCCGGCGATCTTCCTGGTGTTCATCACCGTGTTCTTCGCCATCGTGCTGTCGACGGTCTCCCAGATCGAGAGCGTGCCGAAGAACTATCTCCACGTCGCCCGGATCATGGGCGCGAGCGAGCATCAGACCTTCTGGCGGGTGATCCTGCCGTCGATCCTGCCGTCGTTGTTCATGACGCTGCGCCTCAATCTCTTCGCCGCCTGGATGGTGGTGCTGATCGCCGAGGCGGTCGGTGTCGGCTCCGGTCTCGGCCAGATCACCACGATGGCGCGCGCCACCTTCAACGCCAAGCTCGTCTTCTTCACCATGGCGGTGATCGGCCTCCTCGGCTTCGTCTTCGACTGGGCGCTGCGCCTCGTCCAGAAGCGGATGCTGTGGTGGGTCGCACCCGGACAGGGAGGTCGCTGATGGCCGGCCCCACACTGACGCTGCGCCGGGTCGGCAAGACCTGGACGACCGAGGGCCGTGCGCCGGTGGAGGCGCTGCGCGACTTCACCCTCGACGTCGCCCCCGGTGAATTCGTCGTCTTCCTCGGCCCCTCGGGCTGCGGCAAGTCGACCCTGCTCTACATGATCGCCGGCCTCGAGGACGTCACCTCCGGCCTGATCGAACAGGACGGGCTCTCGGTCGCCGAACCCTCCGCCGAGCGCGGCCTGATCTTCCAGGAGGCTTCGCTGTTCCCCTGGCTGACCATCCTCGACAACGTCGCCTTCGGCCTGTCGATCCGCGGCGAATCGCCGGTGCGGCGGCGCCGGATCGCCGGCGACATCCTGCGCTCGGTCGGGCTCGGCGACATGCTCGACAAGAAGCCGGACGAGCTCTCCGGCGGCATGCGTCAGCGCGCCGCCTGCGCCCGGGCGCTCGCCATGCGGCCGAAGGTGCTGATGATGGATGAGCCCTTCGCCGCGCTCGACGTCCAGACCCGCGCCAAGATGCAGGACTTCCTGCTGCAGATCTGGAAGGACAGCGGCGCCTCGATCATCCTCGTCACCCATTCGATCGACGAGGCGATCGCGCTCGCCGACCGNNNATCGATCTGCCGCGGCCGCGCCCGCAGAGCGATCCGCGCTACCACGCCTATCGCGACCGCTTCACCGAACTGCTCGCCGCCGAGGTCGATCGCGCCTTCGCCGAACAGGAAACCCGATGAGGCATGCCATGTCGAAGACGTTGAACGTCGGCGCGGTCTCGATCGGACCGGCCGACGGCGAGAGGACGCATCTCCTCGCCGAGGCGGAGGCGGCGATCGTCGACCTCGCGGCCCGCGGCGCCGATCTCGTCGTGCTGCCCGAACTCTTCGCCGCCCCCTACTACGCCGGCGAACCACCGGCCGAGTGGCGGGGCGACGCCGAGACGCTCGAGGGGCCGACCGTCGACTGGGCGCGACGGGTGGCGCGACGCGAGGGCCTCGCCCTGCTCTTCGGCCTCGCCCTCGACGACGGCGGCGAGCGGCCGCTCAACGCCGTGGTGCTGGTCGGTGCCGACGGCCAGGCCGAGGTCGCCGCCGCCAAGATCCATCTGCCGCCGCCCGGTCGGGGGGACGCCTTCGGCGAGGCCGATCACTTCGATCCCGGCCCGCCGGTGATCGCTCCCGTGGCGATCGGCGGCGTGCGGGTGGCGGCGCTCGTCTGCTACGACCGCCGCTTCCCCGAATGTTGGCGCGCCGCGGCGGAGGCCGGGGCCGATCTCGTCGCGGTACTGGTCGCCGGACCCGCCCCGGACGATCCGCCCGGCCTCTACGAGGCGGAACTGCGCACCCACGCCCGCGCCAACGCCGTCCATACCGTCGCCGCCGTTCAGGTATTCCCGGTGGGCGGTATCTTCGCCCTGGTCGGCCTGATCATAAGCGCGCTGTTCATGCTGCGCGTC
>DBMN01000250.1:754-41530 GCA_002298965.1 Rhizobiales bacterium UBA697 | reverse complement strand
CGACCGGCCGCGCCACGGGCCGCCGCCGGTGCGGCCGCGACGTCGGCGTTCCACGTCCGCCGCGCCCGCCACAGCGAGGTGCTGTCGGCATAGCCGAGCGCATGGGCGAGGCGCGAGCGGTTGCGCTCGTCGGTGCGCTCGAAGGACGCCGCCTTGGTGATGCGGTAACGCCGGAGCAGTTCGCGCAAGGAAACGCCCTCCTCCGCCAGTCGGCGCTGCAGGGTGCGCGGCGCGGTGCCGAGTTCGCGGGCGAGGCTCGCGGTGGTGACGTCCTTGAAGCCGAGATGGATGCCGAGCAGCGCCCAGACGCGTTCCGACCAGCTCACAGGCTTGCCGAGTTCGCCGGAGAGATCGGCGATGTGGCGTTGCAGCATCTCGACCAGCGCCGGGTCTTCCTGATGGTGGACGCGGTCGGCTTCCGCCGCGTCGAAGATCAGGCGGTTGGCCGACTGGCCGAAGCGCAGCGGCGCCTGGAAGATGCGCTGCAGCGGCCGCACGTCGGCGGGGGCCGGGTGCTCGAAATGCACCTCGACCGGGTTCCAGCCGGAGACGAAGCACTGGCGCACCAGATGGCAGGTGGCGGCGAGCGTGTACTCGCTGTCCTGCCGGCGCGGCCACAGGGCGGGATCGCTGATGCCGTAGCTCCACACCAGCATGTCGCCCTTCTCGGTCACCTCCGAGCTCGTCGCGCCCTGGAACGCGCTGACGAAGCGCGACAGGCGCTCGAAGGCGCGGCGGATGGTCGGCGCCATGGCGAAGAGCATGCCCATCGGCCCGATGTCGGCCGGCTTCAGCCCGATGCCGAGGCGGGCGCCGAGGCTCGGATCGCCGACGAGTTCGGCGGCGTGTTCGAAGGTGGCGAGATAGCCGCCGATCGGTACGGTCGAGTAGGGATCGGCGAGTTCGCCGCGGAAAATGCCCTGCCCGGCCATCAACAGATCCGCTTTTCCGGTCCGTTGATCGAGTTCTTTGACGATCGGCATCAGTGCAGAGGCACGAATTGATGCGATCATCGGCATTCGTCTGGTCAAATACCGTGCATTTGCCGTCTCGATCATCGTCTTCACCCCGTTTGGCGCGAATTATCGATTCACTGGCGTACCTTGCAATATCGAGACCAGTGGCGGACCCCTAATTTACTGTGCAGGATCATGCACATGAGGGGCACCATGACCTTGGACGCTACACTTTCCGATGTCGGACCGCGCCTGGCGCGCAATTCGGTGGGCCTCGCCCACATCGTGTTCTTCGTCGTCGCCGCGGCCGCGCCGCTGACGGCGGTGGTGGGTGCTTCGCCGGCGGCCTTCGCCTTCGGCAACGGCGCCGGCGTTCCCGGAGCCTTCGTGTTGGCGGGGCTGCTCTACGTGATCTTCTCCGTCGGCTTCACCGCGATGGGACGTCACGTCGAGGCGGCCGGCGCCTTCTACACCTACATCTCGCAGGGCATCGGCCGACCGGCCGGCGTCGCCGGCGCGCTGATCGCGCTCGTCACCTATTCCGCCGTTCAGGTCGCGGTCTACGCGCTGTTCGGCGTCTTCGTCGCCGGTTCGCTGGCGCCGCAGGGGCTCGACCTGCCGTGGTGGGTGTGGTCCTTCACCGCGCTGGTCGTCGTCCACCTCGCCGGACGACGCAACATCGCCTTCTCCGGCGCCATTCTCGGCGTCTGCATGATCGCCGAGATCGCCGTGCTGCTGCTGCTCGACGTCGGCATCCTGGTGAAGGGCGGCGGACCGGAGGGCATCGGCCTGACCTCCTTCGCGCCCTCCGTCGTGTTCGGACCGGGGCTCGGCTCGGCGCTGGTCTTCGTCATCGGCTCGTTCATCGGCTTCGAGGCGACCGCCATCTTCGGCGAGGAGGCCGAGGACCCGGAGACCACCATTCCGCGGGCGACCTATGTCGCGGTCTTCCTGATCACCGCCTTCTACGCCTTCTCCACCTGGGCCATCGTCCAGTACTACGGCCCGTCGAAGGTGCAGGAAGTCGCCAACGCCGGTCTCGACACGTTCTTCTTCGTCGCCGCCGACGCGGTGCTCGGCCCCTGGGCGAGCAAGCTGATGAACTTCCTGCTGATCGCCAGCCTGTTCGCCTGCCTGCTGTCCTTCCACAACACGCTCAACCGCTACTTCTTCGCCCTCGGCCGTGAAGGTCTGGCGATGCGGGCGCTGGGTCAGGTCCACGAGAAGCACCTGTCGCCCCACGTCGCCGGCCTCGTCCAGTCCGCCAGCGCGGCGCTGATCGTCGGCCTCTTCGTGGTGGGCGGCGCCGATCCCTACACCGTGGTGTTCTCGTGGATGTCGGCGCTCGCGGTGATCGGCATCCTGTCGATCCAGGCGCTGGTGAGCATCGCCATCATCGTCTACTTCCGCCGCCAGCCCGACGGGCACGGCCTGTGGACGACGCTGGTCGCCCCGCTCGTCGCCTTCGTCGGCCTCGTCGGCGGCCTCGCCCTGGTGATCGCCAACCTGTCGCTGCTCTCCGGTTCCGAGAGCCCGATCGTCGCCGCCTTCCCCTATGGCATCGCCCTGGTCGGTCTCGCCGGCGTCGCCTTCGCCTACCGCATCCGCGCCAAGCGCCCGGATCTCTACGCCGGCCTCGGCCGCATGCTCGAGTGACGAGCCGGGCGCGCCGCGGCACCGCCCCCGGCGCGCCCCACCCCGATCATCCCGCCTTCCCGCTTCCCAAGACCATCCCACCGGCGGCCGACCCGCCCGCCGAGAGAGGCCGCGCGCCTCGAGAGACGAGAGACGACACGATGACCGAGAACACCCGGATCGACTTCATCTACCTGTCCGAGAAGGACATGATCCGTGCCGGCGTGACCGACATGGCCGCCTGCATCGACACGATGGAGGAGATGTTCGCCCTCCTCCACCACGGCGACTACCGCATGGCCGGCGCCAACAACGACAGCCACGGCGCCATCGTCACCTTCCCCGAGAACTCGCCGTTCCCCGACATGCCGAAGCCGACGGCGGACCGTCGCTTCATGGCGATGCCGGCCTATCTCGGTGGCAGCTTCAAGACCGCCGGCATGAAGTGGTACGGCTCCAACATCGCCAATCGCGAGAAGGGTCTGCCGCGCTCGATCCTGATGTTCACGCTGAACGACGCCGACACCGGCGCGCCGCTCGCCCACATGTCGGCGAACCTGCTCTCGGCCTATCGCACCGGCGCGGTCCCCGGCGTCGGCGCTCGCCACCTCGCCCGCAAGGACGCCAAGGTCGTCGGCATCCTCGGCCCGGGCGTGATGGCCAAGACCTCGTTCTCCGCCTTCATGGCGGCGCGGCCCGGCATCGACACGGTCAAGGTCAAGGGCCGCGGCGAGAAGAGCCTGAAGTCCTTCCTCGACTGGATCGCCGCGACCTATCCGCAGGTGAAGACCGTCTCCGTGGTCGACGACGTCGAGAGCGTCGTGCGCGGCTCCGACATCGTCACCTACTGCAACTCCGGCGAGGTCGGCGATCCCTCGACCTATCCGATCGTCCGGCGCGAATGGGTCAAGCCCGGCGCCTTCCTGTCGATGCCGGCGCTCTGCAACATCGACGAGGGGCTGGAGGCGGCCGACATCCGCAAGGTCTGCGACAACGTCGGCCTCTACGAGGCGTGGTTCCACGAGCTGCCCAAGCCCGCCCACAACCACGTGCCGATCATCGGCGTGCGGTTCATGGACATGATCGCCGAGGGCAAGATGGACGCCGACGCGCTCGAGGATCTCGGCGCCATCGTCGCCGGCGAGACGCGCGGCCGGGTGAGCGAGGACGAGATCATCATCCTGTCGGTCGGCGGCATGCCGGTCGAGGACGTCGCCTGGGGCACGGTGCTCTATCGCAAGGCGCTCGCCGAAGGGATCGGCGTCAAGCTGAACCTCTGGGACGTTCCCGAACTGCGCTGATCACGGACGCCGGCCGCGACGCCGCAGCCCGCGGCCGGCTCCCCGCTCGCTCCTTCTCCCATCATCACGGATGCATCATGCCCAGGGTCGTCAAGGTCGGGACCGGTTCCAAGTTCGAGGACCACGCCAGCTATTCGCGCATCGTCGCCGTCGACGACTGGATCTTCGTCTCCAACACCGCCGGGCGCGATCCGGCGACCGGCGAGATCCCGGCCGAGATCGAGCCGCAGACACGGCAGGTCTTCGCCAACGTCGAGCGCGCACTCGCGGCGATCGGGGCGAGCCTCGCCGACGTCGTCGCCTCGCGGATCTTCGTCCAGGAGCCCGCCGACATGCACACGGTGATGACGATCGTCGGCGAGAAGTTCCGCGGCATCCGCCCGGCGCTCACCGCCACCTGCCCGCCGCTCGGCTCGACCGTCTACCGCGTCGAGATCGAGGTCACCGCCCACCGCGGCGTCGGCGCCGCGAAGGCCGAACTGATCACCGTTTCGCTCTGACGACGGCGCGCGCCGCGCGTCGAACCTCCCGAGGACGCATCATGCCCCGCATCGACTTTCCCCTCGCGACGTCGCCCGACATGCCGGCGGCGACCACCGTCGTCGTCATCGGCGGCGGCATCGTCGGCCTGACGGCGGCGCTCGAGCTCGCCGAACGCGGCATCCCGGTCGTCGTGCTGGAGAAGGGCCGGGTCGGGCTCGAACAGTCGTCGCGCAACCTCGGCTGGGCGCGCAAGATGGGCCGAGCCGCGCCCGACGTGCCGCTTTCGCTCGCCTCCGACCGGCTGTGGGCCGGCATGGCCGAGCGCGTCGGCTGCGACGTCGGCTATCGGCAGCAGGGCATCATGTATCTCGCCCGCACCGAGGACGAGATGGCGATGCACCGCGACTGGCTCGCCTCCGTCGCCCATCTCGACCTCGATTCCCGTCTGCTCGGTCAGGCCGACATCGATCGGCTGGTGCCGGGTGGCCGGGGCAAGTGGGCGGGCGGCATCCACACGCCGTCGGACGGCCGCGCCGAGCCGACGATCGCTCCCTTCGCCATCGCCGCGGCGGCCATGGCCAAGGGCGCGGTGATCGTCGAGAACTGCGCCGTACGCATGCTGTCGCTCTCGGCCGGCAAGGTCTCGGGCGTCGTCACCGAGCGCGGCGAGATCCGCTGCGACCGGGTGCTCCTCGCCGGCGGTCTGTGGTCGCGGCGCTTCCTCGGCAATCACGGCATCTCGTTGCCGACGCTGCCGCTGATCTCGTCGGTGCTGCGCACCAGGCCGATGGAGGGGCCGACCGAGATCGCCGTCGGCGGACCTGACTTCTCCTTCCGCAAGCACCGCGACGGCGGCTACATCGTCACCCAGCGCGGGGCGTTGATCGCGCCGCTGTCGCTCGATCACCTCTTGATCGGCATGCGCTATCTCGGCTCGCTCTCGGGCAATCGCAGCCTGCTGCGCATCCGGTTCGGCGGCCACTTCCTGCGCGATCTCATGCTGGCGCGGCGCTGGAACGCAAAGAGCGTCTCGCCCTTCGAGCGGGTGCGCACCATGTCGCCGGAGGCGGACGAGGGCATCAACGCCGAGGCGATGCGCAACCTCACGGCCGCCTGGCCGGTCTTCGGCAAGGCGGTCGTCGAAGAGGTCTGGGCGGGGATGATGGACATCACGCCGGACTCGCTGCCGGTGATCTCGCCGGTCGCGGCGATCCCCGGCCTGACGGTCGCCTCCGGCTTCTCCGGCCACGGCTTCGGCACCTCGCCGGCGGCCGGACGCCTCGCCGCCGACCTCGTCACCGACGCGACGCCGGTCGTCGACCCCACGCCCTATCGCCTCTCCCGCCTGACGAAGAGCGGCGACGCGAAGTCCTGACGGCGCAGGACGCCGGGACCCGGCTCACGGCCGCTCGTCGCGCAGGTGATACCAGCGATAGAGCCAGGCCTGTCCGAGACGGCGGAAGGGCGTGCGCCAGCCTTCGTGCGGCAACTCGCCGGTAAAGATCGGAAGGGCGGAACCGGCGCCCTTCCCCATCGCCATCCGCGCCATGCGGCGGCCGGCCTGGGCGGCATACATGACGCCGTTGCCGCCGTAGCCGAGGGCGTAGAAGAGCGGCGTCTTCGGGTCGGGCCTTGTGATGCGCGGCACCATGTCGTGGCTGACGTCGACCCATCCCCACCAGGAATGATCGAGCGCGACGCCGGCGAGGCCGGGGAACTTGCGGGCGATGGCGTCGTGCAGCAGCTTCTCGTGGCGGGGGGCCGCCGCATCGCGGCCGGTGATCGCCGAACGCGAGCCGATCTGCAGCCGGCCTTCCGGCAGCATCCGATAATAGAACCGCAGCGTCCGCGTGTCGGTCAGCGGCGCATGGGTCTTCGCCCCGACCGAGGCGATCTCCTCGGCCGTCAGTTGCCGGGTGACGCAGTTGTTCGACAGGATCGGCATCAGCCGATCGCGGGTCGAGCCGTGCAGGTCGCGCCCGGTGTAGCCGGCGGTCGCGACGCAGACCGCGCGCGCCCGGACGATACCGCCCGGCGTGTGGCACCAGAGCGAGCCGCCGCGCTCCTCGATCCGCGTCACCGGCGAATTGGGATGGAGCTTCGCCCCGAGCGAGCGCGCCACGCGGGCATATTCGAAGGCGAGCTTGGCGGGCTGGACCGAGACGCCGTCGGGCTCCCAGACGCCGCCGTGGGCGTCCATGTCGCGCACCGCCTCGTCGTGGATCTCCTGCCGGGTGACGATCCGCGTGGCGTAGCCGAAGGCATCGCGCATCACCCGTGCCTCGGCCTCGAGCTTCGGCATCATCCAGGGGCGATGGGCGATGTACCAATGGCCACCCTCGATGGCGTCGCACTTCAGGTCGTGCTCGGCGATGAGCGCGCGGAAGAGTTCGAAGCCCTCCATCACCTCGGCATGCATGGCGCGCGCGGTGTCGAGGCCCCAGCGTTCGATCCACTGGCTGCGCTTGAGGCGGCCGTTGTTGATCTGGGCCTGACCGCCCGACCGGGTGGAACAGCCGAAGGCGATGCCGTTGGCCTCGAGCACGTGGGCGCGGACGCCGTGGTCCTTGGCGAGGTGGATCGCGGTGGAGAGCCCGGTATAGCCAGAGCCGATCACCACCACGTCGACGTCCATGTCGGCGACGACCGGGCCGTCGTCCTCCGGCGGCGGGCCGGCGGTGGCGATCCAATAGGTCGGGGCATAGGCGGCGCCGCGCCCCGGCGTCGTGTCGACGAGCGGATCGTAGGCCGGGTCGTAGGGCATGCGCGACGGGGTTCGCGAGGCGGGGGCGGACGAGTTCATGGGCGATCCCGCGCGGTCAGCGCGCCTCCTGCAGCGGCCGGTCCTTGCGGAAGGCGTGCTTCTCGACGATCGCGCCGTCGCGGATGCGGAAGAGATCGCAGCCGTCGGCCTCGATGCGCTTGCCGTCGGCACGGGTGCCGGTGAAGGTCCATTCCGACACGGCGCGATCGCCGGCGACGAAATGGCCCCTCTGGTGCCACTGGGCGTCGGGCATCCCTGCCCAGACCGCGGCGAAGGCGGCGGCGATGGCCTCGCGGCCGGCGATCTTCGTGCCGAAGACCTCGGGGCCGCCGACGGTGAAGAAGACGCAGTCGTCGGCGAAGTGCCGCATCACGCCCTCGACGTCGTGGCGATTGAAGGCGTCGAACGTCTCGCGGAGGTGTTCGGCGGTGAATGGTGTCGGCATCGACGTTCTCCTTCGCCGCGGGCACCCTTCCCGGAGCCTCCCGGGCGATCGGCCGCGGCCGAGGTCGAGACATGGGGCGAGCGTCGTCGGACGCGACCGCGGCGGCGGTCTCGTTCGGTGTGTCTGCTCGGGACCCGTATGGGACGGACGACGCCTCGGCGCCGTCAGGGGAAGTATCGCGTGGCCGGAGGAGATCGGTAGCGCCAGCGCCGCGTGGCGCATGGAGCCAACGGTGGATCAAACCGGACGTTGTGCCTCGACCAGCGGCGCCAGCGCCTGGATGCCCGGCACGATGCGGCCGACCGGGATCGACGAGAAGCCGAGGCGGAAGTGGTTCATCGGTGCCGTCTGAGCGAGGAAGTGGACATCGCCCGGCTCCAGCATGACGCCGCGCTCGAAGGCCTCGCGGGCGAGGCGTTGCGCGTCGAGCCAGGCCGGCCCGCTGACCCAGCACGAGGCGCCGCCGCCGACCGGCACGAAGTCGACGGCGGGCACGTGATCGCGCAGCGCCTGTTGCAGCACCTGCGCCCGCTCGCGGTGGACGACGGCGACCTCGCGCATCAGCGCGTTGAAGTAGCCGAGCTGGAGGAAGAGCGCGAAGGCGCGCTGGATCAGGCTCGACGGGTGGCGCACCATCAGCCGCCGCAGGGCGCGCAGATGGGTGATGAGCTCGGCCGAGGCGACGATGAAGCCGAGACGCAGCCCCGGCGCGATCGACTTGGAGAGCGAGCCGACATAGATCACCCGGCCGGAGCGATCGAGGCTCTTCAGCGCCGGATTGGGCGGCCCGGCGAAGCTCGTCTCGGTCTCGTAGTCATCCTCGATGATGACGATGTCGTGCCGCGACGCCGCCTCGAGCAGGGCGATGCGGCGGTCCATCGGCATGGTGACGGTGGTCGGCGACTGGTGGCTCGGCGTGGCATAGACGTAGTCGCAGCCGATCAGCCGGTCGTCGATCCGGAGGCCGCCCTCGTCGACCGGCAGCGGCCGCACCTCGCCGGCGCGCAGCATGAAGGTGTTGCGGGCGTCGGGGTAGCCGGGGTCCTCGATGCCGACGCGGACGCGGTCGTTCACCAGGAGATCGGCGATCAGATAGAGCGCCTGCTGCGCGCCCGTCGTCATCAGGATCTCGTCGGACTTCGCCCAGACCCCGCGCAGCGGCAGGATCTTGGTGCGCACCTCCTCGACCAGCGTCGGGTCGTCGCGGGTGATGAGATCCTGCGCCCAGCCGCGCACCTCGAGCACCCGCATGGCCTGGATGCAGCACTCCCGCCAGGCGTTGAGCGGAAAGGTGTCGGCATCGAACTGGCCGTAGATGAAGGGATAGCGGCAGGCGGTCCAGTTGGACGGCTTGATGATGTTGCGCTGGGCATGCGGCAGGATGCGCAGGCGCGACGACCAGGCGATCGCCGCCTCGTCGGCGGGTTCGGGCGCGGCGTCGGGCTCGGCGACCGCCAGACCCGGCGAGACGAAGCAGCCGGCGCGCGGCTTGGTGTAGAGGTAGCCCTCGTCGGTCAGTTGCTGATAGGCGAGCATCACCGTGTTGCGGGCGACGTCGAGATGCTCGCAGAGGATCCGGCTCGAGGGCACCGGCGCATGGGCCGCGAGGCGCCCGCTGCGGATCGCCGCGACGATGGCGCGGCGGATCTGAGCCTGCAGGCTCATCGTGTCGTCGCGCCTGAGTTCGAGCAGGTTCGACCACAGAACCTCGTGACGCGCCGCCATGTCGAGCCTCCGATCCGGGCGGTGTGATCGCCCCTCGCCGCACGCCATGGTGCCAGAATGGCCCCGGGCCGCCGCCGTCTCGAAGAAAATATCCGTAAAATACCGAATGCGAACAGACGAATTCGGCCTCTGGCACAATGCTCGGTCGGACTCTGGCGCTAACGGCGGCGGAGATCGATGGGGGAACATTCCAGCCATCGGAGACGAGAGGTCGGTCCAGCGCCGTGCCGCATGGCACCAGCGGGGCCACCGACAAGGAGAAAACCATGATGCGTACGATCAGCAGACGTGCCTCCTTGCTGTTGGGCCTCGCCGCCCTGACGACCAGCTTCGGGGCCCAGGCACAGACCAGGGAAGTCACGATCGCCTATCAGGACATGATCGTGCCCTTCCGCCTCGCCCAGGTGACCGGCGACCTCGAGAAGGCGACCGGCTACAAGATCAACTGGAAGATGTTCGGCGGTGGCGGCGACGTCATCAAGGCGATGGCATCGGGCGACATCCCGCTCGGCGAGGTCGGCTCGTCGCCGGCGACCGCGGCGGTGGCCCAGGGGCTCGACGTCGCGGTGATCTGGATCCTCGACGACATCGCCAATGCCGAGCAGCTCGTCGTCAAGGAGAGCCTCGGCGCCAAGTCGCTCGCCGACCTCAAGGGCAAGAAGATCGCCACGCCCTTCGTCTCGACCTCGCACTATCAGTTGAGCTTCGCGCTCGACAAGGCGGGTCTCGGCGGCGCCGTCCAGCTCCTCAACCTGCGCCCGCCGGAAATCGCGGCGGCCTGGGAGCGCGGCGACATCGACGGCACCTTCGTCTGGGATCCGGTGCTGGCCAAGGCCAAGGCATCGGGCGGCAAGGTGCTGCTCTCCTCCGCCGACATCGCCAAACAGGGCGCGCGCACCTTCGACGCCGTCATGGTCCGCAAGGACTGGGCGGCGAAGAACAAGGACTTCGTGAAGGCCTATGTCGCCGCCATGGCCAAGGCCGACGCCGCCTACAAGGCCGATCCCGCCGCCTATCTGAAGGGCGACGCGGTCAAGACGATCGCCAAGGTGGTCGGCGCCGAGGAGAAGGACGTGACGCCGGCCCTCGCCGCCTACGCCCATCCGAGCGCCGCCGAACAGGCCTCGGCCGACTGGCTCGGCGGCGGCAAGGCCGGCGGCGTCGCGCAGGCCATGGCCTCGACCGCCGTGTTCCTGAAGGCGCAAGGCCGGATCACCGACATCCCGGCCGACTTCGGCGCCTCGGTCGACCCCTCCTTCGCCACAGCCGCCGCGAAGTGATCGCGCCGCGACGGTCCGGATCTCGGCATCTCTCCCCGATGCCCCGGAACCGCCCGTCCGACAGAGCCCGGAGTGGGGCCGGCGCCGACGCGCGCACCGGCACCCACTCCGCGGATCGCGCGGCGCAGACGCCGCGGCCTCCTCCCCGGCTTCGACGCCGCGGACCGACCGCAATGGACCCTGCCATGAGCCACGCCGAACAGACCGCAGCGAGCCCGCGGACGCGCACGTCGTCCGCTCTCGAGGTCCAGGACCTCACCATCCGCTACGGCGCCCGCGACGGCGCGATCGTCGCCCTCAGCCACGTCGATCTCCAGATGAAGAACGGCGACTTCGTCGTCGCCATCGGCGCCTCGGGCTGCGGAAAGACGACACTGCTCTCCTCGCTCGCGGGCTTCCTGCCGCCGAGCGAAGGCCGCATCCTCCTCGACGGCAAGGACGTCGAGGGCCCCGGCGCCGATCGCGGCGTCGTCTTCCAGAAACACGCCCTGCTGCCGTGGCTGAACGTCGTCGACAACGTCGCCTTCGGCCTGATGCTGCGCGGCATGCGCAAGGCCGAGCGCTACGAGATCGCCTCGCGCAATCTGGCGCTGGTCGGTCTCTCCGGCTTCGAACGGAAGATGATCTACGAGCTCTCCGGCGGCATGCAGCAGCGCGTCGGCATCGCCCGGGCGCTGGCCTGCGATCCGGAGGTGCTGCTGATGGACGAACCGCTCGGAGCGCTCGACGCGCTGACCCGCGAGCAGGTCCAGGAGCTGATCCTCGACGTCTGGGATCGCACCGGGAAGATGGTCTTCTTCATCACCCATTCGGTCGAGGAGGCGCTCTTCCTCGCCACCCGGCTGGTGGTCATGACGCCGCGCCCGGGCAAGATCGAGAAGACCTACGAGCTCGACTTCGGCCGCCGCTTCATCCAATGCCGCGACGCGCGCGCGGTGAAGGCCGATCCGGAATTCGTCCGCATGCGCGAGGTCGTCCTCGCCGACATCCAACAGCGCGCACCCGGTGCCGCGGCCGTGGCGGGAGACTGATCATGACGGATCCGACCGAAACCCGCCCCGCGGCCGAGCCCGCCCCCGACAAGCCGCGGAAGATCAGCCGCTATCGCACCCTCGGCGAGGGGTCGAGCCTGGGGTTCAACATCCTCACCACCATCGCGATCTTCGTCGTGTGGGAGCTGACGACCCGCTTCGGCCTGATCAAGCCGCTGTTCCTGCCGCGGCCCGAGGCGATCTGGAACGCCTTCCGCCAGGCGCTCGCCGGCGAACTCGACGGCCATCCGCTGTGGGTGCACTTCGCCTGGAGCTTCGGCCGTGTCTTCGTCGCCTTCTGGCTGGCGGTGCTGATCGCCGTGCCGACCGGCATCGCCATGGGCGTGTCGCGCATCTGGCGCGGCATCTTCGATCCGCCGCTGGAGTTCTACCGCCCGCTGCCGCCGCTCGCCTATCTGCCGCTGATGATCATCTGGTTCGGCATCGGCGAGATGGCCAAGATCATGCTGCTCTATCTGGCGATCTTCGCCCCCGTCGCCCTCGCCGCCCGTGCCGGCGTGCGCTCGGTGGCGCAGGAACAGATCCAGGCGGCGCTGTCGATGGGCGCGAGCTACTGGCAGCTGATCCGCCACGTCATCCTGCCCGGCGCCATTCCCGACATCCTGGTCGGTCTGCGCATCGGCGTCGGCGTCGGCTGGACCACGCTGGTCGCCGCCGAGATGGTCGCCGCCGACGCCGGCCTCGGCAAGATGGTGTTCAACGCCTCGAACTTCCTGCGCACCGACGTCGTCGTCCTCGGCATCCTGATCATCGGCGTCGTCGCCTTCAGCTTCGAGATGATGATGCGCTGGGTCGAGAAACACGCCGCCCCCTGGAAGGGCCGCGTCTGACGCCTCCTTCTCTCCCAAGGAAGGCGTCGACGCGAGAAGGAGCCCCGCGCACCGCGCGAGGCTCCTTCTGTTCGTTCGAGGTACCCGCTCGCTCAGGCGGTCGCCGCGACGACGTTCGCCGGGGCCGCGCCTTCGGCCAGTCGGCGGTCGCGCCGGGCGACCACCCGGCCGAGGACGAAGACCGCGATCGCCGCGATCGCCGCCGGCCAGGCCGACACCTGGAGGATGGCGTTCGGCGCCCAGGCCCCCGCCAGCAGGATGCCGCCGACCGTCGGGCCGAGGATCGAGCCGAGGCGACCGACGCCGAGGGCCCAGCCGATGCCGGTGGCGCGCAGGCCGGTCGGGTAGAGGCTGGAGGCGACGGCGTTCATGCCGATCTGGGCACCGACGACGCCGATGCCGACGACGAAGAGCGCACCGTAGAGGATCGCCGAATTGCCGGCCGCGTTGGCGGTGACGAGGATGAAGACGGCGGCGACGGCATAGCAGGCGCCGAGGATGGCGAAGGGGCCCATGCGGTCGATCATCCGCCCCAGCACCACGCCGCCGATCACGCCGCCGAAGTTGAGCGTCGAGGTGGCGTAGATCGCCGCGTCGAGCGGATAGCCGCTCTGCTTCAGCAGCGCCGGCAGCCAGTTCACCAGGAAATACATCACCAGCAGATTGCAGAAGAAGGCGACCCACAGGAGCAGCGTCAGCCCGGCGCGATGCTCGGTGAAGAGCCGGCGGCCGGTGAAGCCGGTGACCTTCTGTTCCGGCACGTAGTAGGGCGTGTCGACGCGGTGGGCCGACGCGTCGCCGGTCAGATGCGCCATGATCGCCGCGACGCGGTCGGGCCGGCGGTGATGGGAGACGAGGAAGCGCACGGATTCCGGCAGCAGCACCGCAAGGAAGGGCACCGTCAGGAGCGGCAGCGCGCCGCCGAGAAGGAAGACCGATTCCCAGCCCCACGCCGGGATCATCTTGGCGGCGAGGAAGCCGCCCAGCACCGAGCCGAGCGGGAAGCCGCAGAACATCACGGTCACCGCGGTGGCGCGCAGGCGCAGCGGCGCGTATTCCGCCGTCATGGCGATGATGTTGGGCATGGCGCCGCCGAGACCGACGCCGGTCAGGAAACGCAGCCACAGCAGGCTCTCGAAATCACGCGCCCAGGCGGTGGCAAGCGCGAAGACGCCGAAGGCGGCGGTGCAGGCGATCAGCACGAGCTTGCGCCCGACGCGATCGGCGACCGGCCCCAGCGCCAGCGCCCCGACCGTCAGACCGAGGAGGCCGACGGCGAAGGCGGCGCTGAACTGCGACATCGGCACCTTCCAGGCCGCGGCGACGACCGGGGCGACGAAGGCGATCGCCTGAGTGTCGAAACCGTCGAGCATGGCGATGACGACGCAGATCGCCAGAACGCGGAGATGGAAGCGCCCCACGGCCATGCGGTCCATGACGGCGACGACGTCCACCCCGCCGGGCGGCGGCGAATGATCGGATTGCATGGTGTCTCTCCCTCTGATGCGCGGGGGGATGCGATGTCCCGATTGCGCCGCCCGTCCGGGGCGCGTCCCGCTTTCTCGGTCTTCGTGTGGGGCGGGGCGGCGGACCGCCCCCGCCCCGCGTCGTCAGTCGGCGCGCACCCAGACGCGGCCGGCGTCGAGGCGCACGGGATAGGTGCGGATGTCCTCGCTCAGCGGTTCGTTGAGGGCCTTGCCGGTGCGGATGTCGAAGCGGCCCTGATGCAGCGGGCATTCGATCTCGTGGCCTTCGAGGAAGCCGTCGCACATGTGGGCGGCGCCGTGGGTGCAGAGCCCCGCGGTGGCGAAGATCTCGCCCTCGACCTTGTAGAGCGCGATGCCCTGGCCGGCGAGCGACACGCCGATCGTGTCGCCCTCCGGCACGGCCTCGACCGCGGCCACGTCGATCCAGTTTTCCGAACGCATGGGACGCCTCTCAGATCGGATAGATCAGCGAATTGGGGATCATCTCGGTGTCGTAGACGCAGAGCCGCGACCTGAACCTCAACCCCTCGGGCGTCCGCACGATCACGTCGCGGTAATAGCCGGCGTTGAAGACCTCGGAGACGCCGTCGCGCTTGGTGCGCACGACGAGGTAGTTCGCCTCCGCCTCGACGATCTCGACGCCGTCCTCGGTCCGGACCGACAGGACGCGCGGCGTGCCGACGATGTGCCGCTGGTAGTAGGGGTCGTGGTACATCGTCTCCTTCACGCCGTAGACGCGGTCGCGGATCATCGCCTTGCTCTCGAGCGCCAGCAGGCAGAGCGGCAGGCCGCGATCGTGGTTCTCGCGCGGCTGGAGGCGATAGGTGCCGTCGTCGACGAAGAACTCCGGCCAGGTCTCCCAGTCGGCGGAATCCACCGCGGCGGCGTAGGAGGCGTAGAGATCGAGCAGGTCGTGGTAGGACTGGAAATCGATCATCTCACTCTCCCATCACCTTGCGCCAATAGGCGTACATGCCGCGGATCAGCGTCTCGGTGACCATGTGGGGCGAGTCCTCGGTGTCGCGGCCGCCCATCTCCACCAGCGTGCGGCCCGAGGGGTTCTGCTCGAACCCCTCCTGCGACCACTCGATCACTTCGCCGTCGTCGGCCGAGACGAAGCCGGCCGGGCCGAAGAGATTGGCCTGGATCAGCCGGCGCTCCTTCATCTCCAGGGTGTCGTCCTCGAAGGCGAAATGGGTCCAGACGAAGTCGAAGCTGCCGTGGCCGTTGGGCTGGATGTGGCGGGTCGAGACCGAGTTGACCTGCTGCTGGATGATCACGCTGGGGAAGATCGTCGTCATCACGGCGGTCGGCTTGCCCCACCAGTCCTCGTGGACGATGTCGAGCAGGCGCTTGTCGTTGACCGTCATGGTCTCCTTGAAACTGTCGAGACCGCTCACCACCTCGGCGACCTTGCCGCCCTGGCCACGCGTCGAGATCATCGCGGCGTGACGCTTGTGGGCGTCCATCTTCAGTTCCGACTGATTGTCGGCGCGCCACAGGCCGAAGGTCGAGAACCAGGTGTGCAGCAGGCCCGGATGGTACGGGTCCTTGATGTTCTCCTGCATCAGCTTCCAGTTGCCCGGAATGCGCTGGCGGCGATAGCCGAGCAGCACCAGCTTCCGCCCGTCGAAGACGCGGTCGAAATAGGAGAGGATGGTCGGCCCGAGGAAGTCCTCGAAGGGCTCGACGTCGTGGTCGAAGGAGGCGAAGACGACGCCGTTGCGGCGGGCCACCTTCAGCTTGGTCAGACCGTGATCGGCCGGCTTGAAGTCCGCGGGCATGCCGCCGTCGACCCTGCCGTCGCGCTTGACGCCGCGGCGGAAGGGCACGCCCTGGAGATCGCCGTCGAGCGCGTAGCTCCACTGGTGATAGGGGCAGAGCAGTTCCTTGGCCTTGCCGTGCTTCTCGCGGCAGAAGCGCATGCCGCGGTGCTTGCAGACGTTCTCCACCACGTGGATCTCGCCGTCGGCCGACCGCGTCATGACGACCGAGCGCTCGCCCACCACCGTGCGCTTGAAGTCGCCGGGCTCGGGGATCTCGACCTCGAGGCCGACGTAGCACCAGTGGCCCTCGTAGAAGAGCCGTTCGAGTTCCCGCTTGTGCAGGTCGTCGCGGGTATAGGCCCAGAACGGAATGCGGCTGGTTCCCTCGCCCGCCCACGTCGGGTTTTCGGGAAACACTTCGCCCGTGTTTTCCATGTCTTCCTCCCGGATGTTGAAGTTTTTTGCGATCGGCCGGTCGAGCGGCGGATCGGGATGCGCGGCGGGCTCAGTAGCCCGTCGAATAGAAGGCGTCGGCGTAGACGTGCTCGAGCGGGATGCCGAGGCGCTTCACCAGGATGGTCGCCGCCTCGACCATCGCCGGGGCGCCGCAGAGCCAGGTGCGGAAGCCCTCGAGGCTCGGCCAGTCGGCGGCGATCGCCTCGGTGACGAGGCCGCCGCGCAGGCCCGCGGGCACGGGTCCGTGCGAGACGACGCCATGGAGCGCGATCCCCGGGCGGGTCTCGGCGAGCGCCCGGAGCCGGTCGAGGCAATAGAGATCGCGCGCGGTGCGGACGCCGAAATAGAGGTGGATCGGGTTCTCCATGCCCTCCGCCAGCGCGCCGCGCAGGATCGACAACGCCGGCGCGAGCCCGGTTCCGCCGGCGACCAGCAGGATCGGCCCGTCGTGCCGGCGCCGCAGATAGGAGGCGCCGAGCGGCCCGGAGACCTTGACCGCATCGCCGACCTTCAGCGTCTCGAAGACATGCGGGCTGACCCGGCCGCCGGGGACGAGGCGGACGTGGAACTCGAGCGTGTCGTCGCCCGGCAGGCCGGCCATCGAATAGGGCCGCACCAGATCGGGGCCGAACTGCAGCGTGGCGTACTGGCCGGGCGTGAAGTCGAGCGGCTTCGCCGATTTCAGCACGATGCGGCGGATGTCGTGGGTCTCGTCGGCGATCTCGACGACGGTCGCCTTCAACGTCCTGGCGGTGTGGACGACGATCTCGTCGGGCTCGGGGATCTCGATGGAGACCGGCCCGGTCAGCGTGCTCTGGCAGGCGAGCACCTGTTCGCCCTCGCCGGTCATCGGCTGGCGCAGCTCGCCGTTGGCCGACAGCACCTGGCCCTGCACCACCCTGCAACGGCAGACGCCGCAGCGCCCGGCCATGCAGCTGTAGGAGATCGGCACGTCGGCGGCGCGCAGCGTCTCCAGCAGATTGGCCCCCGGCTCGGCCGCAATCGTTCGGCCGAGCGATCGGACGTTCAGTTCCATGGCGTTTCCCTTCGAGCCGTTCCGGCTTTCTGGAACGGACGATGGCACCGCCATGAAGCTTTTGGTAGTTTATGGTGGTGATGTTCAAAATCACCAATGTGAATGATGGTGGCGGATGGATCTGCGCGACATCGACCTCAATCTGCTGGTCGTCTTCAACGAGCTCTTGAAGAGCGGGCGGGTGAACCTCGTCGCCGATCGGCTCGGCCTGACCCAGCCGGCGGTGAGCAACGCGCTCGCCCGTCTGCGCCGCACGCTCGGCGACGACCTCTTCGTGCGTACCGCCGCCGGCATGCAGCCGACGCCCTTCGCCGAGGCGCTGGCCGAACCCGTCGCCTATGCGCTCGGGACCATCCACGGCGCGCTCAACCAGTCGGCGGTGTTCGATCCCGCGAAGAGCCGCCAGACCTTCACCATCGCCATGACCGACATCGGCGAGATCTACTTCCTGCCCGACCTGATGCAGCGCCTCGCGGTGGCCGCGCCGGGCGTCGCGATCGGCACGGTGCGCAATCAGTCGGTCGACCTCGAGCGCGAGATGGAGGCGGGCAACGTCCACCTCGCCGTCGGCCTCCTGCCGCATCTCCAGGCCGGGTTCTTCCAACGCCGGCTGCTGACGCAGCGCTACGTCTGCCTCTACCGCCGCGGCCACGCCTTCGACGGGCGGACGATGACGGCGGCCGACTTCGGCGCCGCAGACCACATCGGCATCGTCGCCGCCGGCACCGGCCACGGCATGGTCGACGAGCTCTTCGAGCGCATGGGCGTGAAGCGCGACATCCGTCTCAGGGTGCCGCACTTCGTCTCGGTCGGGCACATCCTGCGCAACACCGACATGATCGCGACCGTGCCGGAAGTGCTCGCCCTGCGCATCCGCGAGCCCTTCGGCCTCGCCTGCCAGCCCCATCCGATCGCCCTGCCGGAGATCACGATCGGCATGTACTGGCACGCGAAGTTCCACCGCGACGCGGCGAACCGCTGGCTGCGCGAACATCTCGGCGCCGCCGGACGCGACATGACGGACGAGACGGCCGACGCGGCGACGCGCCCGACGTTCGATCGCGACGACGTCGTCTGAGGCTTGGTTCCGGTGTGGAGGGTCGCGAGCGCGGGGCTCAGCCTTCCCAGTCGTGCCCGTCGCCGTTCGGGTCCTCGACCCGCCAGCGGGTGGTACCGCCCTCGCCTTCGCCGGTCTTCGTCAGCGGATCGGGGCCGATCGGCACCTTGCCGGCGCCGCCGGGGATGTCGAGCACGTAGGTCGGCTGGGCGATGCCGGTGAGGCTGCCGCGCAGCCGCTTCATCAGCGCCCTGCCCTCGGCGACCGAGGTGCGGAACCGCGCCGTCCCCTCGGCGCGATCGAGGTGGTGGAGGTAATAGGGCTTCACCCGCAGCGCCACGAGACGGCGGAACAGCGCCTCGAGCGTCGCCGCGTCGGCATTGACGCCGGAGAGCAGCGTGGTCTGGGAGAGCACCGGCACGCCGGCGTCGACGAGCCTTCCGATCGACCCCGCGGCGGCCTCGGTCAGTTCGCGCGGATGGTCGACGTGGATCACCATCCAGGTGGCGAAGCGACGGCGCAGGCCTCGGGCGCTCGCCTCCGTCACGCGGGCGGGATCGACCACGGGCACGCGGCTGTGAATGCGCACGACCTCGACGTGGGGGATCGCCTCCAGCCGATCGAGGATCAGGCCGAGGCGGCGGTCCGACAGGATCATCGGGTCGCCGCCGGTCAGGATCACCTCGAAGATCTCGGGCCGCGCGGCGACATAGGCGACGGCCTCGTCGAGCTCGGCCTCGGAGAGGTTGGCCTCGCCGTCGCCCACCCGGTCGCGGCGGAAGCAGAAGCGACAGTAGACGCGGCAGAGATGCGTCGGCTTGAGCAGCACCCGGTCGGGATAGCGATGGACGACGCCCGGCGCCACGGCATGCGGGCCGTCGCCGATCGGGTCGGAGGTCTCGTCGGGGCGGGCGTCGAGTTCTTCCGCCGACGGCACGAACTGGGCGGCGATCGGGTCGGCCGCGTCCGACGGATCGATCAGCGCCGCCATGTCGGACGTGATGGTCAGGGCGAAGCGATCGACGACGCGGGCGAGCGCCGGGGCGGCCTCCGCCGGCACCAGCCCGGCGGCGACGAGACCCGCCACGTCGCGGACGTCGCCGCGACCGGAGGATGCCCCGCCGCTCATGCGCGACGGATCTCGGTGTCGAGGCCGGCGAGCTTGGCGAGCTGGCGGAAGCGGCGCTGCAGCACTTCGCCGTCGAGATCGGCGAGATGCGGCGGCAGGTCCATGGTCAGGCGGCCCGCCAGACGGCCGACCTTGACGTCCGGCAGGATACCCGGCATCGCCGCCGACAGGATGAAGGCGACGCGGAAGGCCGCTCCCAGCGCCTTGGCGCGGGCGAGGAGCCGCGGCGGCGCCAGCTGCACCAGACGCGGGCTGACGGCGTCTTCGACCAGTCCCATGTGGCGGTAGTAGTTCGACAGCGCCAGATAGGCGCGGCCGGGGTGGTCGACGCCGATGAAGGCGGCATTGGAGATGATGTTGAGGCTCTGCGACCCGCGATAGTCGGGGTGCGCGCGCCAGCCGATGTCGGCGACGAGGCAGGCGGCGGTGCGCAGACGGCGCTCCTCGGCGGTTTCGTCGAGGCCGAGGGCGGCGAAGACCGCGCCGGTCCAGGGCCCGGTCTCCTCGGTGTGGCGCGGCGAGCGCGAGCGCAGGTAGCCGAGTTCCTCGGCTGCGGCGAGCAGCGGATCGCGGGCGCGTTCCTCGGGCGACAGCAGATCGTAGAGGTGCCCCTCGCGCAGGCCGAGGGCGGAGAGCACGACGTTCTTCGGCTTGCCGGCGCGGATGATCTGGGCGAGCACCACGGCGCCGAAGGGCAGAAGCTCGCGGCGCTGCTTCGACACGGTCTCGATGCGCGGCAGCAGTTCGACCGCGCCGCGGCCGACCTCGCGGCAGAACTCCAGCGCCACCTCGGCCGGCATGGCGTAGTTGTGCATCACCCGGAGCGGATAGTCGGTCTGATGCATGTGCAGCTTGGCGAGCGAGCGCCAGGTGCCGCCGACCGCATAGAACGACCGCCCGGCGAGCCCGCCGAGAACCGGCGACTTGTCGAGGATCTGGGCGGCGATGCGCTCGGCCTTGCGGATCGAGCCCTCGGCCGCCTCCTGCAGGCGGATGCCGCCGAGCGGATAGGTCAGCCCCTTGCCGATCGTGTCGCCGTGGATGTCGACCAGCTCGAGCGAGCCGCCGCCGAGGTCGCCGGCGATGCCGTCGGCATCGTGGACGCCGGCGACGATGCCGTAGGCGGCGAGGCGTGCCTCGTCGGCGCCGGTCAGGACCTGGACCTGGACGCCGCAGATGCGCTCGAGCTCGGCGACGAAGGGCGGGCCGTTCTCGGCCTCACGCGCGGCGGCGGTCGCCAGCACGTGGAGGCCGACGGAGCCGCATTGGTCGGCGATGTGCTTGAAGCGGCGCACCGCATCGAGCGCCTGGGCGAGCGAGGCTTCGGCGAGACGGCCGGTCTTGGCCAGCCCCTTGCCGAGGCCGGCGAGCACCTTCTCGTTGAACAGCACCGTGGGGGCGCGCGTAAGCCGCTCGTAGACGACCAGGCGCACCGAGTTGGAGCCGATGTCGATGACCGCGAGCGGCCCGTAGCCTTCGAGACGACCGGGGGTGCCGCAACGCGACAGCAGCCCCCGCCAACCCTCAGGTCCTGGGCACACGGATGATGTTTCGGGGCTGATCGTGCTTCGAGGATTTTCCACGGCCGGACAACGATGGGTTGGTCATGAAGTACTTGTGGACGTTGAAGGGCTCCTCGCCCTCCGCCGGCCGGATGCGTTCGTGACCCCCGTCGGGCAACAGACGCCAGCTCTGCTGGTTGTCCCGGAGGTTGGCGACCATGATCTGATCGAGCACCTGCTGGTGCACCGTCGGATTGATGATCGGGCAGAGCACCTCGACGCGTCGATCGAGATTTCTCGGCATCATGTCCGCCGATCCGATGTAGACGATCGCCTCGGCCGAGGGAAGACCATGACCGTTGCCGAAGCAGAACACGCGGCTGTGTTCGAGGAAACGGCCGACGATCGACTTCACCCGGATGTTCTCCGACAGGCCCGGGATGCCGGGGCGCAGGCAGCAGATGCCGCGGGCGATGATGTCGATCTTCACCCCCGCCCCGCTCGCCTCGTAGAGCTTGTCGATGATCTGCGCGTCGACGAGGCTGTTGAGCTTGATCCAGATCTGAGCGGGACGGCCGGCGCGGGCGTGCTCGATCTCGGCCTCGATGTGCTCGACGATGCGATGGCGCAGCGACAGCGGGCTCACGCCCATCTTCTCCAGCGCCTGCGGCTCGGCATAGCCGGTGACGAAGTTGAAGATGCGGGCGACGTCGCGGCCGATCGCCGGATCGGCGGTGAAGTAGCTGAGGTCGGTGTAGATGCGGGCGGTGATCGGGTGATAGTTGCCCGTGCCGATGTGGCAGTAGGTCGCCAGCTGGCCCTGCTCGCGGCGCACCACCATCGACAGCTTGCCGTGGGTCTTCAGCTCCATGAAGCCGTAGACCACCTGCACGCCGGCCTTTTCCAGGTCGCGCGCCCAGCGGATGTTGGCCTCCTCGTCGAAGCGCGCCTTGAGCTCGACGACCGCCGTCACCGACTTGCCGGCTTCCGCCGCTTCCGACAGCGCCTTGACGATCGGGCTGTCCTTGGAGGTGCGGTAGAGCGTCTGCTTGATCGCCACCACGTCCGGGTCGCGTCCCGCCTGCATCAGGTACTGAACGACGACGTCGAAGCTCTCGTAGGGGTGATGGACGACGAAGTCCTTGGCCTTGATCGCGGCGAAACAGTCGCCGCCGAACTCGCGGATGCGCTCGGGGAAGCGCGGCGCGTAGGGGCCGAAACGCAGCTCCGGCCGATCGACGCCGACCATCTTGGAGAGTTCGGTCAGCGCCAGCATGCCGTCGACCAGATGGACGCCGTCGGGCTCGACGCCGAGGCTCTCGGCGACGAAGCCGCGCAGCTTGGTCGGGGTCGCGGCCTCGATCTCGAGGCGGATGACGACGCCGCGGCGGCGGCGCTTCAGCATGGTCTCGAAGACGCGGACGAGGTCTTCGGCCTCTTCCTCGATCTCGATGTCCGAATCACGGATGACGCGGAAGGCGCCCTTGGCCTTGACGTCGTAGCCGGGGAAGAGGCCGGCGATGTGCAGGCAGATCACCGTCTCGAGCGCGATGTAGCGCTTCACCCCGGGCTTCGTCGACGGCAGCTCGATGAAGCGCTCGAGCGTCGAGGGGATGCGGATCAGCGCCGTCATGCCCTCGCCGCCGCCGACGCGGGCGAGATCGAGGATCAGCGAGAAGCCGAGATTGGGGATGAAGGGGAAGGGATGCGCCGGATCGCAGGCCTGGGGCGTCAGCACGGGGAAGATGTGGCCGAGGAAGTGATCCTTGAGCCAGACCCGTTCGCCGTCGGTCAGGCCGTCGCCGTCGACCATCACCAGGCCGACCGTCGCCAGCTCGCGCTGCAGCTCGCGCCACAGGCGCTGCTGCTCGCCGGTCAGCGACGACACCGCCTCCTCGATCACCACCAGCTGCTCGGCCGGCGTCAGGCCGTCGTCGGAGCGGGTGGCGAGGCCGGCACGCATCTGTTCGACCAGGCCCGAGACGCGGACCATGAAGAACTCGTCGAGATTGTTCGCCGAGATCGACAGGAAGCGCAGGCGCTCGAGCAACGGATGATCGACGTTGGCGCTCTCTTCGAGGACGCGTCGGTTGAACCCGAGCCAGGAGAGCTCGCGGTTGACGAAACGACGGGGGCTCGACGTGAGGTCGGCGGGATCCACGATGCGGCGCTCCTTCGATGCGGTTCTCGGCAAGACGAACTCCTCCTGGGCGGGCGGGCGATTCACGCGCCGACCATCCTTCACCCGACTTTGTGCGAGTTTCGTGACGAATGTGTCACGCGTCGTCGGGATCGTCGAGTTGGGGTTCCTGCCGAGCCCGCTCGCCGAGGCCGGCGACGACGCGGGCGGCCACCGCGCGGGTGATCGGCGTCTTGGCGGCGAGCGCCTCGCGGTCGAGGGCGGCGACGAGATCGTGGGCGGCGGCGAAGGAACGCTCCATCCGCCGGGCGAGGAAGGCGATCACCGACGGGTCGACCATGGTCTGGCGGTCGGAGAAGAGCTTGGCGAGCAGGGCCTCGAGCAACGCATCGTCGGGCTCGCGCAGGGCGACCGGCGTCGCTGCGCGCAGCCGCGAGGCGAGATCGGCGAGGCGCAGGCCCCATTCCGACGGCGGCGTCGCGGCGGTGAGCAGCACCCTGCGGTCGGCCTGACGCGCGGCGTTCAGCAGATGGAAGAGCGCCGTCTCGTCGATGCCCGCGCCGAGGTCTTCGACGACCAGCGCCGGGTGACGCGCCAAGGCGACCGGATCGTGGGCGGCGAGGTCCTCGGCGGCGAGGATCGCGGCGCCCGAGAGTTCGGCGAAGACATGGGCGAGATGGCTCTTGCCGGCGCCGACCGGGCCGGTCACCAGCACGACGTCGCCCGGCCAGTCGGGGAAACGCTCGATCAGCGCCGTCGCCTCGACGTTGGCGTCCGAGACGATCCAGTCGTCGCGGCCGCGGCGTTCGGCGATCGGCAGATCGAGCGGGATCTGGCGGACCTCAGCCATCGATCGCGCGCTCGCCGGGGGCGGGCAGCGCCGGCGTCTCGTCGCCGGTACCGAGATGGAGCGGGCTCGCCAGATACTGCTCGAGCGCGAAACGGGCGAGGACGCCGATCGAGGCCGCCGCCGGCACCGCGATCAGCATGCCGACGAAGCCGAAGAGCGAGCCGAAGGCGAAGAGCGCGAAGAGCAGCCACACCGGATGGAGCCCGACCGAACGGCCGACCCAGTTGGGCGTCAGCACCCAGCCCTCGAGCCCCTGCCCGACGCCGAAGACGACCAACACCAGGAGGATCCCGTGCCAGTCGGGCCAGTACTGCACCAGCGCGACGATCAGGCCGGCGATCAGGCCGGCGCCGAAGCCGAGATAGGGAATGATGCCGAGGAGGCCCGACATCAGGCCGATCAAGAGGCCGAAGCGCAGGCCGACCAGGGCGAGGCCGAGGCCGTAGTAGACGCCCATGGTCACCGAGACCGCCACCTGACCGCGCACGAAACCGGAGACGGCCGCGTCCATCTCGCTCGCCAGACGGCGCACGGTGTCGCGATGGCGCAGCGGCAGCCAGCCGTCGATGCGGGCGATGGCGCGATCCCAGTCGACCAGCATGTAGGCGGCGACGACCGGGGCGACGGTGACGACCGAGAGGATCGACAGGATGGTCTTGCCGCTCGACAGGATCGACTGGAGGAGCTGCGAGACGAATCCCGCGCCCTGCGACAGCGCCTGACCGAGCGAGCCCTCGAGGGCGGAGACGTCGCCGCCCATCAGCTTGGCGAGCGGGCCGTCGACCATCGGTGCGGCGAGCGCGCGCAGGCGGGTGACCAGCACCGGCAGTTCGGTGACGAAGGCGGAGAGCTGGTCGCCGAGGAGCGGCACCAGGAGGATCAGCACCAGGAGGCCGGTCAGCACCAGCCCGAGGATGATGGTCAGCGCCGCGAGCCCGCGCGAGAAGCCGATCGCCTCCAGCCGGTCGGCGGCCGGATCGAGCAGATAGGCGAGCGCGATGCCCGCCACGAAGGGCAGCAGCACCCCGGAGAACAGCCACAGGAAGCCGACGAAGAGGGCAGCGGCGGCGAGCCAGAAGCGGAGCTGGCGTTCGAGCGTCACGCGTCGTTCCTTCCCTCGGGTTCGGTTCCCTCGCGCCGTTCGGCCGGGCGGCCGGGATCGCCCGGCGCCTCCGACATGGCGGTCAACCAGTCGACGACATAGGCCGCGCCGGAAACGATCGTCAACGTGGCGACCGCCACCTCCCCCACCGTCCACAGGATGCCCGGCTCCCAACGGAAGGCGCCGGCGGAGAGCGCCATCGCGGCGAAGGCGATCTGGGCGGCGGTGTTGGCCTTGGAGACGAAGATCGGCCGGATCGGCACCGGACGGCCGATCAGCCAGGAGAGCATCACGCCGCCGACGATCAGCACGTCGCGCGAGACGACGAGCAACGCCAGCCAGCCGGGCAGAACGCCGACGATGCCGAGCGTCACGAAGATCGAGACGAGCAGCGCCTTGTCGGCGAGCGGGTCGAGATAGGCGCCGAGTTCGGAGCGCTGGTCGAAGCGGCGGGCGATCCAGCCGTCGATGCCGTCGGAGGCGCCGGCCAGCACGAAGACCCAGAAGGCGATGTCGGGACGGCCGGCGACGAGCGCGTCGACCGCGACCGGGACCATCACGAGGCGGGCGATCGAAATCAGGTTGGGGATGGTGACATTGGACGCCATGGACCCTCCGCTCGTCCGATCGAGCCGCCACGCCCCCAATGTGGTCCCGATTCCAGTCACTTCCAAGAGGTGCCGCGCGAATTGCGCAACCCGGCCCGACGGCGCTCGGCTCTCATACGGACTTGCAAAAGCAGTCTCGATCGTCCATCGAACCGGACGAGATCTCGAGGGAGGACGCCATCCATGTCCGAGGGCAAGAACAGCTGGACCTACGCCCGGTCCGGCGTCGACATCGAGGCCGGCAATGCGCTGGTCCGCCGCATCGCGCCGCACGCCAAGGCGACGTCGCGTGTCGGTGCCGACACGCAGCTCGGCGGCTTCGGCGGTCTGTTCGACCTCAAGGCCTGCGGCTACCGTGATCCGGTGCTGGTGGCGGCCAACGACGGCGTCGGCACCAAGCTGAAGATCTCGATCGAGACCGGCATCCACGACACGATCGGCATCGACCTCGTGGCGATGAGCGTCAACGACCTCGTCGTCCAGGGCGCCGAGCCGCTGTTCTTCCTCGACTACTTCGCCACCGGCAAGCTCGAGCTCGACGTCGCCGAACGCGTCATCGCCTCGATCGCGCGGGGCTGCCAGATCGCCGGTTGCGCGCTGATCGGCGGCGAGACGGCCGAGATGCCCGACATGTACAAGGCCGACGACTACGATCTCGCCGGCTTCGCGGTCGGCGCGGTCGAGCGCGACGAGATCCTGCCGAAGAAGACCACGCGCCCCGGCGACGTGCTGCTCGGCCTCGGCTCGTCCGGCGTCCATTCCAACGGCTATTCGCTGGTGCGCCGCCTCGTGAAGGAGGCCGGCCTCGACTGGAACGACGACGCGCCGTTCCAGCCCGGCACCTCGGTCGCCCGCGCCCTGCTCGAGCCGACCCGGATCTACGTCAAGCCGATCCTCGAGGTGATCCGCAAGGTCGGCGGCGTGAAGGCCATGGCCCACATCACCGGCGGCGGCTTCATCGAGAACATTCCGCGCGTGCTGCCGGAACTCTGCGTCGCCGAGATCGACCTCTACGCCTGCGCCGTGCCGCCGGTGTTCAAGTGGCTGGCCTCGGTCGGCAACGTCTCGGAAGCCGAGATGCTGCGCACCTTCAACTGCGGCATCGGCATGGTCCTGGTGGTCGACGCCGACAAGGCGCACGACATCTCCGACATGTTCCGCCATCTCGGCGAGAGCTGCGTCACGCTGGGCTGGCTGCAGGACGGCTCCGGCCGCGATGCCGACGAGCACGGCAAGCGCGCCTGGGTCGACACCCGCGGCAAGCTCGATCTCGCCTGGCCGCCGCGCGGCCGCTGATCATGGCGAAGCGCGTCCGCGTCGGCATTCTGATCTCGGGCGGCGGCTCGAACATGGCAGCGCTGATCGCGGCGGCTGCCGATCCCGCCTACCCGGCCGAGATCGTCTGCGTCGTCTCCAACGTCGCCGACGCCGGCGGTCTCGCCAAGGCGTCCGCCGCCGGGGTCGCGACCGTGGTGGTCGACCACCGGGGCTTCGAGACCCGCGAGGCCTTCGAGCGCGCGGTGGTCGCCGAACTCGTCGGCCACGGCGTCGAACTGGTCGTGCTCGCCGGCTTCATGCGGCTCTTGACGCCCTACTTCATCGAGCGCTGGCACGATCGGCTGATCAACATCCACCCGGCCCTGCTGCCCGCCTACAAGGGGCTGCACACCCACGCCCGGGCGCTCGCCGACGGCGTCAAGATCGCCGGCTGCACCGTGCATTTCGTCCGCGCCGAGATGGACGTCGGGCCGATCATCGTCCAGGCCGCGGTGCCGGTGCTCGACGACGACACCGCCGACACGCTGGCCGCCCGCGTTCTGGCGCAGGAGCACCGAATCTACCCGCTGGCGCTCGCCCGCGTGGCGAGCGGCGCGGCCCGCGTGGTCGTCGACGCCGAGGGCCGCGAGCGGGTGGTGACCAGCGGCACGACGTCCGCGACGGCGGCGCTGGTCGCGCCGGTCTGAGGCCCGGTCGGGACCCTTCGTTCGGATCCTCGAGGCGAAACATCAACGGCCATTGATCGTTCGGACCCAGGTTCCGGCCGTTGCGTGTCGCGCGATGCCTTGATCGCTCCTCCGCAATTCTACTAGGATTTCGACTCCTGCCGCGGCCGCCTTCCGGCCGCGCCCGTCGGCTCGTCTCCCGTGATCGGAGTTCCCCCTTGTCGAGCGAAAGCGCGATCTCGTCGTTGGTCTCGGTGCCGCGTCTCCGCACCCGCTTCGTCCTCTCCCTCGGTGCCGCTCTGGTGATCGTCGCGACCCTCGGCGCCATGGTGTGGCTCGCCACCTCGACGCGGCGAGAGACCGCGACCGACGATCGCGCCGCGCGGATGCGCGCCGTCGGGCAGGCGGTGACCTCGGCGATCGATCAGGCCGGCCGCTTCGCCCAGGCCCAGGCGGAGGCGATGGCGCGGCGCTCCGACGTGCCGGCGCCGCTCGCCGCCAACGACCGCCCGGCGCTCGCCGCGCTGTCGGCCTCGACCTGGACCTACCTGAAGGAACAGGCGGGCGTCACCGTCTTCGGCTTCCATTCGACCGACCTGCGCTACCTGCTGCGCGTCCACAAGCCGGAGAGCCACGACGACGACATCTCGCGGCTGCGTCCGATGGTACTCGCCGCCAACAAGACCGGCCGCGGCCAGGTCGGCGTCGAGATCGGCGTCACCGGCATCGTCGGCGTACGCGGCATCTCGGTCGTCCGCCAGGGCGACGCGCTCGCCGGCACGATGGAGGTCGGCCTCGATCTCCAGCCGATCCTCGAGCAGATCAAGACCGTCACCAACGCCGACCTCGCGGTGGTGCTGTCGCGCTCGCTCGCCGGCCTGCCGGCCGCCGCCGACAACGGCGGCGACCTCTTCCTGTCGTCCTCGACCGATCTCGCCCGCTTCTCCGCCCAGCTCCGGGCCGGACGCCTCGCCATCGCGCGCGAGACCGAGGTCGGCGACCTCGACATCGACGGCACCGGCGGCGCGATCCTGCGCCAGCCGCTGGTCGACTATTCCGGCCGCCTCGTCGGCAACGTCGTGGCGCTCGCCACCTTCCCCGAACAGGCGGTGCAGGATCGCCGGCTGCGCTCCGATCTCGGCGTGCTGGCGACGGTCGGCGGCATTCTCGCCTTCGTCTTCTTCTCGATCCTCGCCTTCGGCGTGATCTCCTCGGCGCGCGACGAGGAGGCGAAATGAGCCGGCTCGTCGCGGCTCTCGCCGCTCTCCTCTTCGCCGCCCTCGCCGTCGCGACGCCGTCGGCGGCGGCCGATGCCGGCCTGCCGCAGGGGGTCGAACTGCCCGTGCGGGTGCGCGTCGCGCTGCGCATCCTCGACGTCACCGAGATCAAGGAAGTCGCCGGCAAGGCGCGGCTGTGGGTCGAGGTGACCCAGCGCTGGCGCGACCCGCGCGACGGATTCGACGCGGTCGAAGCCGGCACGCCGCGGGTCGACCGCGTCGGCTCGGAGGCCGACAAGTACCTCGAAGGCATCTGGACGCCCGGCGTCGTCGTCGACAACCAGATCGGCGACGTCGACGGCCGCACGGTCGCCGCCTCCACCCATGCCGACGGCTCGGTGGTGGTGGTCGAGCGCTACGAGGCCGACTTCCGCGTCGCCACCGACATGACGGCCTTCCCCTTCGACCACCAGAAGATCGCCCTCTCCTTCTCGGCGCCGCGCCATGCCAAGCAGGACGTGCTGCTGGTGGCGACCGATGCCGATCGCGGCTTCTCCAAGGTCGCCGAACGCCTCTCCGTCACCGACTGGCAGCCGCTGCGGCTCGACTTCACCAATGCCGAGGCGGCCGGCTGGAACGCCCGCAGCTATTCCCGGCTCGAGGCGGCGCTCGAGGTGGAGCGACTGTCGGAACGCTACATCCTGCGCATCTTCATCCCGATCGCCGCGGTGCTCGCCGTCTCGATCTACGTGCTGTGGGCGCCGGGGCTGGGGGCGACCGACAAGGGCGGTCTGATCTTCTCGGCGCTGCTCGCGCTCGCCGCGATCAGCTTCACCTTCGAGTCGAGCTTCCCCGGCTCGATCTCGCTCAACACGCCGATCGCCCAGATCATCTCGATGGGCTACGTCTATCTGGTCACCGTGCTGCTCTTCGACAGCATGCTCGGCGTGCCCTGCGGGCGGCCCGGATCGCGACTGCATCGACCCTGCCTCGAGATCAGGCGGCAGATGTCCTGGGCGCTGCCGGCGATCATGACGGCGATCTGCGCGGGAGCGGTGATGCGCGCCCTTCCCGCCTGATCGGGCCTTCGTGACGAATTGCAACGGAAGGCCGCGGCCGGCACCGTTGCTTTCGCTCCAATCCCTTGTTCTGTTTCCGAAATTCTCTGCCGATCGTTCGACATCAAACTGTCATCGACCGTGTTGCATGGTCGAGGCGTTCCGGGATCGTCCCGGCGAACAAGGAGAGATTTCCGTCATGAACAAGGCCGTCCACTCGGTGCGCGCGACGCTCGCTGCCGTCACCATGCTCGGCATCTTCACGGCGCCGGTTCTCGCCGGCGACTTCACCGGTGCCGGCGCGACCTTCCCGGCGCCGGTCTACGGCGCCTGGGGCGCCGACTACAAGGCCGCCGCCGGTTCGGCCCTCAACTATCAGGCGATCGGTTCGGGCGGTGGCCAGACTCAGATCCTCAACCGCACCGTCGACTTCGGTGCCTCCGACGCCCCGATGGCTCCGGAGAAGCTCGAGAGCGGCAAGCTCCTGCAGTTCCCGACCGTGGTCGGCTCGGTCGTCGTGATCGTCAACCTCGACGGCATCGCCGCCGACCAGCTCAAGCTCTCGGGCCCGGTCGTCGCCGACATCTATCTCGGCAAGATCACCAAGTGGAACGACCCGGCGATCGCCAAGCTGAACCCGGACGTCAAGCTGCCCGACCTCGCCATCCTGCCGGTCTACCGTTCGGACGGCTCGGGCACGACCTTCGTCTTCACCGCCTACCTCAACGCCGTCTCCGACGAGTGGAAGGGCAAGGTCGGTTCGGCCACCTCGGTCAAGTGGGAAGCCGGCAACGGCGCCAAGGGCAACGACGGCGTCGCCGGTTCGGTCAAGAACGCCAAGGGCTCGATCGGCTACGTCGAGTACGTCTATGCCTCGGCCAACGCTCTGACCACCACGCAGCTCCAGAACAAGGCCGGCAAGTTCGTCAAGCCGACCGTTCCGGCCTTCCAGGCCGCCGCTGCGGCCGCCGACTGGGACAAGGCGAAGAACTTCGACGCCTCGATGATCGACACCGCCGGCGACACCGCCTGGCCGATCGTCTCGGCCACCTTCATCCTTCTGCCGAAGGACCCGAAGGACGCCGCGCAGTCGGCCGAGGTCATGAAGTTCTTCGACTGGGCCTTCAAGTCGGGCGACGCCGCGGCCGAGAAGCTGCACTACATCGCGCTTCCCGGCGCGGTGAAGGACCGCATCCGCAAGGCCTGGACCGCCGAGGTCAAGGACGCTTCGGGCGCGCCGATCTGGAAGTGATCTTCCCCGAACCGACCACCCCTCCGCGGCTCGCCCGCGGAGGGGTCTTCCCGGATCCACGCGAGACAAGCCCTTGACCGCGCTCAGCCCCGACCCGGCTTCGACCGAACTCATCCCGCCGCTGCAGGCGGTCCAGGCCCGCCATTCGAAGTTCGTGAAGGATCGTCTCTTTCACTGGGCTCTGACGGGCGCGGCGACGCTCGTCCTGGTGCTGCTCGGCGCCATCGTCGTGCTGCTGTTCCACGGCGGTTTCCCGGCGCTGAAGGCCTTCGGCCTCGGCTTCTTCGTCTCCACCGAATGGAACCCCGTGACCGAACAGTACGGCGCGGGCGTCATGCTGTGGGGCACGCTGATCACCTCGGTGATCGCGCTGGTGCTCGCCTTCCCCGCCTCGCTCGGCATTGCGCTGTTCCTCACGGAAGTGGCGCCGCTGGGCCTGCGTCGGCCGATCGGCACCGCCATTCAGCTTCTCGCCGCCGTGCCGTCGATCATCTACGGCATGTGGGGCTTCTTCGTCGTGGCGCCGCTGATGTCGGCCTGGGTGCAGCCGGCGCTGACCGCCGTTCTCGGCCCCATTCCCTTCATCGGCCAGCTCTTCTCCGGCGCCCCGGCCGGTACCGGCGTGCTGACCGCCGGCCTGATCCTGGCGCTGATGATCATGCCCTTCATCACGGCGATGTTCGTCGAGATCTTCGGCTCGGTGCCGCCGGTGCTGAAGGAGGCCGCCTACGGCGTCGGCGCCACCACGACGGAAGTCTTCCGCGCGGTGACCGTGCCCTACGGCCGGTCGGCGCTGGTCGGCGCCGTCATGCTCGGCCTCGGCCGTGCGCTCGGCGAGACCATGGCGGTGACCTTCGTCATCGGCAACGCCAACCGCATCAAGGCCTCGCTCTATGCGCCGGGCGCCTCGATCGCCTCGACGATCGCCAACGAATTCCCCGAGGCCGGACCCGGCTCGATGAAGCTCCATGCGCTTCTCGAACTCGGTCTCGCGCTCTTCGTCATCTCCTTCGTCGTGCTGGCGCTCGCGCGTTGGCTCGTCGGCTCGCGCGCGGAGGGCTGAACATGACCCGCCTCGAACGTCGCCTCGTCGCCGATCGCTTCTGGCGCGTCGTCGCCACCGGCCTCGCCGTCCTCGCGATCGTGCTGCTCGCCTGGATCTTGTGGACGTTGCTCTATCGCGGCGCCACGGCCCTGTCGTTCTCGGTCTTCACCATGCCGACCATGCCGCCGGGTCGCGGCGGCGGTCTCGCCAACGCCATCGTCGGTTCGATGGTGCAGGTGGCGATCGGTCTGGCGCTGGCCGCGCCGATCGGGCTGCTCGCCGGCACCTGGCTCGCCGAACTCGGCCGCGGCCGCTTCGCCGACGCCGTCCGCTTCGTCAACGACGTGCTCCTGTCGGCGCCGTCGATCCTGGTCGGCCTCTTCGTCTACCAGCTGATGGTCCAGCCCTTCGGCGGCTTCTCCGGCATCGCCGGGTCGATCGCCCTCGCCGTGCTGATCCTGCCGGTGGTGGTGCGCTCGACCGAGGACATGCTGCGGCTCGTCCCCGGCTCCCTGCGCGAGGCCGCCTTCGCGCTGGGTGCCACGCGGGCCCAGGTCGTCACCTCCGTCCTGTGGCGGGCGGCGCGACCGGGCATCGCCACCGGCATCCTGCTCGCGGTGGCGCGTGCCGCCGGCGAGACGGCGCCGCTGCTCTTCACCTCGCTCGGCAACCTCGGCTGGTCCTTCGACATGACCCAGCCGATGGCCAGCCTTCCGGTCACGATCTATCAGTATGCCGGCAGCCCGTTCGACGAATGGGTGGCGCTCGCCTGGGCCGGCGCGCTGATGATCACGATCGGCGTCCTCCTGCTCAACGTCCTGTCCCGGGTCGTGCTGGCTCCTCGCGGAAAGGCTTCCCCGTGAACATCGAAGTGATCCCCATGTCCGAAGCGCTGCGCGATTCCGTCCCCGCCTCCGCGGAAGAACCCAAGATCTCGATCGAAAACCTCGAGTTCTTCTACGGCGACAACCGTGCGCTGCACGGCATCGACATGAAGGTGCCCGAGCGCAAGGTCACGGCCATGATCGGCCCGTCGGGTTGCGGCAAGTCCACGCTGCTGCGCGTGCTGAACCGCATGTACGACCTCTATCCGGGCCAGCGTGCCACCGGTCGCGTCATGCTCGACGGCCAGAACGTGCTCGCCCCCGAGGTCCAGGCGGTGCGCCTGCGCAATCGGGTCGGCATGGTCTTCCAGAAGCCGACGCCCTTCCCGATGTCGATCCGCGACAACATCGCCTTCGGCATCCGCCTCAACGAGAGCATCGGCCGCGCCGAGCTCGAGGAGCGGATCGAGTGGTCGCTGACCAAGGCCGCCATCTGGAACGAGGTCAAGGATCGGCTCGACACGCCGGCGACCGGCCTCTCCGGCGGTCAGCAGCAGCGCCTCTGCATCGCCCGCACCATCGCGGTGAAGCCCGAGGTCGTCCTGCTCGACGAGCCGACCTCGGCCCTCGACCCGATCTCGACGGCGCGCATCGAAGAGCTGATCGACGAGCTGAAGAACGAGTTCACCATCGTCATCGTCACCCACAACATGCAGCAGGCTGCGCGTTGCTCCGACATGACGGGCTTCTTCCTGCTCGGCAATCTCGTCGAGTTCGGCGAGACCAACCGCATCTTCACCAACCCGCAGGACACCCGCACGCAGGACTACATCACCGGCCGCTTCGGCTGAGGATCGTCCGCGATCGCGCACACGAAGACCCCCGCCGGGCCGAGGCTCGCGGGGGTCTTTCCGTTTTCCGCCCGCTCGCGCGGCGGAGGCTCAGCCGGCCCGCGCCGGACGGGTGACGACGGCGAGCAGCACGACCGCCAGCACCATCAGGACGCCGGCGACGTGGAAGGCGACGTCGGGGCTGACGATCGGCGCCTGCGGCGCGAGGAAGAAGCCGAAGACCTGGGTGAAGGCGATGGTGCCGGCGAGCATGGCGAGGTTCATGCCCGCCGACAGACCGCCCTGCAGCGCGCCCTGCGCGTCCTCCGGCACGGCGCGCGACATCATCGCGCTCAGCATCGGATGGACGAAGCCCTCGACCGCATGGACGACGAGGATCGGCAGGACGATCGCCGTGGTCGGCGCCAGTCCGTAGGCGAAGCACGACGCCGCCCCGACCGCGAGGCCGGCGAGCGCCAGCGGCCGTTCGCCGAAGCGGGCGACGGCGGGGCCGGTGGCCACCCCCTGCATCAGCGCCATGGCGGCGCCGGAGACGGCCAGCGTGATCCCGGTCGTCGATGCCGACCAGCCGTATTTGGCGACGCCCCAGAACGACCAGATCGCGACATAGACCGAGGTGGCGAAGAAGTAGAGCGTCAGCACGCCGGCGAGCGGCAGCACGCTGCCGTGGGCGCGGAAGACGACGAAGGCGCCGAAGGGGTTCGCCTCGCGCCAACGGAAGGTGCGGCGACGGTCGGCCGGCAGCGTCTCGGGCAGCGCGATCAGTCCGAAGACGAAGTTCGCCGCCGCCAGCGCCGCCGCGCACCAGAAGGGCACGCGCGTGCCGAAGGCGCCGAGCAGACCGCCGATCGCCGGGCCGAGGACGAAGCCGAGGCCGAAGGCGGCCGACATCAGTCCGAAGGCGCGGGCGCGGTCCTCCGGCCGGCTGGCGTCGGCGAGGCAGGCATTGGCGATGACCCAGGACGAGCCGCAGACGCCGGCGAAGAGGCGACCGACATAGAGCCAGCCGATCGACGGGGCGAGCGCGTGGACGACGTAGTCGACCGCGAGGCCGGCGACGGCGAGCAGCAGCAGCGGCCGGCGACCGAAGCGGTCGGAGAGCCCGCCGACCAGCGGCGCGCAGACGAACTGCGCCAGGCTGAACAGCGCGAACATCCAGCCGCCGACGCGCGCGGCGTCGTCGAGACCGATGCCGCCGACCTCCTCGATCAGCGGCGGCAGCACCGGCAGCACGAGGCCGAAGCCGACGCAGTCGAGGAAGACCACGGCGAGCGCGAAGGCGGTCGCACGCTTGGCGGCGGCCGGCTCGAGCGCGGGGACGGGTTCGGTCGGGGTGGCGGTCGGCTCGGACATCGGCGGTCTCGTCTCGCGCGTCTCGGCGCGACGGTGATGCCGCGATCGCGCGGATCGGTGCGGCATGCGGGGCGCGCTCGATAGCCGATCGCCGACGGCCCGGCAAGGCCGCGCGGCGTCGCGCTCACGCGAACGTGTCGGCGCGGGCGATGGGGTCGTCAGGCGCCGGTCGGCAGCAGGTCGTCGACGAGGACGCCGAGAGCACCGGCGAGCTTCGCCATCGTCTCCAGCGTGCCGGAGCGTTTGCCCGTCTCGATCTGCGAGAGATAGGACTGGGCGATGCCGCCGGCCTCGGCGAGCGCCTGGGCCGTCAGCCCGCGGTGCTCGCGCCAGACGCGGACGGGCGATTCACCGGCGAGGATACGGTCGACCAGTTCGGAGGGCAGCAACTCCTCCTCGCCGGCCTCGCGCGCGGCGCGGAAGCGGCGCAGCGCATCGCGATCGGCGGCATCCTCGGCTGCCTCCAGCAGCGCGAGATAGTCGGCCTCCGCCAGAACCGCGAGCCGTTCGCCCGAGGGCGTGACGATGATCTGGGCGTTCATCGATCGATCCTCATTCGTACGCGGCCCCTCGCGGAGCGATCCTCACGATGGCGACGACTTCGCCGTCTTCGCCGAAGAGCACGCGCCAGTCGCCGACGCGCAGGCGGAACACACCCGGCTCGCCCTTCAACGCCTTCACGTTGGCGGCGAGCGACGCCGGATCGGCGGCATATTGCTCGATCTTGGCGCGGACGAGCGCGGAAACGTTGGCCGGCATCCGCCGGAGCGTGCGCAACGCATCCTTGCTGTAGGTGATCCGCTTCATGATCACACTATAGCATTTTGCAAATTATGCGATATCGGAATCTTCGCGATACGCGAAGGCGCGAAACCTCGGCGATCTCGCGGGAATGTGGCGACCCCGGCAGGAATCGAACCTGCGACCAACAGCTTAGAAGGCTGTCGCTCTATCCCCTGAGCTACGGGGCCGCGATGGCGGGCTGGGCCGCCTATGATCTCGGCACGCTTCGCACGTCGACGGGATCGCGGGAGGCGATCCCCGTCGACGTCGGCGCCGGCCGACCGGCGCTCAGTGCGTCCAGGTGCCGATGCGGCCGTATTTGAAGTTGTCCGAGTAGGAGACGGTCTTGGGGGCCCGCTCCTGCGGCTCGATCACCCGATACTCGAGGCCCTTGCGCTCGGCATAGGCGATCGCCTCTTCCTTCGTGGCGAAGAACAGACGGATCTGACCCTTCATGTCCGAGCTCGAGGTCCAGCCCATCAGCGGGTCGGCCGACTTGGCCGTCTCCGGCTCCCAGTCGAGCATCCAACGCCTGGTCTTGGCCTGACCGGACTGCATGGCCGTCTTCGCCGGTCGAGAGATGCGCGCCACCATGTCGTCCACTCTCCTCAGTCTCTTCGTTTCCCGACGGCCGAGCCGTCCGATCGCCTGTCGCGGCTCGCCGATCGCGCGACCGGGAGCCGGTGGTCGGGGTAGTCAGATTCGAACTGACGACCTGAAGTACCCAAAACTTCCGCGCTACCAGGCTGCGCTATACCCCGTATCCGCCGGTCGCGCGTCGCCGCGAAACCGCTCCGCCGACGCCTCGCGGCGCCGAACTTCGCTCTCGCGTCCGCAATACACGCCCCGGCGAAGGCGGGCAAGCGTCTCGCGGATACGACGCTCATCGACCGCGCATGATCCGCGCGTGGCGGACCGTGTCGCCCGCCGAAAGGTGCAGCCGCCGCGCCGTCCCGGCATTGACCTCGAGCACGTAACGCACCACGCCGCGCGAGGAGACCGTCGCCTCCGACAGCGGTGTCGTGTCGTGCGCGATCGAGACGATGCGGCCGTCGGCGGCGATGAAGATCATGTCGAGCGGGATGTAGGTGTTCTTCATCCAGAAGTACACCGGCTCCTCGCGGCGGAAGTCGAAGAGCATGCCGTGGTCGTCGGGCATCGACTTGCGGAACATCAGCCCCTTGGAGCGGGTCTCGTCGGTGTCGACCACCTCGACCTCGAACTTCGTCTCGGTCCGGACGCCGCCGGCACCGGCGGCGACGACGAAGAGCTCGTTCTCGGGCGGGATCGGCGCCAGCGCGCGCGCCGGCCAGGCCACGGCGACGAGGCAGACGAAGGCGAGCAGCAGCGCCGCCGCGGTCGAGGCGAAGGCGCCGCGTCGCGGCGCGCGGATGCCGGCGAACGACGGGCGGAGAAGATCGCGGACGAACGGCAAGACGCGCGGCTCCCGACAGGAGGAATGCGGTCGCATCCCCGGCTCAGTGCGACGCGGGGGCGCCGGCGATGCCGTCGGGACGGACCTCGGCGGCCATCAGGCCCTTGGGGCCGTCGCCCCAGCGCACCCAGACCTCCTGGCCCGGACGCAGCTCGGCGAGGCCGTAGCGGCGCAGCACTTCCATGTGGACGAAGATGTCGGGCGTGCCGTCGCCGCGCGTCACGAAGCCGAAGCCCTTGACGCGGTTGAACCACTTCACGACCGCCTTCTCCAGCGGCGAGGTCGGGACGATCTGGACGTGGGTGCGCGGCGGCGGCATCTGGGCCGGGTGGATCGCCGTGGATTCGTCCATGTGCTTGATGCGCAGGGCCTGCAGACCGCGAGGACGGTTCAGCACCTCGCAGACGACGCGGGCGCCCTCGTAGGCGGTCTGGTAGCCGTCGCGGCGCAGGCAGGTGACGTGCAGCAGGATGTCCGGCAGGCCGTTCTCGGGGACGATGAAGCCGTAGCCCTTGGCGATGTCGAACCACTTGATGGTGCCGACCACCTCGATGACGTCGACCGCGCCCTCGTCGGCGGCGCCGTGTTCGAGACGCGTGCCGCTGTCGACGTGAGACCCGACCTCGAGATGGAGATCGTTTTCGAGACGGGCGTCGAATTCGGTCTTGGCTCCCATCGGTCTCACTCCCTGGCACTCGCTCCGACCGCCCGGGCGAGGCTCACACGACTTAACGGGGGGACCTCATCGATGCGCGCGAACGCTGCCCGAATGCGTTCGAATCGCTTCCTCGAATCCCTCTGACGCAGAGGATACCATCGGCCGTCGGCGCGGCCACCGGCTTTCCGCCGTCGTACACGGATCTGTGGGCCGTTCAGCCGCCGAGACGCGAAAACACCGTGCCGATCGAGCCCCGGAGCACCGCATATGCGACGTTGTCGAGCGGCGTCGCCTCGCCGTTGACGATGACCAGCCGGGCACCGTGATACTTGGCGATCAGCGGCAGGGTCGCCGCCGGCTGGACGGTGAGCGACGAGCCGATCGCCAGGAAGAGATCGGCCTCGTGGATCGCCTCCTCGGCGCGCTCCATCTCGCGGGTCGGCATGGCCTGGCCGAAGGAGACCACGGCGGCCTTGACCAGACCGCCGCAGTCGCAGCGCGGGCTCGCGCCGGTCGCCGCGATCGTCGCCTCGGCGGCGTCGAGCTCGTGGCGTTTGCCGCAATCCAGACATGTCGCGAAGGTGGCGTTGCCGTGGATCTCGATCAGTCTATCTTCGGGCACGCCGGCACGGGCGTGGAGGCCGTCGATGTTCTGCGTCACGACGACATTGACCTTGCCGGACGCCACCAGCCGCGCGATCGCCCGATGGGCGACGTTGGGCTCGACGGTCGCGATCTGGTCGCGAAAGGCGAAGCGCCGACGCCAGTCCTTCAGGCGCGCCGTTTCCGAGGAGACGAAATCGTCGAACCAGATCGGCTCGATCTTCTTCCACAGACCGTTCGGCCCGCGAAAGTCGGGAATGCCCGATTCGGTCGAGATGCCGGCGCCGGTGAAGACCACCACGGTGTCGGCGGCTTCCACCAGTTCGGCGAGGAGGGCGGCGCCCTCCAGATCGTCCTCGACGATCCTCGTCATTTCACTCTCTCCCGACCCTTCACGAGGTCCCCGATGCGATATCTGCACACCATGGTCCGTGTCCGCAATCTCGACGAGAGCCTGCGCTTCTGGCGCGATCTCGTCGGCCTCGAGGTGGTCCGCCGCGACGACTATCCGCAGGGCCGCTTCACGCTGGTCTACCTCGCCGCGCCCCGCGACATGGACGCGATCGGTGCCGACGTCGCGGGCGGTCGCCGCGAGGCGCCGACGCTCGAACTCACCTGGAACTGGGACGACGAGGATTACGGAACCGCCCGCAACTTCGGCCACGTCGCCTTCGAGGTGGACGACATATACGCCACTTGTGCCCGACTGATGGCGGGCGGCGTGACCATCAACCGGCCGCCGCGCGACGGCAACATGGCCTTCGTGCGCTCGCCCGACCTGATCTCGGTGGAGTTCCTGCAGAAGGGCGAACGCCTCGCCCCGGCCGAGCCGTGGGCGTCGATGCCGAACACCGGGGTGTGGTGATCCTCGATTGACCTTCGCAACGATATCGTTGACTATATCAACCATATCGCCGAGGAGGTCGTCATGCAGCATCGCGTCGAGCCGGACCGGGACACGGACGTGGCCGTCGACCGGATCCGGTCGTTCAACCGCTTCTACACGCGGCGGCTCGAGCTGCTCGACCGCGGTTTCCTCGCCAGTCCCTGGACGCTCGGCGAGGTCCGCATCCTGTGGGAACTCGCCCGCCGCGACGGCGCCGCCGCGGCGGAATTGGTGCGCGATCTCGGGCTCGATCCCGGCCAGCTCAGCCGGACGCTGAAGCGCCTCGCCGCCGCCGGTCTCGTCGAGAGCGGCGCCGACGCCCGCGACGGACGGCGGCGGGTCGTCACCCTGACGGAACGCGGGCGGGCCGAACTGGCGCCGCTCGAGGCCGAACAACGCCGGCGGGTCGGCGCCGACATCGCCGGCCTCGGTCGCGACGCGATCGATCGGCTCGTCGGGGCGATGGCCGACGTCGAGCGGCTGCTCGATCCGAGCGACACCACGCGCCCCCTGCTGATCCGGCCGCATCGCGCCGGCGACGTGTCGCAGACCGTCGCACGCCAGGCGGCCTACTATGCCGCCGACCACGGTTTCGGCCGCGGCTTCGAGGGCCTGATCATGGAGATCGGCGCCCGCTTCCTCGCCGATCCCCATCCGGGCCTCGAGGCCTGTTTCGTCGCCGAGGTCGACGGGCGGATGGTCGGTGCGGTCTTCGTCACCCATGCCGACGAGGGTGTCGCCAAGCTGCGGCTGCTGCACGTCGAGGCCGAGATGCGCGGGCGGGGCATCGGGCGGCGGCTGGTCGAGGCGGCGATCGACTTCGCCCGGGCGACCGGGCACCGTCGGCTGACGCTGTGGACCAACGACATTCTGGTCGACGCCCGCCGTCTCTACGAACGCGCCGGTTTCCGATGCGTCGCGGCCGAGCCGCACACGATGTTCGGCACGCCGATGGTGGGAGAGACCTGGGATCTCGATCTGTGAACCGGCCGCGACGGGGTGCCCCGCCGCCCGCTCACAGTTCCTCGACCTTGCCTTCGGCGAGGGTGATGCGCCGATCCATGCGGTCGGCGATGTCCATGTTGTGGGTGGCGATCAGCGCCGCCAGACCCGAGGACCGCACCAGCGCCTGCAGCGCGTCGAAGACGTAGTGCGCCGTCTTCGGATCGAGGTTGCCGGTCGGTTCGTCGGCCATGATGATGGTCGGGTCATTGACGAGCGCCCGGGCGATGGCCACGCGCTGACGCTGGCCGCCGGAGAGCTG
>DBMN01000250.1:0-672 GCA_002298965.1 Rhizobiales bacterium UBA697 | reverse complement strand
AACTGGTAGACGAAGCCGATCTCGAGCCGGCGCATGCGGGTGCGTTCGGCGTCGTTGAGGGTGCCGGTCGCGATGCCGCCGAGATAGACCTCGCCGCCGTCGGGCTTCTCGAGCAGGCCCGCCAGATGCAGCAGCGTCGACTTGCCGGCNNGGCGCGGATCTCCAGATCGGCGCTCTTCAGCACCTCGAGATAGCGGTCGCCCTCGGAATAGCGGCGCTCCACCCGGGCGAGCCGCAGGACCGGCTCTTCACCGACCCCCGCCGCGGCCTTCTGGTCGTCGAGATCGATCGCCATCATTCGTACCTCAGGGCNNGCTTCGACCGGATCGAGCTTGGCGGCCTTGCGCGCCGGGAAGATGGTGGCCAGCAGCGACAGGACCAGCGCCATCACCACCACGGCGACGGTCTCGGCGATCTTCATGTCGGCCTTCATCTTGGCGAGGAAGTAGATCTCCGGCGGATAGAGCTGGGTGCCGAGGATCCACGACAGCCCTTCCCTCACCTCCTCGATGTGGCGGCAGAGGAAGAGGCCGAGCAGGAAGCCGGCCATGGTGCCGATCGTGCCGATCGTCGCGCCGGTGATGAAGAACACCCGCATGATCGATCCGGATGTCGCGCCCATCGTCCGCAGGATCGCCACGTCGCGCGCCTTGTCCTTCACCAGCATGGTCA
>DBMN01000153.1 GCA_002298965.1 Rhizobiales bacterium UBA697 | reverse complement strand
GCGAACCGACCGTCACGCCCGTCGTGGCCGCCGCCGCCGTGGTCACGGCCGCCGCGGTCGCGGCGACCGTCGTCGCGGAGGAGCCCGCCCCGGCCTCAGCCGAGGGCGAGGCGCCTCAGGACGATGTCGTGGAGCCGGGGATCGCCGGAGGCGACGACGCGGCCGCCGTCGGCGGCGCTGCCGCCGGTCCAGGAGGTGACGACGCCGCCGGCGCCCTCGATCACCGGGATCAGGGCGACGATGTCGTAGGGCTTGAGCCCGCTCTCGATCACCACGTCGACGAAGCCGGCGGCGACCATGCAGTAGGCGTAGCAGTCGACCCCGTAGCGCGACAGTCGGACCGTTGATTCGATCCGGTCGAAGGCCGCCCGTTCCTCGCCGACGAAGAGCGACGGCGAGGTGGTGAAGAGTACCGCGTCCTCGAGCCGTTCGCAGGCCCGCGCCTTCAGATCCCGCGCGCCGTCCGGCCCGCGATACCACGCCCGCGTGCCGTCGCCGACGTAGCGCTCGCCGGTGAAGGGCTGATGCATCATGCCGAGCACGGGCTTCTTGGCCCTCGTCAGACCGATCAGCGTGCCCCACACCGGCAGGCCGGAGATGAAGGCACGCGTGCCGTCGATCGGATCGAGCACCCAGACGTGTTCGGCGTCGAGCCGCTCGGAGCCGTATTCCTCGCCGAGAATGCCGTGATCGGGCCAATCGCGGACGATCAGCGCCCGCATCGCCTCTTCCGCCGCCCGGTCGGCGACGGTGACGGGGTCGAAGGCCGCGCCCTCGAGCTTGTTCTCCACCGCGAGAAGCGAACGGAAATGCGGCAGGATCGCCGCGCCGGCGGCGTCGGCGAGCCGGTCGAGAAAGGCGACGAGCGTGTCGTCGCGGTCGGGATTGCCCATGGCCGGTCCTCGAATGATGCCCCGCCCCTGCAATGCGACGAACCGCGCGCCGAGGCAAGTGCGGGCGAGCCCGCGGACCGATGCCCTCCCCTCGTCGACCGGCCGTCGCGGGACATCGGCGAGCCGTCGCCCTGCGCTCCGCGCCGGACGCATGCGCCGACCATCTGCGTTGGACGAATGATCAAATAGCAAGCCATGCGATTTTCGCATGACCGCATTCGTCAAAGTACTAGCATGAATGCAAATTCGTGCTTGACGTTTTTGCAGCGCAATATATTCTCGAATGCATCGCGGTCAGCTGCCTCGCAGCAGATCGTGGGCCCTTCTCGGGCGTTTCCTCCCTGATACCACTTTCGGGCCGCCGCCTTTCGCGTGCGGCCCGTTTTTTTTCGTTTGCACTGCGGCAAAACCGTGGCGAGATCGTGTCTAAACCGCCTCATTCGGCGGCGAGGGCGGTCCCATCGAAAATGCCGCGCCAAGACCCCGCCAATTCGCCGACGATTCCGGTGATGTCGCGCTTCAGGCGTTCGAAGCCCGCGGTCTTCGCCAGCGTCGCCTCGTTCATGTAGAGCGAGCGGGCGATCTCGATCTGCAGGGCGTGGACGCCGCCGGACGGCCAGCCGTAGTGCTCGGTGATGTGGCCGCCGGCATAGGGCTTGTTGCGGGCGACGCGATAGCCCGCCGCCCGGAACAGCGAAGAGACGATGTCGGTCAGCCGCCCGTCGCAGCTGGTGCCGCTGCGGTCGCCGAGCACGATCTCGGCCCTGGGATCGCCGACGACGGCGCGCGGCGTGGTCGGCATCGAATGGCAGTCGATCAGCACGGCGAGGCCGAATCGCCGCTTGAGGCCGGCGAGCGTGCCGGCGAGTGCGGCATGGTAGGGCCGCCACAGCCCGTCGATCCGCTCCATCGCCTCGCCGACGGGAATGCGGCTGCCGTAGATCTCCTCGCGCTCCGAGACGATCCGCGGGATGGTGCCGAGGCCGGCGGCGACACGGTGCGACGTGGTGTTGGCGCCGTCGGGCAACGTGCCGAGGAACATTCCCGGATCGAGCTCCAGCGCCTCGCGGTTGGCGTCGAGATAGGCGCGCGGGAAATGGGCGCGCAGCACCGCGATGCCGCGTTCGGCCGAGGGCAGGCAGAACTCGTCGACATAGGCGTCTTCCGACCGCCGGACGGCGCGGGTGTCGAGCCGGGTCTCGACCAGGAACGACGCGGGATAGACCGCGCCCGAATGGGGACTGTCGAGCAGGATCGGCGCGGCCGGGGTCTCCGGCACCCTGAGATCGAAGGCGGGATGTTCCCGAAAGTCCCGAACGATCTGCAACACCCGTCTCCCTCACGCGCGGAACGCCGCACCACTCGAGCCGTCGAACAATTTGCCTTCGGCCGCCTTTCCTGTCCACAATGGTACGAAAGGTCGCATTCGAACAGGGGACGGCAGGAATGCCGCCGTCGTTTCACCGGATGTTTACCGCGCTCGGTCCTATGATCGAGCCGAGATCACAGCCAACTGGAAGAGACGATATGGACCCGATGGCGCGCATCATTCTCGCCGAGGACGACAACGACATGCGCCGCTTCCTGGCGAAGGCGTTGGTCAACGCCGGCTACGAGGTGGTCTCCTACGACAACGGCCGCTCCGCCTACGAGCGCCTGCGCGAAGAGCCCTTCACGCTGCTCCTCACCGACATCGTGATGCCGGAGATGGACGGCATCGAGCTCGCCCGCCGCGCCACCCAGCTCGACCCGGACCTGAAGGTGATGTTCATCACCGGCTTCGCCGCCGTGGCGCTGAACCCCGACAGCCAGGCCCCGAAGGACGCGAAGATCCTGTCGAAGCCCTTCCACCTGCGCGATCTGGTGCGCGAGGTCGAGAAGCTTCTGGCGGCGTGATTCCGCCGTTTTCGGGGGGACCCCGTGGAAAGTTGTCCACGGGCCGCGCGTGAAGGCTTGCAGCCTCCGTCAAACCTCGTTATAGACCCCCTCGCCGCGGCGATCCCGATGTCGCGGCACCGAGTGGTTCGGGCGTGTAGCTCAGCGGGAGAGCACTACGTTGACATCGTAGGGGTCACAGGTTCGATCCCTGTCACGCCCACCATCCACACCCTTCCGAACAGCGTTCGTGGCGCGGCGACAGGCCGAAGACCGACACGTGCGCGAAGGCTCTCGCCGGGGGCGACCTGCGGCTTCCCACGATCCACCGAACTTCGCGGCGGTCCGCTCGCCCTGAACGCCCGCCGTCACGACGACGTTCGGGTCGGCGAGCGCGGCGGTCCGACGCCGCTTGTGCCTACGCGATCCTCCGCCGATTGAACCGACCCCGCGAACCGATTACCAACAGGGCGATCGGAGGCGTTCGCGGTGCTGACCAACAAGGGAAAATACGGACTCAAGGCCATGGTGCATCTCGCCCGGCTGACGCCGGGGGGGATGGCGCAGTCGGCCGAGATCGCGGCCGCCGAGACCATATCCAAGAAATTCCTCGACGCGATCCTGCTCGATCTGCGCAATGCCGGCTTCGTCCGCTCGAAGAAGGGGCCGGGCGGCGGCTACGGCCTGGCGAAACCGGCGGCAGAGATCCCGGTCGGCTCGATCATCCGCGCCCTCGACGGGCCGCTCGCCCCGATCGCCTGCGCCAGCCGCACCGCCTACCAGCCCTGCGACGACTGCCACGACCTGACCGCCTGCGCCGTGCGCCTCACCATGCTCGAGGTGCGCGATGCCATGGCCGGCGTGCTCGATGCGCTGTCGCTCGCCGACATGGCGGCGAAGATCGACGATGCCCGCGGCGCGACGAGCCCGACCGGAGCGGCCGGATGACGGCGGACCTCGTCTCGGCCCTCGCCGGTGCCGCGCTCGTGCTGTTCGTGCCGGGCCCGACCAATGCCCTGCTCGCCACCGCCGGCGCCGCGGCGCGCGGGGCTCCGCCGCTGCGTCTCGCCGTCGCCGAACTCGCCGGATACCTCGTCTCGACCAACCTCCTGTGGCTGGTCGGCGGCCTGCTGGTCGAGGCCGTGCCCCTGGTCGCGCCGGTGATCCGCCTCGGCCTCGCCGCCTATCTGGTTCTGCTCGGCTGTTGCCTGTGGCGCGGCGAGGAGGCGGAGGCGGCCACGCGCGTGATCACGCCCGGACGCATCTTCCTCACCACGCTGTTCAATCCCAAGGCGGCGATCTTCGCCTTCGTCCTGATGCCGCACGACGGCCTCGCCGCGCTCGCGCTCTGGACCGTCGGCTTCTCCGCCGTCGTGCTGGCGGCCGGCTTCACCTGGCTCCACCTCGGACACCGCATCCGCCGCCACGGCGGCAGCGCCGCCGCCGCATGGGTGCCGAGGATCGCCTCGATCGCCCTCGTCGGCTTCGCCGTCGTCATCGCCGGCCGGACCGTCTCCGCCTACGTCTGAGCCGCCCGGCGCCGGCCGATGCCGCCGCCCTCCCGGTACCTCGCCGCCCGTAGCAGGAGCATTTTCTCCGGGCGAGGGCCCGCGGCGGTTCGCGCGAAACACCGTTCCTGCCGACACCCCCTACGAGAAACGCACTTCCAATCGTCCGAAATCTATGGAATAGACATAGTCCATCGATGCTATAGCTTTTATCGCATGTCCTCGATCCCTCGGAGATCAGCATGCCGGCTACCAACGCGCGTTCCCTGCTCCCCTCGTCCGCCCGGCGCGGCCGACGCCTCCGCGATCTCGCGATCGTCGGCGCTGCCTTCGGCGTCGTTCTCGCCACCACGGTCTTCGCCCGCGCCGACGTGAGCCTGCTCAACGTCAGCTACGACCCGACCCGCGAGTTCTACAAGGAGGTCAACCAGACCTTCGCCGACGCATGGAAGGCCAAGACCGGCGAGACCGTCTCGATCAAGGCCTCGCACGGCGGCTCCGGCAAGCAGGCGCGGTCGGTCATCGACGGGCTCGACGCCGACGTGGTGACGCTGGCGCTCGCCGCCGACATCGACGCCATCGCCAAGAACACCGGCAAACTGCCGGCCGACTGGCAGAAGCGGCTCGCCAACAACTCCTCGCCCTACACCTCGACCATCCTGTTCCTCGTCAAGAAGGGGAACCCGAAGGGCATCAGGAACTGGTCCGATCTGGTGAAGCCGGGCGTCGAGGTGATCACGCCCAACCCGAAGACCTCGGGCGGCGCGCGCTGGAACTATCTCGCCGCCTGGGCCTGGGCGGCCAAGGAGTACAAGGGCGACGACGCCAAGGTGCGCGGCTACATCGCCGAGCTGTTCAAGCACGTCCCCGTCCTCGACACCGGCGCCCGCGGCTCGACCACGACCTTCGCCCAGCGCGGTCTCGGCGACGTCCTTCTCGCCTGGGAGAACGAGGCCTATCTGGTCTTCGACGAGTTCGGCGCCGACAAGTTCGACATCGTCGTGCCGCCCTATTCGATCCTCGCCGAGCCGCCGGTGGCGCTGGTCGACGGTGTGGTCGACGCCAAGGGCACCCGCAAGCAGGCCGAGGCCTATCTCGCCTTCCTCTATTCGGAGAAGGGCCAGAACCTCGCCGCCAAGCACCACTATCGCCCGTCGAACCCCGCCGGCGTCGACAAGGCGCTGCTCGACCGCTTCCCGAAGGTCGAGCTGATCTCGATCGACGATCCGCTGTTCGGCGGCTGGGGCAAGGCGCAGGCCTTCCACTTCGGCGACGGCGGCACCTTCGACCAGCTCTACAAGCCGGCGAACTGACCCGCGCCGGCTCGACGAGAGGGGCTCCCTCGTGTCCGCACGAGGGGCCTCGTTTCGCGAGACGGGCGCAGCTCTCACCCTCCCCTCAGGGGAGGGTGGCCCGCAGGGCCGGGT
>DBMN01000099.1 GCA_002298965.1 Rhizobiales bacterium UBA697 | reverse complement strand
GTCTTCGGCGAGCGCCCGCGCGGCGGCGGTCGTCTCGTCGGTGCCGATCGCCGTCAGGGTCGCGACCGAGCGCCCGAGTGCGGCGAGTTCGGCGGCACGGGCGGCGAGGGCCTGCTGGGTCGAGGCGGCGGAGGGCTGATCCTTGCGCAGGTCGCGGGCGGTGCTCGACCGGTCGACGCGCAGATTGTGCAGGGCGGTGAAGAGGTGTTCCGTCACCTCCGCCGCGACCACGGTGCGCTGCGTCGCCGCCGAGCGCTGCCACATCTCGCGGGCGTTCTCGCCGAGCAGGAAGAGCAGGGTCAGCACCAGAATTCCGGTCGAGACGCGAAGCATCGTGCGGATCGATAAGTTCATCTCGGCGCCCTCTTTGGCGTGATAGCGCTACCATCGGTAGCGGCGGAAGGTTAAGGAATCTCTATGCGCCGCGGTGTGGGTGGCGAATGCTGCGATGCGACAAGCACTTCGCGAGATGAAGTTCGACGTCTCAGGAACAATGGACCGCGTCGGCGTCTGCATTACGCAGCGGCATCTTTCGTTGCCGTCGGCACGGGCAGGGGGTGAACCGCGCCGCGGTCCCGCGTAGGATCGCTTCTCTTCTCGAATCGAACCGGGCCCATGCCGATCCTGTTTCTCGACCAGCTCGTCGCGCTCTTCGTCTTCGCCTGCATCGGCGCTTTCACGCCGGGGCCGAACAACGTGATGTTGCTCGCCTCGGGGGTGAACTTCGGTTTCCGCCGCACCATGCCGCACATCCTCGGCGTGGCGATCGGCTTTCCGGTGATGACGGCGCTGGTGGCGCTCGGCCTCGGCTTCGTCTTCAAGACCCAACCGTGGCTGCACGTGGCGATCGAGATCGTCGGCGTCGTCTATCTGCTCTGGCTCTCGGCCAAGATCGCCTTCCAGCCGGTCGAGCGCGGCATCGGCGTCGTCGCCTCGACGGCGAAGCCCTTCGGCTTCATCCAGGCGGCGGCGTTCCAGTGGGTCAACGTCAAGGGCTGGATCATGGCGGTGTCGGGCGTGTCGGTCTACGTGCCGGAGGGGCTGACGCCGACCGCGGGGGCGCTGGTGCTGGCCGCCGTGTTCCTCGTCACCGGCATCGGTTCGGCCTCGACATGGGCGGCCTTCGGGACGATCATCGCCCGGTTCCTGCACGAGCCGCGGCGGCTGCGTCTCTTCAACTGGACGATGGGCGCGCTGCTCGTCCTCTCGCTGTGGCCGGCCTTCGTCGACTTCGTCGGCTGGATGCGAGGGTGAGGCCGTGAGCGACGTCGAATTCTATCGCGATCTCTGCCGGCCGCTCGGCGGCATCACCATGAAGGCGATGTTCGGCGGGTTGTGCCTCTGGCACGAGGGGCTCGCCTTCGCGCTGGTGATCGAGGATCAGCTGTTCTTCAAGGTCGACGGCGAGAACGGCCCGGCCTTCGACGAGCGCGGCCTGCCGCGCTTCTCCTACACGACCAAGACGGGCCGCACGACGGTGATGTCCTATGCGCGGGCGCCCGAAGAGGTGTTCGACGACCCGGACGTCTTCGCCGACTGGGCGCGCGGCGCCATCGCCGCGTCGCGACGGGCGGCGGCGGCCAAGCCGGCGCCGAAGGCGCGTGCGCCCCGGTCGGCGTCGCAGACGCCGAAGCCCAAGAAGGCGTGATCCGCGAGACGTCATTCCCGCGTTGCCTCGGCGACCGTTTCGGTCGATAAGGCGGAGACCTTCGGGATACGAACGCGGCTCCCGAACCGTTCACTACAGACGAAAGAGATCCCATGAGCGCGCTCGATCCGGAAAACACCCTCGTCATCGAAACCACCCAGGGCAAGGTCGTGATCGCCATGCGTCCGGACCTGGCGCCGGGCCACGTCGACCACATCAAGAAGCTGGCGCGCGAGGGCTTCTACGACGGCATCGTCTTCCACCGCGTCATCGAGGGCTTCATGGCCCAGACCGGCTGCCCGCACGGCACCGGCACCGGCGGCTCCAAGTACCCGGACCTGAAGCAGGAGTTCAACGCCGAACCCCACGTCCGCGGCACCGCCTCGATGGCCCGCGCCATGAACCCGAACTCGGCCAACTCGCAGTTCTTCATCTGCTTCGACGACGCCCGCTTCCTCGACCGTCAGTACACGGTGTGGGGCAAGGTCGTGGAAGGCATGGAGAACGTCGACAAGATCAAGCGCGGCGAGCCGGTCAAGAACCCCGACAAGATGATCTCGGTCAAGGTGATGGCCGACATCGCGGGCTGATCGGTCCGATCTGTCCGATTTCGACGGCCGGGGCCTCCGCTCCGGCCGTTTCTCGTCTTCGGGACTGGTTTCGCCCGGTCCGAGCGACTATGAGTGCGCCCATGCGCGTCGATCTCTTCGATTTCGAACTCCCGGCCGACAACATCGCCCTGCGTCCCGCGTCCCCGCGCGAGAGCGCGCGGCTGCTCGTGGTCACGCCGGGCGGGGCGCCCGAGTTCACCGATGCGACCGTCGGCGATCTCCCCGATTGGCTGCGCCCCGGCGATGCCCTCGTCTTCAACGACACCAAGGTGATCCCGGCGGAGCTCCACGGCATCCGCATCCGCGACGAAGCCCGCACCGCCGTGACCTTCAATCTGATCGAGCGCAAGGGCGCCGCCCATTGGCGCGCCTTCGCCCGGCCGGGCAAGCGGCTGAAGCCGGGCGACCGCGTCCTCTTCGGCGAGGCGGGGCGGGCCTGTTTCCTCGGCGAGGTCTGGGCGCGCGTGACCGCCAAGGGCGACGACGGCATCGTCGATCTCTCCTTCGATCTCTCCGGCCCGGATCTCGACATCGCCATCCACGCGGTCGGTTCCATGCCGCTGCCGCCCTACATCGGCGCGAAGCGGGCGGCCGACGCGCGCGATGCGACCGACTATCAGACGATCTACGCCCGCGAGGACGGCGCCGTCGCCGCACCGACCGCCGGACTGCACTTCACGCCGGAGATGATGAATCGCCTCGATGACCTGGGTGTCGAACGCCATTTCGTCACGCTTCACGTAGGGGCAGGGACGTTCCTGCCGGTGAAGGTCGACGACACGGCCGACCACGTCATGCATTTCGAGAGCGGCGTGCTCTCGCCCGAGACGGCGGAGCGGCTCAACGCCGTGCGCGCCCGCGGCGGGCGGATCGTGGCGGTGGGGACGACGTCGCTGCGCATCCTCGAGAGCGCCTGCGACGAGGCCGGCCGGCTTGCGGCCTTTTCCGGCGCCACCGACATCTTCATCACGCCGGGGCGGGTTGTGCGTTCGATCGATGCGCTGATGACCAACTTCCACCTGCCGCGTTCGACGCTCTTCATGCTGGTCTCGGCCTTCTCCGGGCTCGAGCGGATGAAGGCGGCCTATGCGCATGCGATCGCCGGCGGCTATCGCTTCTATTCCTACGGCGACGCGTCGCTGCTCTTCCCGGACAGGCCATGACCGAGACCTCCGACATGACGCCGGCCTTCGGCTTCACCCTGCACACGACCGACGGCATGGCGCGCCGCGGCACGGTCGCGACCGCCCATGGCGAGATCCGCACGCCCGCCTTCATGCCGGTCGGCACGCAGGCGACGGTCAAGTGCATGTATCCCGATCAGGTGCGCGCGCTCGGCGCCGACATCATCCTCGGCAACACCTATCACCTGATGCTGCGCCCGGGTGCGGAGCGGGTGGCCCGCCTCGGCGGCCTCCATAAGCTCATGAACTGGCCGCATCCGATCCTGACGGATTCCGGCGGCTTCCAGGTCATGTCGCTCGCCCAGCTCCGCAAGATCACCGAGAAGGGCGTGACCTTCTCCTCCCACATCGACGGGGCGAAATACGAGCTGACGCCGGAGCGCTCGATCGAGATCCAGGGGCTGCTCGGCTCGAACATCCAGATGCAGCTCGACGAATGCGTCAAGCTGCCGACGACGCGGCCGGACATGGAACGCGCCATGGAGCTCAGCCTGCGTTGGGCCGAGCGGTCGAAGGCGGCGTTCTTCGGCAAACGCGGTCACGGCATCTTCGGCATCGTCCAGGGCGGCGACGATCTCGACCTGCGCGCGCGCTCGGCCGCCGGGCTGACTGCGATCGACTTCCACGGCTATGCGCTCGGCGGCCTCGCGGTCGGCGAGCCGCAGGAGGTGATGCTGCGGGTGATCGAGGCGACGGCGCCGCTCCTGCCGGCCGACAAGCCGCGCTACCTCATGGGGGTGGGCACGCCGCACGACATCGTCGAGGCGGTGGCGCGCGGCATCGACATGTTCGACTGCGTGATGCCGACGCGGGCCGGCCGCCACGGCCAGGTCTTCACCGCGCGCGGCCGCGTCAACCTCAAGAACGCCCGTCATGCCGACGATCCCCGGCCGATCGACGCGGAGAGCCCGGAGCCGGCGGCGCGCGAGTGGTCGCGGGCCTATCTGCATCACCTCGTCCGCACCGGCGAGGCGCTCGGCGCCATGCTGCTGACCCGCATCAATCTCGCCTATTACCAGACGCTGATGCAGGGTGCGCGCGACGCCATCGAGGCCGGGCGCTTCGCCGACTGGAAGGCCGAGACCATCGCCGGCTGGGCGGCGGGCGACATCGATCCGGTGTGAGGATCGACGCATCGATCGAACGAGAAAGGCCCCGGATCGCTCCGGGGCCTTTGCGTTTTGGTGGTTGGGCGTCGTTTCGGCGGTCGGCGTCGCTCAGGCGTGGGCGACGGTGCCGAGCGGGCAGACGGTGCGGCCCCAGACCTCGTTCAGCACCTGGGCGAGGCCGGTGTAGATCGCCGCGGCGCCGCAGAAGAGGCCTTCGTAGCCGGCAACGTGCGTCAGCGCCTCGTTGCCGGTCGCGTCGGCGAGCGCGAGCAGGGCGAAGAGCACGGTCAGCGAGCCGAACACCACCTGCAGGGCGCGGTTGAGGCGCAGCGTGCCGACGAAGAGGGCGGCGGTGAAGACGCCCCACATGCCGAGGAAGGCCGGCATGGCGGTGGCCTTGGCCGGGCCGGCGATGCCGATCGGCGCATGCTCCAGCACGATCAGGCCGACCAGCGACAGCCAGAACATGCCGTAGCTGGTGAAGGCGGTGGCGGCGAAGGTGTTTCCCTTCCGCCATTCCATCACGCCGGCGATGATCTGGGCGAAGCCGCCGTAGAAGATGCCCATCGCCAGGATCATCGTGTCGAGCGGATAGAGCCCGGCATTGTGGAAGTTCAGCAGCATGGTGGTCATGCCGAAGCCCATCAGCCCGAGGGGGGCGGGATTGGCGGTCGTGTCGTTGTCGTGCGCGGCGCTCATGTCCGGATCCATTGGTCGTTGCTCGGCGACGGCTCGGGGGCGCACCGCCCCTCCGGGTGGGCGGTCGAAGGACGGACATGGGCGCGCCGTCCGCTCGTGCCGCGCCGTCGTCCCTTCCTAAGGGAAGGCCCGGGCGATGACCAGTTGGACCCGCTTTCGGGTCAAGTCCTTGAAATGGCTAGATCTAATCGAGTTATACGAAAGTTGCATACCGCTATGGTGTCGATATGTCGCAAGCGCATGGCAAGGCGCGGCGGCGGCGGTGATGGCCGCGGGCCGACCGCGCCGGCTCACTCGTCGATCAGCCGGCAGGCGATGTCGAGTGGCTTCGGAATGGTGTCCAGGGTGCTGTTCCAGAGCTCGCATTCGAGCAGATTGTCGTCGGCGACCATGCGGGCGGAGTAGACGTTGATCAGCATCCGGGCGGTGCCGGGTTTGACCCACTTGAGGTCGGTCGTCTTGAAGCCCTTGCCGACGAAGGAATAGGTCGTGGTGGCGGCCGGCTTGCGGGTGACGTTCTCCTCGCCGAGGTTGATCTCGCCCTCGATCGCCTTCTTCTCGCCGGCCCTGGTCGGCTCGCCCGAGTACATGGCGGCGACGGTGACCTGTTCGCCCATGCCGACGAGCTTCTTCAGCGCCGCCGGCGACAGCGTCAGCGCGACGTCGAACTTCGGCGGGGCATCGGCGGCGAGCGTCGCGGTCGCGCCGGCGACGAGGCCCGCGAGCGCCGAGAGGCAGAGACGGGTGGTGCGGCCCATGGGCGTTCTCCTGTCGGTTCGGTTCCGAGTCGGCCGACAGTGTGCCACGAGAGCCGTGCCGCGGCGACGGGGGCGGGGCCCCCGCCGTCACGGGCGTCAGGCGGAGGACTTCACGCCGTCGTTGGCGGCCTCGACCACGGCGAGGTCGTCGGGACGGACGGCCTCGTGGGCGTTGGGCGGAACCTCGGCGGGAAAGGGCTGGATGCGCCGTTCCTCGATCGCCACGAGGTCGGGCGCCGGCTCGGGCTCGACGATCAGATGGTCGATCGACTTGATCAGATGCGGCTCCGAGAGCACCGCCATGCGCTCCTTCGGGCCGAGCCAGGCGAGAACCTCGGCGAAATGGGTGGCTTCCGCGATCTTGGCGGCGGCCATCACCGGCTCGAGCTCGGGCTTGCCACGGGACCGCAGCGGCACCGGCAGGTGCATGTGGGCGTGGACGGCGCGGGCGTGCGGGTCCTCGACCACGGTGGTCAGGCCGTCCTCGACCTCGGGCAGCTCGGCGGCGGCGCGTTCCTTGGCGATGCGGGCGCGCTCGAGGATCGCCGGCGGGTCGGTCTCCTCCGGGATGAGGAGGAGGTGGATCTTCTTCAGCGCCAGGCCGGCGGCGAGCGAGCCGGACGCCCAGGACAGCGGCACGGCGAGCATCAGGCCGATCACCGTCGGCGACATCCAGGCGAGGATGGCGGGCGAGATGACATAGGCGGCGAGCGTCATGAAGACGCCGATCATCGCGTGCTGCCAGTGATGGCGGATGACCTCGGCGAGCGGGATGCCGCCGTCGTCGCGGCGCTGGGTCTTCCAGCCGGAATCGCGGCCGAGCAGGATCTCGGCGACGTGGCGCGACTGGAGCAGCATCATCACCGGGGCGACCAGCGCCGAGATCAGCGTCTCGAGGATGGTGCCGAAGACGATGGCGATCGCCCCGCCCGAACGGCGGCGGATGCGCGAGCGGAAGATCGACTCGATCACGCCCAGCACCTTCGGCAGCAGCAGCACGCCCATGGTGACGAGGAAGAGATCGAGCGCGCGCTCGCTGTCGAACCGCGGCCAGGCCGGATAGAGCGAGAATTCCTTGGAGAAATACTCCGGTCGGATGAACTTCGCCTGGAGGGCGAGGGCGAGGCCGACCATCAGCAGCATCAGCCAGATCGGCGAGGCGAGGTAGCTCATGATGCCGGTGGCGAAGTGGACGCGCGAGGGCCAGCGCAGGCCGGCGGTGCCGAGCAGCGCCATGTGCTGCAGGTTGCCCTGCGCCCAGCGGCGGTCGCGCATGGCGACGTCGAGCAGCGACGGCGGGCTCTCCTCGTAGGAGCCAGACAGCCACGGCACCATGTAGACGCCCCAGCCGCCGCGGCGGATGAGGGCCGCCTCGACGAAGTCGTGGCTCATGACGTGGCCGCCGAAGGGCTTGCGGCCGGGCAGATCCGGCAGGCCGCAGGCCTCGGCGAAGGCCCGGGTGCGGATGATCGCGTTGTGGCCCCAGTAGTTGCCGTCGCGGCCGTGCCAGACGGCGAGGCCGCGGGCGATGACCGGGCCGTAGATCGTGCCGGCGAACTGCTGGAGACGGGCGAACAGCGTGTTGCGGTTCACGATCACCGGCAGGGTCTGGATGATGCCGGCCTTGGGGTCGTCCTCCATCAGCCGGGCGAGGGTGACGATGGTCTCGCCCATCATCAGGCTGTCGGCGTCGAGCACCAGCATCTGCTCGTAGCGGCCGCCCCAGCGGGTGACGAAGTCCTGGATGTTGCCGGCCTTGCGGGCGACGTTGCGGTGGCGGCGGCGGTACCACACCGCCATGCGGTCGCCGAGACGGCGGCGCAGGCGGTCGATCGCCAGTTCCTCCTCGACCCAGACGGTCTGGTCGGTGGTGTCGGAGCAGACGAAGATCTCGAAGTGGCTGCCTTCGCCGAGTTCGATGATCTCCTCGGCCATCGCCTCGAGCGCGCCGATCGTGTTGGCCGGGCTCTCGTTGTAGACCGGCATGACCAGCGCGGTGACGACCGAGAGCGGCCGGTCGAGGTCCTTCGGGCGGCGCTCGAAGAAGCCGGCGAAGAAGCCGGCGATGCCGGAGGCGGCCGACAGCGCGATCCACGAGAAGGTCAGCGCGAAGAAGCCGATCAGCGGCCATTCCAGGCCGACGATGCCGCCGGCCGAGACGACGCCCACCATCTCGTTGACGCCGTAGGCGGAGATGGCGAAGCCGAGGCCGAAGACGAAGAGCCGGGCGAGCACCGTCAGCGGCGGAATCGGTCCGTCGACGCGGGTGGCGTCGGGGCCGTCCCAGCGGCCGAGCTTCTGCACCGGCATCGCCAGAGGCGCCTCCGGCGGGACCGGCGGCGGCAGCGCGGAGGGGGGAAGCGTTTGGAAGTCGACGGTCACGGCGTTGCGGTTCCGGTCCGGGGGGTGATCAGGCGGCGACCCAGCGATGGAGCCAGGTTTCCGTGACGGGTTTGTTGGCGGCGTCGACCAGCAGGACGCGCAGCTCGACGAGCGGTGCGTTGCCGGGATCGAGCTCGAAGGTCACGCGGGTGCCTTCCTCGCCGGGCAGCGGCATCGCCATCGGCGCGACGATGCGGCCGGCGGAGCCGGAGACCATCGGTTTGATGGCGGCGGCCGGCGGCATCGGGCCGACGAAGTCGATGGCGAAGCGGCGGCGGGTGCCCTCCGTGCCGCGACCCTCGCGGCTGGAGAAGACATGGGCGAGGCCCGAGGGCTCGAGCCCGCTCGCCTGCCAGTGCAGGCGATAGGCGGCGGAGAACTCCTGCCCGGCCTTGAGCTTCGCGGCCGGGCGCCAGTAGGCGACGATGTTCTCGTGGATCTGGCTCTCCGAGGGGATCTCGACGAGGACGACCGAGCCCTTGCCCCAGTCGCCGATCGGCTCGACCCAGGCGGAGGGACGCATCTCCCAGCGGGCCTCGAGGTCCTCGAAGTCGGAGAACTCGCGGGCGCGCTGGGCGAGGCCGAAGCCGAGCGGATTCTCGTCGCCGAAGGCGGAGATCTGCAGCACCGTCGGGTTGGCGAGCGGACGCCACAGGCGTTCGCCGGCGCCGGTGCGCACCGCGAGGCCGTCGGAGAGATGCACCGCCGGGCGGATGTCGTCCTGGCGGGCGCGGCCGATCGAGCCGTAGAGGAACATCGAGTTGAGCGCGCCGAGGCCGACGTGGTCGAGATCGACGCGGGGATAGAGCGTCATCTCGACGTCGGAGGCGGTCTCGGCGCCGCGGCGCAGGGTGATGCGCCAGGCGCCGGTCACCGAGCGGCTCTCGAGCAGGGCGTAGATGCGGATCGACTGGGCGTTCTCTTCCGGCTTCTCGACCCAGAAACGGGTGAAGGCGGGGAACTCCTCGCCGTCGGGCGAGGCGGTGTTGATGGCGAGGCCGCGGGCGGTCAGGCCGTAGCGCAGGTCGAGCGTCGTCGCCTTGAAGTAGCTGGCGCCCTGGAACACGGCGAATTCCGGCCAGCGGTCGCCGTCGGCGGGGCGATGCAGCTTGACGCCGGAGAAGGGCAACACGACGCCCTCGTCGGGCGGGGCGACGCGGCCCCAGTCGAAGCTGTCGCGGTCGAAGGCGATCGGCAGCGCCTGGCCGTTCTCGATCAGATAGACGTCGACGCCGAGGTCGTAGACCGAGCCGGCGGGCAGCGGTTCGACGGCATAGCCGCGCTTCTCGTTGCGCCAGATCTGCAGATCGCGCTTCCAGCGGATCTCGCGATACTGCTCGAAGGGGAGCTGGGCGAAGGGCTGCGGCACGCGGCTCTTGGCGACCACCTGCGGCTTGGCGGCGAGGGCGCGCGCCTCGTCCTTCAGCGTGCCCCAGTCGAAGGCGCGCGGCTCCGGCGTCGCCGGCGCGCCGTCGGCGGCCGTGGTGGGAGCGGCGAACGCGACGGCGGCAGCCGAGACGAGCGAGGAGATCAAGAAATCACGACGATCCATGGACGCGTTCCGTCGGCCCGAAAGCGGTCGAAATTACGGCGGGAAGCCTACGGCGATCGTGACCCGGCGCGCGGGCGGCGAGGGTATCGCCGAACACGCCCGACCTTCCGGAGGGACGGTCGACCATAGCTCATCATGTCGACGGGTCAATGACTTCTCGGTCTTTGCGGACATGCTTTGGCGACGATTCGGGGGAAGCCCGGCGGGGCTCGGGGACGCGGCGGAGCGGCGTTTGGACGCCGGACGCGCGAACGGCGCGCCTCGGGGCGCGCCGTCCAGGGGCCGACACCGTGCAGGATGCCGGTCGGGCCGCGTCACAGGCGGCAGCGGCGGGTGTTGCCGTAGCGGTCGACGAAGGTGTCCGAGCGCGGATCGTAGGACCGATAGGTCCGCGAGCAGCGCGCGACGTGACCGTTGCCGGAGGCGGCCCCGGCGATCATCGCGCCGGCCGCCAGTCCGATGATGCCGGCCGCCACCGCGGCACCGCCGTCGTCGCCGCCATGGCGATAGTAGCGCGGGCCGCCGCCGTAGTAGCGGGGACCGCCGTTGTAGTGGCGCGGGGCGCCGCCGTAGTGGCGGTTGCCGTATTGCGGGCCGGGGCCGCCCTGATTCCGGCGCCAGTCGAGGTTGCCGGTGCTCTGGGTGGCGGGGAAGCGGGATTGGGCCTCGGCGATCGAGGGCAGGGCGCCGACGACGAGCGTGAGTGCGACGGCGGCGATACGACCGAAGACGCGCATGACGTACCTCCTTCGGATCGCCGGGCCGATCCGATGTCATAGCCCGGGGAGCGTCCCCCGTCCCGACATCGGGCCGGTGGGATGCTCCAAGTCCTGCATGAGAATGTCGTGAGCCGGGTAGGGTTCCGACAGTGGGTATTTATACATATCTCGGGTCTTCCCGACCGAGACTTTCGACGCGAGACGGCGCCGGCGGTGCGGAGCGAGGCCTCAGCCGAGCCCGAGGGTGGCGGCGGCGAGGACGAGGTAGCGGCCGACCTTGGCGATCGTGACCAGCACGAGGAAGACCGGCAGCGGCTCGCGCAGCACGCCGGCGGCGACGGTCAGCGGGTCGCCGATCACCGGCACCCAGCTCGCCAGCAGCGACCACTTGCCCCAGCGCCGGTACCACTGGCTCGCACGGTCGAGCGTCGCTTCGTCGACGGGGAACCAACGGTGCCCGCGCAGCCGGTCGACGGCGCGGCCGAGCCACCAGTTGATCACCGAGCCGAGGACGTTGCCGAGGCTGGCCACGGCGACGAGCGCCCAGACCGGTTGCCGGCCGGCGAGGATGAGCCCGACGAGAGCGGCTTCCGACTGGGCGGGCAGGATGGTGGCCGCGACGAGCGCCGCGGCGAAGAGACCGGCGTAGGCGGCGAGATCGATCATCGCGACGACGAGGTGCGGCGGGTGCGGTTCATTCGCCCGACTGGGTGCGGGTGCCGAACCACTTGTCCTCGACCTTCTCGTAGTGCGAGCGGGCGTCGTAGGCCGGCACCTTGAGGCCGAGGCGGCCGATCGACAGGTCGCCGATCGAGGCCATCAGCGCATAGGAGGCGACGACGCGGTCGCGCTGGGCGACGACGCGCTGGACGCGGGCGTTGAGCAGTTCCTGCTGGGCGTTGAGCACGTCGAGCAGGGTGCGCTGGCCGGTGCGATATTCATCCTGCATGCCCTTGAGGGCGATCTCGGCGGCGGAGATCTGAACCGCGGCGGCCTCGATCTGGTAGGTCGTGGCGTCGAGCACCGCCCAGGCGCCCTCGACCGCGGCGATCACCTTCTCGCGGATCGAATCGACCATGTCGCGGCGCTCGGCCAGCGTCTCCTTGGCCTGGCGGGTGCGCGAATAGGTGGCGCCGCCGTCGTAGATCGGCACGGTGACGCCGACCATGGCGGTGGCGTTGGTGCGCACGTCGGAGCGGACGTTGGTGTCGTAGCGCTGGGCGACCGAGCCCGACAGGGTCACCTGCGGCAGCAGCTCGGCCTCGACGGCGTTGACCGTCAGGCGCTGCGCCTCGACGCCCTGCTGGGCGGCGGAGATGGCGGGATGGCGCTTCATCGCCAGATCGATCGCGAGCTTGGGATCGCGCGGCAGGCGGTTGGCGCCGATCGGCTGGGCGCCGGTCAGCTTCTTCGCCTCGATGCCGGTCACCTGCTTGAAGCGGGCGAGCGCGGACTTGTAGTTGGCGCGCGCCATGGCGACGTCGGAGCGGGCGGCGGCGTGGCGCGCCTCGGACAGGGCGACGTCGGACTGCGTCACCTCGCCGACGTTGTAGCGGTCGCGGGTGGTCTGGACCTGTTCGCCGAGCAGCTTCTGGTTGGCTTCCTTGAGCTGCAGGATGGCGCCGTCGCGCACCACGTTCATGTAGGCGGTGACGGCGTCGAGCAGCGTGTTCTGCTCGATGTTGCGCAGCGTCTCCTGCGCCGCCAGCGCCGTCATCTGCGCCGACTCGATCGAATAGGCGGTGCGGCCGAAGTCGTAGAGATTCTGCGACACCGACAGGCCGTAGCCGCCGGGATAGAGCTCGGACTGGGTCTTGGGGCTCGAGGGCACCTCGACGCCGAGCGAGGTGCGGCCGACGTCGGCACCGACGCTGACCTTCGGGCGCCAGCCGGCGCGGGCACCGGAGACCGCCTCGGCCGCGGCGCGCGAGGAGGCGCGGCCGGCGTTGAGGTCCGGGTTCCACTGGTAGGCCTTGACCATCGCGGTGCCGATGTCCTGCGCGCGCACGTCGGTCGCGGCGGCAAGCGTTGCCGCCGACGTCACCAGGACGGCGAAGAAGATTGCCCGACCCGACGCCGGTACCACGCGCATGATGCCCCCAACACTCCGCTCGCCTTCCGCTTGCATCGGGGGGACAGATCACGAATAGACCTGACCCTTGGCAATCGAGGCGAGACGGTTACAATATTCAACGTGTCGGAAACGAGTCAAAAACTTTTCGGCCGGTTGGTTGACGCGTATATCGGCTTGACAATCCGTATGATCCACCATGCGACGCCGGGGACGGCATCTCGCCGATCGATTCCGGCGCGTTTCCGGGATTTTTCCAGGACTCCGGGGTGTGCGCGGCGGCGGCGAGGGGAGGGTGGCATTTTGGCCACGACGTCGAAATTCATCGTCGCGGCGCTGGTCGGCGTCGCCGCGCTCGCGGCTTCCGCCGATGCCGCGGAACTCGCGAGCGAGCGCAGCTTCGACTGTCTCGTGGACGCGCGCACGCGGGTGAAACTCGGCGCCTCGGTCTCGGGGGTGATCGAGAAGGTCCATGTCGACCGCGGCGACCGGGTGCGGGCGGGCCAGCCGCTGGTCGATCTCGAATCGAGCGTGGAAAAGGCGCAGCTCGCCATCGCCAGGGCGCGGGCGGAGAACGATCAGGCGGTGGAGGCGGCGCGGGCGCGGCTGACGCTGGCGCGGCGCACCGCCGAACGGCTCACCCAGTTGCGGCAGTCCAATCCCGGTGCTCTGACGGCGACGCAGTACGACGAGGCGATGGCGGCCGAACGCGTCGCCGCCTTCAACGTGCGCGACGCGGAGCTCGGCCAGGAGGCGGCGAAGCTCGACGCGGCGCGGGCCGAGGCGGTGCTGGGGCTGCGCCGCATCGTCAGCCCGTTCGACGGCGTGGTGGTCGACAAGTCGATGTCGGCGGGCGAGTACCGCCACGACCAGTCGTCGCTGCTGACGCTCGCGCGGATCGACCCGCTCAACGTCGAAGTCTATGTGCCGGTTGCCTATTTCGGGCAGATGGCGATCGGCTCCAGGGCCGACGTGACGCTGCAGGCGCCGGTGGGGACGACCCACGAGGCGGTCGTCGAGGTGGTCGACCGGGTGCTCGACACGGCGTCGGGCACCTTCGGCATCCGTCTGACGCTGGCCAATCCCAGGCTCGACATTCCCGCCGGCCTGCGCTGCAAGATCCGCTTCCGCGCCGCCGACGGCGTCGTCGCGCAAGGGGGGGGGGCGGCGGCTCCGGCCGTCGTCCCGGCCCCGCCGGCGGCCAAGCCGTGAGGGCTGCGCAGGGCGCGCCGATTCTCGCCTCTTCGCGTCTTGATTGAACCATTCTTCTTGGCTTCATCGCGTGAAGCCGGTGACCTCCAGGCTACAGTCGCCGTCCAAACTCGTGATATTTTTTCGAACGCCGAAAAATTAACCAGAAATACGCTGCGAATTCGATTTGCATTCGATTGACTTTGCGTTGCGGCAATAGTTACCTCGTCGAAACACGGTGTCCGTATTTTGCCGCAAGGGAAGATACGGACGGGCGGTCGGAAGGGTCCGACCGGTCGGAGGACGCTGCAGGCGAGGGGTTCGTGCCGGACAGGGTGACGCGAGGGCTGGGGGAACTCAGGCGACGTCTTTCGTCGTCGGTTTCGCGCGTCCTCGAGGCACCGCGTGTGCGCCGCAAGCCGATGCGCTTCGAGGTGCTCGAACCGCGCCTGCTGATGAGCTCCGAGACCTTCGCGCTGGCCGACATCGCCGGCGGCGAGACGGCGCAGTCGGTCATCGTGCGCATGGCCGATCAGGGCGCGGCGGGTTCGTCGCAGGGCCAGGGCGCCGCCAAGATCGAGATCGTCGACAAGCTGTCGAAGAAGGTCCGCGCCTCCTACGAGGTCACCGCGGCGCTCGACGAACTGTCGATCGTCGGCACGTCGAAGGACGACGTGATCACCGTCGAGGCGAGCCTCGCCAAATACGCGCCGGGGGTGAAGATCTCGGTCGCCGGCAACGGCGGCACCGACGTCGTCGACATCGGCACCGGCGACACCGCGGTCGAGGGCTCGATCGCTTCGGTGACGATCGGCATCGTCGACGGCGGCAAGGTGACGACCGACGTCGCCGATCAGGCGGGCGGCACGCGGCGCGACTTCGTCGACACGAGCGACGTCGAGCAGGTGCGGGTGCTGGCCGACGTCGGCCGCCTGACGCTCGGCGCGACGCAGAACCATGCGACGGCGCTCGCCGGCGACCGCGAGGTCCTGACGATCACCGACGCCGCCGACACGACGATCACGACCGCGGCGGGCGGCTCGGCCGCGATCGGGCTCTCGCGTTTCACCGACGACGTCGCCGCCGGCGTGGCGGTCGACTTCCGCGGTCCGAGCGGCGGGCTCGACGTGCTCGGGTCGAAGACCGTGGCCTTCGGCGACAAGATCGTCGTTTCCTCGCTCGATGCCGGCTTCAAGGCCGATCTCTACGTCTCGACCGCGCCGGGCTACGACCCGTTCCCGGAGAACAACGGTCGCAACGCCTCGTCGAACTTCGCCCAGTCCTTCGATGCCTCCTCGTCGGGCCTGCTGACGGTCGACAAGACCAAGATGCTGGTCAACGGCGGCAGCGTCGTCTTCGGCGCGACGCTCGCCACCAACGGCCACGCGGTCTCGCTGATCGGCGAGAGCGTGTCGGTCTCGGGCGCGGCGCAGGGCGTGGCGGCGGCCTCGATCGACACCGGCGCGCGGGATGCCGCGGCGGGCGCGATCCGCATCGGCGGACGGCTGATCGACGTCGGCAGCGGCGCCAAGCTGCTGGCCCAGGGTCAGGGCAACTATGCCGCCGGCGCGATCTCGATCGACGCGGCGGAGATGGAGGTCGCCCTCCTCAACACGCCGCTGGTGGCGGTCGACAACCACAAGGCGGCGATCACGCTGACCGGCGCGACGCTCGCCGGCGGCGACGTCTCGATCACCTCGACGGCGGTCGCCGGCGTGGCGACGCAGGAGGATCTCGGCGTCTCCTACGGCAGCTGGGTCGCCAACGGCGCCAAGACGGCCGACCGTCTGCTCGCCATGGGGCTGGGTGCCACCGGCATCGCGGCGGACGTGGTGGAGCGCTCCGCCGACAGCCACGTGATCCTCGACGGCACGACGGTGCGCGCCGACGGGTCTGTGACCATCACGGCGACCTCGCGGGTCGCCGCCAACCCGACCGCCACGGCCAAGCCGCAGGAAAAGACGCAGGGCGTCGTCAACAAGCTCGGCGGCACGCAGGTCGCGGTGGCGGTCGGCGTCGCCGAATCCGACGTGACGGCGCAGCTGAAGGGCGCGACGACGATCGACGCCAAGGGCGACGTCACCGTGCTCGCCAACGGCGAGGCGACGATCAAGGGCGCCGCCAAGGCCGACGCGACCTCGACCACCACCGGGACGGGCGAGAACGCCACCTCCAACAACGACGCCCGGGCCCTGGCGGCGATCGTCGGCGTGCTCGATCTCGCGGTCTCGGCGACGACCGAGGTCGGGACCTCGGTGGTGTCGCGTGCCGGCAGCGTCAACATCCAGTCCAAGGGCAAGACCGAGTTCGCCCAGAAGGCGGAAGTCGGCACCGAAGGCGACGTCAACAAGGTGCTCTCGGCCGCGGTGGCGATCGACACGGCGACGATCACCACCAATGTCCAGGGCACCGTGCTCGCCGCGCCGACCGGCGGCGACACCGGCGCGGGCTCGGTCAAGAAGTTCGACGCTTCCTCCGCCACGACGGTCGACACCACGACCAACACCTTCACCGTGCCCAAGCACGGGCTGAAGCAGGGGCAGGCGGTCGTCTACAATGCCGCCGGCGCGAGCAAGATCGGGATCGCCGAGCCGGTCGCCGCGATCGGCGGCCTCGTCTCCGGCCAGACCTATTACGTCAGCCTGGTCGACGCCGATCATTTCCGCCTGACGCTGAAGCCGAGCATCGATCTCGACACCACCGGCATGACGGCGGGGTCGACGCAGACGCTGTCGACGGTGGTCGGCGCGGTCGGCGCCATGGGGGCGATCGACGGCACGCGGATCTCGGTCGCCGGCCAGTCGTTCCAGGACGGCGACGAGGTCGTCTACAAGGCCGATCCGGCCGGCGCCATCGGCGGTCTGGTCGACGGCCAGACCTACGTGGTGACCGGGGCTGACGCCTCGTCCTTCGCGCTGAAGGCGAAGAGCGGCGGCGATGCCCTGACGCTGACGTTGCCGGCGACGCTCGGCACCCATGCCTTCACGCGCGTCGTGCCGGCGCTCTCCGCCTCGGTGACGATCGACACCACGAAGGACGTGCCCTACGACCCGCAGGCCGGCACGCTGACGCTCGCCAAGTCAGGGCTCGCGTCGGGCGATCTGGTGGTGTTCCACGCCGCCGCGGGCACGTCGCTCGGCGATCTCGTCGACGGCGAGACCTATGTCGTGCAGGTCGTCGGCGACAAGCTGAGCTTCGTCAACGGCGACGGCATCCCGGTGGCGCTGCGCAGCGCGACGTCGGGCACCTTCTCGTTCGAGCGGGTGGGCGCGACCGAGCAGGTGACGCTGATGGGCGTCGACGGCGGGCGCGTGGTGCTCGCCGGCAACGGCTTCAAGGTCGGCGATCAGGTCCGCTACAAGCTCGCCTCGGGCGAGGACGGCGCGGCGCTCGGCGGGCTGTCGGAGGACGAGACCTACACCGTCGCGGCGATCGACGGCGGCGCCTTCACGCTGAAGGATTCGACCGGTAGGGTCGTGACCGTCACGGCGGGCACCAAGCCCGGCGTCCATGCCTTTGCGGCCCTGCGCACGGCGCTTTCCTTCGATCCGACGGCGGATGCGTCGAAGGGCGGCGTGGTCGACGCGACGCGCGACACGTTCTCCGATGCCGGGCTCGATGCGTCGGCACGGTTCAAGACCGGCGACGAGGTGGTCTATCGCGTCGATCCGACCAAGACGCGGGTGCTGACGCAGCAGGCCGCCGGCTCGACCGGGACGACGACCGTCACCGCGTCGGATCGCGAGATCGGCGGGCTTTCGACCAACACGTCCTATTTCGTCGTCCGCGTCGACGATACGCATTTCCGCCTCGTCGCCTCGCGCGATGCCGTGGCGGATGCCCGCGAAGTCGATCTGACGAAGCTCGGCAAGGGAACGAAGCATTCCTTCACCGACGTCGAGACGACGGCCGGCATCGGCATCCGCGCCTCGCTCGAGAGCGCGATCGAGAACGAATCCTCGATCGACACCGGCTCGAAGACCAACGCGCTCGACAAGATGTTCCGCTCCGGCGACGCCATGGGCGCCGAGGCGATCAAGGGCGTCTACGACTATTTCTCCGAGCTGAAGGAAGCGCAGGAGAAGGCCAAGGCCGCCAAGACCAACACCGGCACGGCGCCGACGACCTCGGGGTCGCTGGCGCTCGGCGGCGCGGTCGCGGTCTCCTCGGTCGAGAACACCGTCTCGGCGATCGTCGGCAGCGCCAACGTTCCCGACAGCACCGGCAAGCTGCCGGCGTCGACGCGGCTCGTCTCGGGCGGCGACATCGACGTGGCGGCGAGCGCCGAGCAGAAGACCAAGCTGGTCGCCAAGGCCTTCGTCAAGAAGCCGACGACGCAGCAGTCGGCGGGATCCTCCGGCGACAGTGTCGGCGCGGTGGCGCTCGGCGTCGGCGTCTATTCGACCAAGACCGCGGCGCGGATCGACGGCACCGGCGTCGTCGACGCGGCCGGCACGATCGCGGTCGCGGCCGAGACCAAGTACCCGTTCATCAACAACCCCGGCAACATCTACGAGGGTTACAAGAACGACTTCGCCGACAAGCCCGGTGCCACCTTCAAGGAACTGATGGACGGCACGCTCGGCCTCGACAGCCGGCTGGTCAACAGCTGGGTCGCGGCGGCGGGCAACTCGTCGGCGGAAGGCTCGACCTCGGCCTCCGGCGCGATCTCGGTCCTCGTCTACACCGACGAGGCGATCGCCGAGATCGGCGACGGCGCGCAGGTCAACCAGGGGGCCGACCAGTCGGGCACGGTCACCGGCAAGACCGCCGACGGCAAGGCGTCGATCTCGTTCGCGGCGGGCGACGGGCAGAGCGTCGCGGTCAATGCGGTGATGCTGCATCAGTCGGTCGATCTCGCCGGTCTCGGCCGTTGGGACCTGAGCCCGGCGGGTGCGGTCAACGCCTATCGCGCCGGCAACGGCAGCATCGCCAAGGGCGCCGCTTCGCTGGTCACGCCGCTGTCGGGCGGCAGCGCCAACGGCCTCGGCGTGACCGCCGCCGTCGCCTCCTACGACACCGAGACGGTCGCCCGCATCGTCGGCGCCGCCAAGGTCGGCGTCGGTGCGGCCGGCAAGCTCGACGTCAAGGCCAAGGAGACGCTGTCGCGCGTGTTGGTGGCGGCGGCCGGCTCGTCGGCGGGGTCGACCGGCGGCACCGCCTTCAACGGCACGCTCGGCGTGCTGGTGGTCGACGCGGTCACCCGCGCCGGGCTCGAAGTGATCGGCGACAGGGGCCCGACCATCACCGGCGGCGGCGCGCTGTCGATCGCGGCGGAGAGCGACGGGCTGCGCGTCGCGGTGATCGGCTCGCTGACGGCCGGAAAGACCGGCGGCAAGAGCATCGGCGCCTCGGCCTACATCGTGAATTCGACCGACGACGTCGCCGCCTTCATCGGCGTCGATCCGGGCATCGCCGTCGGGGCGAGCGGCACCTCGCCGAACGCGATCGCGCCGACGGCGGCGGGGACGGTCGACATTTCCGGATCGTCGCTGGCGCTCGACGCGGCCGTCCACGGCACCGACGTCGACATCGTCGTGGCCGGCGTCGTGCAGACCGGCGCGCCCGCGTCGTCGACGCCGCAGACACCGACCAACGTCGCGCAGAACGCCCTTCCGGCCAACAACGGCCTCTCGGCCCAGGGCCAGGATGCCGACGACGACGACATCTACAACGCGCTCCTCGGCCCGAACGGCTCGTCGAAGCAGGTCATCCGCACGGGCGATGCCTCGACCACGGCGACGGTGCCGACGAACGCCAAGTCGGGCCTCGGCTTCGCCGGGGCGGTCGACATCCGCATCCAGTCGGTCGGCGCGCGGGCGCTGATCAACGCCGCCGGCTCGATCCGGGTCGGCTCGCTGAGCGTGAAGGCGGTCGACGACACGGTGACGATCGCGGCGATCGGCGGCGTCGCCGTCGCCTTCGGCGGGTCGGACACGCGCTCGATCGCCGGCGCCTTCGCCTTCGACCAGACGATCGCGATCGTCCAGGCCTCGATCGTCGACCGGATCGCCGCGCCGGCCTCGCCCGCCACGCCGGACAAGGGCCGGCTGACGATCGACTTCACCGGCCGGCCGTCGGCGGCGACCGAGCAGCTGACGCTGGATGCCCGCCTCGGCGGTTCGATCACCATCGCCTCGATGGGCGTCGGCGTCGCCGCGGGGACGTCGTCGGACGCCTATGCCGGCTCGGTCTCGGCGGTGGTGCTGAAGGACGACGTCTCGGCGGTGATCGACGGGGCGACGGTCACCGGGCGGTCGCCGGCGGTCAACGTCGGCCTGCGCGCCAAGGCGACGACCGACATCACCAACATCGCCGGCGGCGCGAGCTTCGCGACCTCGGGCACGGCGGTCGGCGGCTCGCTCGCCTTCGCGCTGATCTCGACCTCGACCCGGGCGGAGGTGCGCGGCACCAACCGTCGCTCGTCGATCGACGTCGGCGGCGATCTCGTGCTCGACGCGCTCGAGGACCAGCGGATCAACTCCTGGGCGATCGGCGCCGCGGCGAGCGCCAAGGGCGGCGCCTCCGACGCCGCGGCCGGCTTCACCGTGGCGATCAACCTGATCGACTCGAAGGGCCAGATCCCCGGCGAGGCCGGCGGCATCCGGGCCGGCGTCGCCAATGCCGACGTCAAGGCCGCCTCGCTCTCGGCGACCGCGACCGACCGCGCCGGCATCCAGTCGGTCGCCGGCGCGCTGGGGCTCGCGGCGAAGTCGCAGGCCTTCGGCGCGGCGCTCGCCTACAATCAGGTCAAGGTCGAGACCAGCGCGATCATCGACAATGCGACGGTCACGACCGACGGCGGCGGTGTCGCCCTCTCGGCGGTGTCGCGCGACAGCGACGGGGCGATCGACGGCAAGATCGTCTCGGCGGCGATCGGCGGGGCGATCTCGGGCGGCAACGGCGTGGCGGTCGGCGCGAGCTTCGCCATCAACCGCGTCGCCGACAAGGTCGAGGCGGCGATCACCGGCGGCTCGACGGTGACGGCGCGCAACACGGCCCGCGCGAGCCGCGCGGCCGACGTCACGGTGTCGGCGAAGGACAGCGCGACGATGCGGGCGCTGACCGGCGGCGTCGGCATCTCGACCGGCGGTGGCGGCGTCGGCGCGGCGATCGGCATCGGACTGGTCAACGATCGCGTCACCGCACGGATCGAGGGCGCGACCGTCGATGCCGGCGGCACCGTCGCGGTGCTGGCCGATCAGTCGACGACGGTCCAGGCGCTGACGCTGGGCGGGGCCGGCGGCAAGTCCTATGCGGTCGGCGGATCGATCTCGGTGACGGTCGTCGCCGACACGACGCGGGCGTGGATCGGCCGGTTCGACGACAAGAGCACGGCCGGCGACACCACGGTCAAGGCCGGCGGCAGCGTCCGCGTCAAGGCGACCAACGCCGCCTCGATCGGCTCGATCGCCGGCCAGCTGTCGGTCAGCCCCAAGGGCGCCGCGGCGGTCGGTGCCTCGGTCGGCATGCTGGTGGTGAACGACACCACCGAAGCGCTGATCGACGGGGCCGCGCGGGTCACGGCCGAGGCGGGTGGCGACTGGTTCACCGACATCGGCGGCCGGGAAATGCATCGCGGCGTGATGGTCGAGGCCTCCTCGGCGCCGTCGCTGGTCAATCTGGTCCTCGCCGGATCGATCGCGCCGGACGGCGTCTCGGTCGCCGGTGCCTTCGGCGTCGTCTGGGTCACCGACGCCGTCACCGCCACGGTGCGCGCGCCCGGCAAGACCGCGCCGACGGTGCGCGGCATCGATTCGGCCGGCGACGTCGTCGTCATGGCGCGCGGCGAGGAACTCGCGGTCGTCGGCATCTCCGGCGCGCTGGCCTTCGGCAACGCGGCCGGCGTCGGCGTCGGCGTCGACGCGGGCGTGCTG
>DBMN01000316.1 GCA_002298965.1 Rhizobiales bacterium UBA697 | reverse complement strand
GATGCTCGCCGCCGCCCGCGCGCGGATCCGGGCGATCGTCGCGACGGTTCGGACGAGCGCCTTCGCCGACCGGGTGCGGGCGATCGTCGCCGACCTGCGCCTGCGCCTCACCCACTGGCAGATCCGCCTCGGCCGTCGCTGAGGCGCCCTCCCCGCCGCTCTCAGCCGCCGACCGTCTTCGCCGCGTCCGCCAACGCGCCCGGCAGGGCTGCCGCCAGCAGATCGAGGTCGGCGTCGTTGCCGGCGGAGATGCGGATGCAGCGGTCCATCGGCGGCGTCCAGGGTTTGCGTACGAAGAGATCGCGTTCGATCAGTCCGTCGAGCACCGCCTTGGCGAAGTCGCCGTCGCGGCCGCAGTCGACCGTCACGAAATTGGTCGCCGAGGGCAGCGCGACGAGGCCATTCTCGGCGGCGATTTCGGCGATCCGCGCCTTGGAGCGGTTGACCCGGTCGATCACGGACGTCAGCCACTCCTGATCGGCCAGCGCCGCGAGCGCGCCGGCCTGGGCGACGATCGACACGCCGAAGTGGTTGCGGATCTTGTCGAAGGCGCGCGTCACCTCCGGCGCGCCGATGCCGTAGGCGATCCGCATGCCGGCCATCCCGTGGGCCTTGGAGAAGGTACGGAAGCGCAGCACGCGCGGATCGTCGGGGTCGACCTTCGGCAACACGCCTTCGGGGGCGAACTCGCCATAGGCCTCGTCGAGGATCATCAGGCTGTCCTCGGGTAGACGGGCGATCGCCGCCTCGACCTCGCCGGCCGACCACCACGAGGCCATCGGGTTGTCCGGATTGGCGAAATAGAGAAGCTGCGCGGCCTCGCAGATCGTCGCCTCGACCAGGCCCTCGAGGTTCTCGCGATCGTCGACGTAAGGAACGCGCACGAAGCGGCCGCCGTGGCCGGCGACGTGATAGTCGAAGGTCGGGTAACCGCCGAAGGAGGTCACGACCGGCGTGTCCTTCTCGACGAAGAGGCGCACCACGAGACCCAGCAGGCCGTCGATGCCCTCGCCGACGACGATGTTCTCCGGGCGAACGCCGTGATGGGCGGCGAGCGCCGCCTTCATCTCGAAGAGTTCGGGATCGCCGTAGAGCCAGCTCGTCGAGCCGGCCGCCGCCATCGCCGCCAATGCTTTCGGAGACGGGCCGAAGACGCTCTCGTTGGCACCGATGCGGGCGCGGAAGGGCCGACCGCGGCGGCGTTCGATCGTCTCGGCGCCGACGAAGGGCACCGTGGAGGGAAGCGAGGCCATCAGCGGCGTGAAACGGGGGGGCATGGGCGTTCCTGGGCAGCGTTTCGCAAGTCGTCGTCTCATCTATCGAGCCGGCGGGGGGGATGTCGAGAGTGTGCGATGCGGATCGCGCCGTGCCCTGCCCGCGGTGACCGGTTGCGCGACGGGCCCTCCCCCTGCGGCGAATTGCCTTGATCCCGACACGAACTTCGTGCATTGACGGGTCCAGCGACGCCGCGGCCGTCCACAGGGATGCATCGCGGAGGTTCGACAGAAGCGTGAAGAACGCCCGCGCGCGGCCCCGAAGGCCCGAAACATGCGCGGCAGGCGTTCTCTCTCGAGCCGCTCGATCGCTTATCCCTCGACAGCCCCCATCTCACGCGGGGATCGTCATTCGATCCCGTCACGCGAGCCCGCCGACATCGGCCGGCTCCGGGGCCTGTCGCATTCGAAGGTTCAAGACTTGACCCAGTTCACCGATTTCGGCCTCGCCGCCCCCATCCTCCAGGCGCTGGCCAAGGCCGAATACACGACGCCCACGCCGATCCAGGCGCAGGCGATCCCCCATCTCATGGAAGGCCGCGACCTGCTCGGCATCGCCCAGACGGGTACCGGCAAGACCGCTGCCTTCGCGCTGCCGCTGATCCATCGGCTGATGGCCGATCATCGCCGCCCCGGCCCGCATTCGGCCCGTTCGCTGATCCTGGCGCCGACCCGTGAGCTCGCCTCGCAGATCGCCGAGAGCTTCCGCACCTATGCCGGCACCGCGCCGCTCACCGTCGAGGTCGTCTTCGGCGGCGTCTCGATCGGCAAGCAGGAACGCGCCATCTTCCGCGGTGTCGACGTGCTCGTCGCCACTCCCGGCCGCCTGCTCGACCTCGTCGATCGCGGCTCGTGCCGGCTCGACCGCGTCGAATACCTCGTCCTCGACGAGGCCGACCAGATGCTCGACCTCGGCTTCGTCCACGCGCTGAAGCGCATCGCCAAGCTGGTGCCGGCCAAGCGTCAGACGCTGCTGTTCTCGGCCACCATGCCGAAGCAGATCGCGAACCTCGCCGAAGGCTGGCTCAAGGAGCCGGTCAAGGTCTCGGTCGCGCCGGTCGCCACGACCGCCGAGCGCGTCGAGCAGTCGGTCTACTTCTGCGACGTCAAGTCGAAGCAGGCGCTGCTCGAGCATCTGCTGGTGCAGCCGAACTTCGACCGCGTCATCGTCTTCACCCGCACCAAGCACGGTGCCGACCGCGTGGTGAAGCACCTCGACCGCGCCGGCATCGTCGCCGCCGCCATCCACGGCAACAAGAGCCAGCCGCAGCGCGAGCGGGCGCTGGCCGCCTTCCGTGACGGCGAGATCGGCGTGCTGGTCGCCACCGACATCGCGGCGCGCGGCATCGACATCGACGGCGTCTCCCACGTCGTCAACTTCGACCTGCCGAACATCCCGGAGAGCTACGTCCACCGCATCGGCCGCACCGCGCGTGCCGGCGCCGAGGGCTCGGCCGTCTCCTTCTGCGCCCCCGACGAACGCGCCTATCTGACCTCGATCGAGCGTCTGATCCGCGCGCCGGTGCCGAAGCTGCACCTGCCGACCGGCATCAAGGAGCGCGGCATCCAGCTCGCGGCCGAGAACCGCCGCGAGGATGACGAGATCCTGCAGCCGCGTCGTGAGCATCACCACGCCGGCCGTCCGCGTGACGGTCGTCGCGGCGGCGCCCCCCATGCGGGTGGCG
>DBMN01000133.1:16674-49103 GCA_002298965.1 Rhizobiales bacterium UBA697 | reverse complement strand
TGCTCGGCGCCGGCGCCGGTGCGGCGATCGGCTCGACCCAGGGTCAGGTCGGCTCCGGCGCGCTGATCGGTGCGGCCAGCGGTCTGGTGCTCGGCACCATGGCCGGCGCCAGCGCCTGCGAGCGCGATGCCGCCGCCCTCCAGCGCCGTTACGACACCGCCTATGCCCAGTGCATGAAGACCGCCGGCAACGAGGTCGACCTGCCGCAGCCCCAGCGCCGCGTCGTGGTCGTCGAGGAACGCCCGCCGGTGGTCGTCTACGAGGCGCCCTATCGCCCCTCCTACTATCGCCGTTGGTGACGACGGCCTGTCCGGCACGGACGTGAAAAAGGGTCGATCGGGGAACCGATCGACCCTCTCTCGTTGTCATGCGGCGGAGCTGGTTCGACGCCGTGCGCGATCCTTCGAGACGCGCCTGCGGCGCTCCTCAGGATGAGGCTCCCCAGTTTTCCGAGCAAATACAACCGCCTCATGCTGAGGAGGCGTTCGCAGAACGCCGTCTCGAAGCATCGCGCACGGACATCGAGCCGAACCTCGTTCCAATGACGCGGAAGTCCCGTCAGCGCAGGGCGCGGCGCAGGATCTTGCCGATGTTGGTCTTCGGCAGCTCGGTGCGGAACTCGACGACGCGCGGCACCTTGTAGGCCGCTAGGTTGCGGCGGCAGTGCTCGACCACGCTCTCGGCATCGAGCGTCGGGTCCTTCCGGACCACGACGACCTTGACCTTCTCGCCGGAATGCTCGTCGGGAACGGAGATCGCCCCCGCCTCGAGGATGCCCGGATGGTCGGCCAGCACTTCTTCGATCTCGGTCGGGAAGACGTTGAAGCCCGAGACGTTGATCATGTCCTTCTTGCGGTCGACGATGTAGTAGTAGCCGGCCGCGTCGACCCGGGCGATGTCGCCGGTCTTGAGGAAGCCGTCGTGCGTCATCGCCGCGCGGGTCTCCTCCGGATTGTTCCAGTAGCCGCGCATCACCTGCGGCCCGCGCACGCAGAGCTCGCCCGGCTCGCCCATCGGCACGTCGCGGCCTTCCTCGTCGCGGATGACCACCTCGGTGTTGGGGAAGGGCAGGCCGATCGAGCCGTTGAACTCGCGCGCGTCGAGCGGGTTCATGGTGACGCAAGGCGAAGCCTCGGTCATGCCGTAGGCCTCGATCAGCGGACGGCCGGTGACCGCCTTCCACTTCGCCGCCACCGCGCTCTGCACCGCCATGCCGCCGCCGAGCGAGATCCTGAGAGCCGAGAAGTCGATCTCCGAGAACTTCGGGTGGTGCAGCAGCGCGTTGAACAGCGTGTTGACGCCGGTCACCGTGGTGAAGCGGTACTTGCGCAGGGTCTTCACCAGTCCCGAGATGTCGCGCGGATTGGTGACGAGAACATTGGTCGCGCCGATCTTGAGGAACGTCAGGCAATTCGCCGTCAGCGCGAAGATGTGATAGAGCGGCAGCGCGGTGAGGATGGTTTCCTTCGTGTCGCGCAGCACCGGCTCCAGCCACGCATGACCCTGCAACATGTTGGCCATGACGTTGCCGTGGGTGAGCATCGCGCCCTTGGGGCTGCCCGTCGTGCCGCCGGTATATTGCAGGAAGGCGAGATCGTCGCGTTCGAGCTCGGGCATCTCCGAAGCATGGCGGGCGCCGTGGGCGAGCGCGCGGGCGAAGGGCACGTGGCCGGGAATGTCCCAAGGCCGCACCATCTTCTTCACCCGCTTCACCATGAAGTTGGCGAGCGCGCCCTTGGCGGCGCCGAGGAGATCGCCGACCCGGGTGACGACGACCGTCTTCACCCCCGTCCGCCCGACCACTTCGGCGACGACATGGGCGAAGTTCTCCAGCACGACGACGACTTCGGCGCCGGAATCGGCCAGTTGATGCTCGAGCTCGCGCGCCGAATAGAGCGGATTGCAGTTGACCACGATGCAGCCGGCCCGGAGCGTGCCGAAGAGGGCGACGGGATACTGCAGCAGGTTCGGCATCATCAGCGCCACCCGCGTGCCCTTCGGCAGGCCGAGATGGCCCTGGAGGAAGGCGGCGAAGTCGCGCGCCTTGGCGCCGAGGTCGTCGTAGGTCAGGCTGCGGCCCATGTTGACGTAGGCGACGCGCTCCCGGAAGGCTGCGACGGAACGTTCGAACATCTCCGGGATCGACGAAAAGACCTCGACGTCGATCCGCGTCGGGACGGCATGGCTGGAGGCGACGCTCTGGGCGCTCTGCATCGGTGCGGCTTCTCGTTGGCGATCCACGGATCGCGGTTCCGGTCGTCCGGTGGCCGAGCGGTATAAAGGGTTCGCATGGGGCTCGGCAATTCGGCCCACTCCGGATGTCCCCGTTCGCGGGTGCGGCCTTTCGCCTTGACAGGCCCGCGCTCCCGCGTGATGACGGGCGAACTTTCCCAGCCTCGAGAGATCCATGATGACCCGCGACGAAGTCCTCGACGTGTTCAAGTCCTGCGGCGCGCTGCTGACCGGCCACTTCATCCTGTCGTCGGGTCTGCGCTCGCCGGTCTTCATCCAGAAGGCCCGCGTCTTCCAGTATCCCGAGAAGACCGAGATCGTCTGCAGGGCGCTCGCCGAGAAGATCCGCGCCGCCGGCATCGATCGGCTCGACGCCGTCGTCGGCCCGGCGATGGGCGGCATCATCCCGGCCTACGAGACCGCCCGTCACCTCGGCGTGCCCGCCGTGTGGACCGAGCGCGAGGGCGGTGAGATGCGGCTGCGCCGCTTCGAACTGAAGCCCGGCGCCCGCGTCGTCATCATCGAGGACATCGTGACGACCGGCCTCTCCTCGCGCGAGACCGTGGCGGCGCTGACCGCCATCGGCGCCGAGGTGGTGGCGGTGGCCTGCCTGATCGACCGTTCCGCCGGCAAGGCCGACTGCGGCGTGCCGCTGGTGGCGCTGGCCGAGTACGAGGTGCCGGCCTACCCCGCCGACGCCCTGCCGCCGGAGCTGGCCGCGCTCCCCGCCGTGAAGCCGGGCAGCCGCAACATCTGAGGCGGGCGGGCACGGCTCCGCGCCTTGATTTCGGCCGGAAAGAATGGTCGAATCCGGCCATGACCCGGGACGAAGCGCTCGCCATCTTGGTGAAACATCGCGCCGAACTGATGCAGCGGGGCGTCCTCCACGCCGCGCTCTTCGGCTCGACCGCGCGTGGCGAGGCGACCGCCGACAGCGACGTCGACATCCTCGTCGATCTCGATCCCGCGGCGCCGATCGGTGTCTGGGAGTTCGTCGGCCTGCAGCACTTCGTCGGCGAGCTTTTTCCGACCCGTGTCGATGTGGTGCATCGGGAGGGGTTGCGCCCGCGCCCGCGACTGTCGATCGAGCGGGATCTGGTCCATGCTTTCTGAGCGCAGCCTCGCCGCCCTCGAAGACATGCTCGACAATATCTGTCTGGCGCAGGAGTTCACGAGCAACGTGTCGTTGGACGCGCTCGCGGCGGACAGGCGGACTTTCTATGCCGTCGTCCGCTGCCTCGAGATCATCTCCGAAGCGGCACGAAGGCTCGATGTCGAGGTGGTGGAGCGCCACCCGGAGATTCCGTGGCGCGATCTGCGTGGTGCCGGCAACGTCTATCGCCATGACTATGGCAACGTGTCGCCGCGCACGGTTCTGCGAACCGCTCGGGAAGCTCTGCCGATTCTTCGGGCCGCGGTCGAAGCCGAGTTGGCCGGTTCGTCGGGGCTGGCCTGAGCGACGCCGTCTTGTTCCCGACGTCGCGGGGTCCTATGTGTCGGTACCCGCGGGTTCCGATCGGCGGTGGTGAATCAGAGCCGGGAGCCGTCGATGTCGCAGTCCGCATCCTCCGCCACCCTCCGTCTCGGGGTGAACATCGATCACGTCGCCACCATCCGCAACGCGCGCGGCGGGCTGCTGCCCGATCCGGTGCGCGCCGCGCATCTGGCCGCAGCCGCCGGGGCCGACGGCATCACCGCGCATCTGCGCGAGGATCGTCGCCACATCCGTGACAGCGACATCGAACGGCTGATGGCCGAGATCGCCCTGCCGCTCAATCTCGAGATGGCGGCGACCGACGAGATGGTCGAGATCGCCCTGCGCCACGGGCCGCACGCCGCCTGCATCGTTCCCGAACGCCGTGCCGAGCGCACCACCGAGGGCGGCCTCGACGCCGCCGGTGGTCGCGCGCATCTGGCGCCGATGATCGCCCGCCTGCGCGATCGCGGCATCCGCGTCTCGCTCTTCGTCGAGCCCGATCCGCGCCAGCTCGAGGCGGCGGTCGAGATGGGCGCACCGGTGGTCGAACTCCACACCGGCAAGTACTGCGACCTGCTCGACGAGGGCCGTGCGGCGGAAGCCGAGACCGAACGGGCGCGCCTCGCCGCCGCCGCCGCCTTCGGCGCGAAGGCCGGCCTCGAGGTCCACGCCGGCCACGGCCTGACCTTCGCCAACGTCGCCCCGGTCGCCGCCATGCCGGAGATCCGCGAACTCAACATCGGCCACTTCCTGATCGGCGAGGCGATCTTCGTCGGTCTCGAGGCCTCGGTGCGCGAGATGCGCCGGCTGATGGACGTGGCGCGCGCCGATGCCGTCGGGCCTTGAAGAGGATCGACGGCATTCCGTACGCGAATTTCTCGTGGCCCGGTCCAGACGGGAAATTCGCGTGTCTCCGGAGGCCGGGTGCGAAAGCACCCTCGGCCTCAGACATGAAGAGGGCGACATGATCCTCGGCATCGGTTCGGACCTGATCGACATCCGCCGCATCGAACATTCGCTCGAGCGCTTCGGCGAGCGCTTCACCCACCGCTGCTTCACCGAGATCGAGCGGCGCAAGTCGGACGGTCGCAAGAACCGTGCGGCGAGCTACGCCAAGCGCTTCGCCGCCAAGGAGGCCTGCGCCAAGGCGCTCGGCACCGGCATCGCGCAGGGCGTGTCCTGGACCGAGATGGGTGTCGTCAACGAGCCTTCGGGCCGACCGACGATGAACCTCTCGGGCCGCGCGTCGGAACGGCTCGCGGCCATGACGCCGCCCGGATTCGTCGCGAGGATCGATCTCACCATCACCGACGATCATCCGCTGGCCCAGGCCTTCGTGGTGATCTCGGCCCGGCCGGCCGACTGGCCGACCGCCGGGACGGGTGCGGGTCCGGGCGAACGGGCGACCGGTTGATTCATTTGCGTGCCGGCCCCCGGCGCGCTATCACGCCTTCGACGCGGAAAGACGAGAGAGATGAGCGTGACCGACAAGCCGGCGGCGGAGAATTCCTGGAGCGAAACCGTCAAGGTGGTGGTGCAGGCACTGCTGCTGGCGCTGGTCGTCCGCACGCTGCTGTTCCAGCCCTTCAACATCCCCTCGGGATCGATGAAGTCGACGCTGCTGGTCGGCGACTATCTCTTCGTCTCCAAGTACAGCTACGGCTATTCGCGCTTCTCGCTGCCCTGGCCGCTCGACGGACTGAACTTCTCCGGCCGCATCTGGGGCTCCGAGCCCAAGCGCGGCGACGTCGTCGTCTTCAAGCTGCCCAAGGACAACGCCACCGACTACATCAAGCGGGTGATCGGCCTGCCCGGCGACCGCATCCAGGTGAAGCAGGGCCTGCTCCACATCAACGGCGAGCCGGTGAAGGTCGAGGCGGCCGAGCCCTTCGTCGAGAACGACTTCTACGGCGTCAAGATCAAGACCCGCGCCTATCTGGAGACGCTGCCCGGCGGCGTCACCCACACCATCCTCAAGCGCGAGGACGGCGGTTTCCAGAACAACACGCCGGAATACGTCGTGCCCGCCGGCCACTATTTCATGATGGGCGACAACCGCGACAACTCCCAGGACAGCCGCTTCCTCGACGCGGTCGGCTACGTGCCCTACGAGAACCTGATCGGCAAGGCCCGCATCGTGTTCTTCTCGATCGACGAGGGCGCGCAGGCCTGGCAGGTCTGGACCTGGCCGTGGGAGGTCCGTTGGAAGCGCCTCTTCGGACTGCTGTGATGAAGACGCACGTCTCTCTGGAGGCGGTGGAGGAGAAGATCGGCCACCGCTTCGCCGATCGCGATCTCCTCGTCCGGGCTCTGACCCACACCAGCGCCGTGCAGGTCGCCGGCGACAGCTATCAGCGTCTTGAGTTCCTCGGCGATCGCGTGCTGGCGCTGACCGTGGCCGGTATGGTCTATGCGACGTTCCCCGACGCCGAGGAGGGCGAACTCGCCCGTCGCCTCAACGCGCTGGTCAAGCGCGAGACCTGCGCCGACGTCGCCCGCGACCTCGGTCTCGGCGCGGCGATCCGGCTCGGCTCGGGCGAGGCCCAGTCGGGCGGACGCACCAAGGCGGCGATCCTCGCCGACGTGATGGAGGCGGTGATCGCCGCGATCCATCTCGACGCCGGCTTCGACGTCTCCCGTGCCTTCGTCGAGAAGCACTGGAGCGAGCGGATGAAGGCGGCGCGTGGACCCTTGCGCGACGCCAAGACGACGTTGCAGGAATGGCTGCAGGGCCGCGGCCTCTCGGCGCCGGTCTACCGACAGGTCTCCCGTACGGGACCCGACCACGATCCTCGCTTCGAGATCGCCGTCGACATCACCGGCCCGGTCGAGGGCCTGATCGGCACCGGCCGGTCCAAGCGAGAAGCCGAACAGAACGCCGCCGCCCGCGTGCTGGTGCGCGAGGGATTGTGGAAGGACGAAAGCGATGACCGAGCCTGATGCGACCGTACCGGTCGCCGCCACCCGCGCCGGCTTCGTCGCACTGATCGGCGCGCCCAACGCCGGCAAGTCGACGTTGTTGAACTCCCTCGTCGGCTCCAAGGTGTCGATCGTCACCCACAAGGTGCAGACGACGCGCGCGCTGGTGCGCGGCATCGCCATCGAGGGCCCGTCTCAGGTCATCTTCGTCGACACGCCCGGCATCTTCCGGCCGCGCCGCCGGCTCGACCGGGCGATGGTCACGACCGCCTGGGGCGGCGCCGCCGACGCCGATCTGGTGTGCTGCCTGATCGACGCCAAGAAGGGCCTCGACGAGGCGGCCGAGGCGGTGATCGAGCGCCTCGCCGGCATGAACCATCGCAAGGTGCTGATCCTCAACAAGGTCGATCTGGTCCGTCGCGAGGCGCTGCTGGCGCTCACCGCCGCGCTCAACGAACGCATCCCCTTCGAGCGCACCTTCATGGTCTCGGCGCTGACCGGCGATCACGTCTCCGACGTGCTCGCCTGGCTCGCCGGCCAGATGCCGGAAGGGCCGTGGCTCTATCCGGAAGATCAGATCTCCGACCTGCCGATGCGCCAGCTCGCCTCCGAGATCACCCGCGAGAAGCTGTTCCTGCGTGTCCACGACGAGCTGCCCTACGAGTCGACGGTCGAGACCGAGCTCTGGAAGGAGCAGAAGGACGGCTCCGTCCGCGTCGAGCAGACGATCTTCGTCGCCCGCGAGAGCCAGAAGCGCATCGTCATCGGCAACAAGGGCGAGACGATCAAGGCCGTTTCGATGGCGGCGCGCAAGGACATCGAGGACGCGGCGGAGCAGAAGATCCACCTCTTCCTCTTCGTCAAGGTGCGCGAGAACTGGTCCGACGACCCCGAGCGCTATCGCCAGATGGGCCTGGAACTGCCGAAGGAGTGACTGGCTCCCGGCCGGGGACGACGGCTGTTCCGGCTTCGCCCGACAACATCGAGAGGGCAGGGCGCCCATGGAGTGGAGCGACGTCGGACGGGTTCTGGGGACGCGGCGGCTGGGCGAGGCGGATGCGCTCGTCGAGCTGATGACCCGCGGTCACGGCCGCCATCTCGGCGTCGTCAAGGGCGGCCGCTCGCGACGCCACGCCCCCCATCTCCAGATCGGCAATCGCCTCGACGTCGTCTGGCGCGCCCGCCTCGACGAGCATCTCGGCCATTTCGCGGTGGAATCGACGGATGCCCGCGCCGCCGGGCTGATGGCCGATCCGCTGGCGCTCAACGCCGTCCAGACCCTCGCCGCCCACCTGCGCCTGTTGCCCGAGCGCGATCCGCACCCCGAACTCTTCGAGCATTTCGAGGTGATCCTCGATCACTTCGACCGGCCGCGGCTCGCCGCCGAACTGGTGGTGCGTTTCGAGCTGGCGATCGTCGAGGCGCTCGGCTTCGGCCTCGATCTCTCGGAATGCGCGCTGACCGGGGAGGGCGCCGACGTCGCCGATCTCGCCTGGGTCAGCCCCAAGACGGGGCGTGCCGCCGGGCGCATCGCCGGCGCCCGCTGGGCCGATCGGCTGCTGCCGCTGCCGGGCTTCCTCGCCGTCGCCGATGCCGACGATCCGGCGACCTGGGGGCAGGTGGCGACGCCCGAGCTGCGCGCCGCCTTCGAACTCGCCCGTCACTTCCTCGCCCGCCACGTCTGGGAGACGCGCGGCATCACCCCGCCCGCCACCCGCGACGGCTTCCTCGCGGCGCTGTGGCGTGCTCTCGGGGACTGATCACGGGTTCAGCGCTGTTCGCGTCGCACGAAGGCCTCGACGGCGCCGGCGATCGCCAGCCGGCGCACCTTGGGCGCCTCGCCCGGCACCTGCCATTCGAGATCGCCTTCCCGGCGCACCAGCGGCACCAGATCCCACAGCGGCGAGCGGCCCTCGTCGGTGCGCGGCGAGGCGAGGAGCTCGTCCTGACGGCGCAGCAGATTGTCGAAGTCGTCGGCCGGGATCGCCGGGCTGAAGAGATAGCCCTGGTATTCGTGGCAGTTGCGCGCCTCGAGCCAGGCCAGCTGCTCCTCGGTCTCGACGCCCTCGGCGACGATCTGCATGTCGAGCAGCCGGCACATGCCGATGATCAGCTCGGCCAGCGCCGGCCGCGTCTCCAGCGTGGCGACGAAGGAGCGGTCGATCTTCAGCGTGTCGATCGGGTGGCGCTGCAGCGTCGCGAGGTTGGAATAGCCGGTGCCGAAGTCGTCGATGGCGATCGACAGGCCGAGTGCCGCGAGCGCGTCGAGATTGGCGGCCGAGGTGCGGCAGTCGCCGATCAGCAGCGACTCGGTGATCTCGAGCTGCAGCCGTTTGGCCGAACAGCCGGCCTCGCGCAGCACCTCCTCGACCATGCGCGGCAGGGCCGGATCGCGGAACTGGCGGGCCGAGAGATTGACCGAGACGGTGAGATCGTGGCCGGCGTCCGCCCAGGCCCGCTGCTGCAGCGCCGCCTCGCGCAGCACGCAGGCGCCGATCTTGTCGATCAGCCCGGTCCGCTCGGCGACGGGAATGAAGGCGCCGGGCATCACCAGCCCCTGCGTCGGATGATGCCAGCGCAAGAGCGCCTCGGCGCCGGCGATGCGGCCCGTCGCGATCGACAGCCGCGGCTGCCACCACACTTCGAACTCGCCCTGATCGAGCGCCCGGCGGAGCTGCGTCTCGTAGTGCAGCAGCTGCTCGACGTCGACCATCATCGCCGGGTCGAAGACCGCCCAGCGCCCGGCGCCGTGCTCCTTGGCGGCATACATGGCGACGTCGGCATGGCGCACCAGCGTGTCGACGTCGCCGCCGTCGCGCGGATGCACGGCGATGCCGATCGAGGCGGAGACTGCGAGCTCTCGCGGTCCGACCCGCATCGGCCGCTCGAGCGCGGCGAGGATGCGGCCGGCCATGTCGCTCGCCGCACCGTCGTTGCCGCCGAGGTCGAGGCCGACGAGGAACTCGTCGCCGCCGAAGCGGGCGACGAAGCCGCGCGTGCCGACGGCGTCGATCAGCCGTTCCGCCGCCTGGACGAGAATGCCGTCGCCGGTCGAATGGCCGAGCGAGTCGTTGATCGTCTTGAAGCGGTCGAGATCGACGAAGAGGACGGCGAGCGAGTCGGGTGCCTCCGCCGCCGCGGCGATCCGGCGGGCGAGTTCGTCGCGCAGGCCGGAACGGTTGGGAAGTCCCGTCAGCGTGTCGTGCTCGGCGAGATAGCGGATGCGGATCTCGGCGGTCTTGTGGGCGGTGACGTCGGTCTCGGTGACGAGCAGGGCGGGCGAGCCGTCGACCGCGTCGTGGCAGATTCGGGCCGAGATCTCGTGCCAGCGCGTCCCGCGGGCGGTCGCGACCTTGGCCACCGTCATGCCGTGGCCGTGCGCGGCGATCGCCTCCATCAGAGCGGCATGGTCGGCCGGGTCGACGAAGCGCTCGGCGAAGCGTGCTTCGGCGCTCGCCCGCGAATGCCGCGCCGCCGGATTGCGATAGAGCGGCAGGCCGTTCGGATCGTGCAGCGTGATCATCACCGGCGTGTGCAGCAGCGCCTCGGCCGAACGGATGCGCTCCGGCGTCTCGGAGAGTTCCGCCCGCCCCTCGCACAGCATCGCCATGCGGCCGTCGGCGAGGCGGTGGCCCGAGAAGACGACGCGCAGCGTCGTCGGCCGTCCGTCGGGATAGAGCGTCCAGGTCTCCGACTGGCGCCCGGCGCCGCGCAGGAAGTCGTCGCGGAACTGCAGCAGCCGCGCCTCGATCGACGGCGTCATGTCGGCACGCAGGTCGCGTGCCGCCAGCGCCGTGCAGGATGCCGCCCGCCACAGGCGCAGACCGGCGGCGTTGGCCCAGACCACCCGCGCCGCGTCGAAGTCGTAGATCCACAGCGGCGTCCCGAGATCGTCCATCGACGGGGCCGCGATCGGATCGGCGATCGGGACCGGGGCGGAAACGGGATCCATCGTGCCTCGCGTGCGAATCTCTGTTTCGTCGAGAATGCCTACGAAGTGGCGCCGCGCCAATCGGCATCACGCCTTACTACGTCGGGCGGAGACGGAAAAGGGCGCCCGAAGGCGCCCTCGATGTCCGAAAAGCGGTCCAAAGTACGACGTGACCTCAGGGAACTCCCATGCCCACGAGGATCAGCGCCATGATCTGCGGTGACAGGATGCGCAGGCCCATCACCAGCGGATAGACCGTGGCATAGGCGAGCGACTGAGCCTCGGAGTTCCGCGCCATCGCATTGGCGAAGGCGAGCGCCGGCGGGTCGGTCATCGAGCCGGAGAGCAGGCCGCACAGCGTCAGATAGTCGACCTTCAGGATCGCCTTGGCGACGAAGCCGACGATCATCAGCGGCACCAGCGTGATCACCGCGCCCCAGCCGACCCAGGCGATGCCGTCGCCGTGGACGAGCGTGTGGAGGAAGTTGCCGCCCGACTTGAAGCCGACCACGGCGAGGAACAGCACGATGCCGAGTTCGCGCAGCGCGTGGTTGGCGATCGGCGGCATGAACCAGACGAGATGGCCGACGTGGCCGATGCGCGACAGGATGATCGCCGCGAGCAGCGGGCCGCCCGCCATGCCGAGCTTCACCGGCACGCTCGACAGCGTGCCGAAGGACAGGTCGATCGAGCCGAGCGCGATGCCGAGCGCGATGCCGATGAACATCGGGATCGGGTCGAACTCCTTCAGCCGCTGCTCGGAATTGCCGACGAAGCCGGCGACCTTCTCGAGGTCCTCGCGCCGGCCGATGACGTTGAGGATGTCGCCGAACTCGAGCCGGAGCGCCGGCGGGGCGACCAGCTCGACGCCGGTGCGCACGACGCGCGAGATCCGCACGTCGAAACGGCCTTCGAGGTTCAGCGCCGCGATCGAATGGCCGAGCACGTGGTCGGAGGTGACGACGATGCGCTCCCAGGTCAGTTCGGTGCCCTTGGTGGTGAGCGGCGTGTCGTGGACCTCGCCGATCGCTTGCGCCACCGCGCCGAGCTTTTCGCGCGGACCGACGAGATGCAGCACGTCGCCGATCTCGACCCAGGTCGTGTCGTGCGGCACCCGGAGATGGCCGTCGCGCAGCAGCCGCGAGGCGACGACCGCGCCGCTCTCGAGCCCGGGCAGCTGCACCAGCGTGTGACCGGCGAGGTCGGGCTTGGTGACGACCACGTCGAGCGTCTCGATCTCGGCGACCTCCTCCTTGCGCCGCGCCTCGAACTCGGCCGCGGCGCGGTCGGGATCGATGCGGAAGACGGCGCGCACCGTCACCATGGTGATCAGGATGCCGACGATGCCGAAGGGATAGGCCACCGCATAGCCGAGCCCGAGCATGCCGACGTCCTTGGTCGACATGCCCATCTCGGCCAGCACCTGCTGGCCGGCGCCGAGCGACGGCGTGTTGGTGACGGCGCCCGACATGATGCCGAGGATCGCCGGCAGCGGCACGCCGCCGACGACATGGATCACCGAGGCGGTGGCGGCACCGAGGATGACGATCGAGGCGGCGATCAGGTTGAGCTTGAGGCCCGACTTCTTCAGCGCGGTGAAGAAGCCCGGACCGACCTGGATGCCGATCGTGTAGACGAACAGGATCAGGCCGAATTCGCGGACGAAATCCAGCACTTCCGCCTCGAGATGGAGGCCGAAGCGCTTGAACACGTCGCCGACCACGAGGCCGGCGAAGAGCACGCCGCCGATGCCGAGACCGGCGCCGCGGAAGTTCAGTCGTCCGATGAAGAGACCGGCGGTGCCGATGATGGACAAGGCCAGGACCGCCTTGGCGACGGCCGGCATCGCGGCGACGAACTCGAAGACCATTGCTCTGCCCCCCTCGACCGGCGGGCGGCGATTCGAGGCCCGCTCGATCGACATTCTACCCGCTGGTTATCGACGCTCGTCTCTCATCCTTCCAGTGGGGAGGCTGCCATCGGTGTTCGTGCGGAGCGCCCAGTCGTGCGAAATGGGGAAAATCGAGAACGAGGCTTGCCCCTTCCCCTCCCTTCGGGCTAGCTCCTCCCATGGGAAAGCGCGTGATTCCGCCCTCGGGCGATGGCGACGATGACGGACCGGGACCGGGCGGCGAGGTGCTGCCGGTCAACCTGCGCGAGGCGCTCGAAGAGCGCTACCTCGCCTATGCGCTGTCGACCATCATGCACCGGGCGCTGCCCGACGTGCGCGACGGCCTGAAGCCGGTCCATCGCCGCCTGCTCTTCGCCATGCGCGAGCTGCGGCTCGACCCGTCCTCGGCCTTCAAGAAATGCGCCCGCGTCGTCGGCGACGTCATCGGCAAGTATCACCCGCACGGCGATCAGGCGGTCTACGATGCCATGGTGCGTCTGGCGCAGGACTTCGCCCAGCGCTATCCGCTGGTCGACGGCCAGGGCAACTTCGGCAACATCGACGGCGATAACCCGGCCGCGATGCGTTACACCGAAGCGCGCCTGACCGACGTCGCGGTGCTGATCCTCGAGGGCCTCGATGAGGACGCCGTCGACTTCCGCCCCAACTACGACGGATCGGAAGAAGAGCCCGCGGTCCTGCCCGGCGCCTTCCCCAATCTGCTGGCCAACGGCTCGAACGGCATCGCCGTCGGCATGGCGACCTCGATCCCGCCGCACAACGCCTTCGAGATCTGTCAGGCCGCGCTCAAGCTGATCGAGAACCCCGAGACCGGCATCCGCGAACTGGTCGACGTGGTCCAGGGCCCCGACTTCCCGACCGGCGGCATCATCGTCGAATCGAAGTCGTCGATCCTCGAGAGCTACCGCACCGGCCGCGGCGGTTTCCGCGTCCGTGCCCGCTGGGAGGTCGAGGACCAGGGCCGCGGCACCTGGCAGGTGGTGGTCACCGAGATCCCCTATCAGGTCGCCAAGAGCCGCCTGATCGAGAAGCTCGCCGACCTCATCAACGAGAAGAAGGTGCCGCTGCTCGAGGACGTGCGCGACGAGAGCACCGAGGACGTCCGCATCGTCCTGGTGCCCAAGAGCCGCAACGTCGACCCCGAGCTGCTGATGGAGAGTCTCTTCAAGCTCACCGAGCTCGAGAGCCGCATCTCGCTCAACATGAACGTGCTGTCGCAGGGCACGATCCCCAACGTGCTCGGGCTGAAGGACGTGCTCGTCCAGTGGCTCGACCACCAGAAGGACGTGCTGGTCCGCCGCTCGTCGCATCGCCTCGCCCAGATCGAGAAGCGGCTGGAGATCCTCGGCGGTCTGCTCGTCGCCTATCTGAACCTCGACGAGGTCATCCACATCATCCGCACCGAGGACGAGCCCAAGCAGGTCATGATGGAGCGCTTCTCCATCAACGACGTGCAGGCCCAGGCGATCCTCGACATGCGCCTGAAGAACCTGCGCAAGCTCGAGGAATTCGAGATCCGCAAGGAGCACGAGGCGCTGACCAAGGAAGCCGAGCAGATCCGCGCGCTGCTCGCTTCCGACGACAAGCAGTGGAAGATCGTGGCGATGGGCATCCGCCGCATCGCCGCCAAATACGGCCCCGAGACCGCGCTCGGCAAGCGCCGCTCGACCTTCGCCGACGCCCCCGAGCACGACACGGCGGCGGTCGAGATGGCGATGATCGAGCGCGAGCCGATCACCGTCGTCGTCTCCGAGAAGGGCTGGGTGCGCACGCTGAAGGGCCACATCGACGACCTCACGCGGCTCGAGTTCAAGCAGGGCGACAAGCTGCGCATCGCCTTCAAGGCCGAGACCACCGACAAGCTGATCGTCTTCTCGACCGGCGGCCGCTTCTTCACGCTCGACGCCTCGAAGCTGCCCGGCGGCCGTGGCCACGGCGAGCCGATTCGTCTGCAGTGCGACATGGATCAGGATCAGGACGTGCTCGACGTCTTCGTCCACGTCCCCGGCCGCAAGCTGCTGATGGCCTCGAAGTCCGGCCGCGGCTTCGTCATCGCCGAGAGCGAGGTCATGGCCCAGACCCGCAAGGGCAAGCAGATCCTCAACGTCGCCGCCGGCGACGAGGCGCGTCTCTGCGTCGAGGTGGCCGAGGCCGCGACCCACGTCGCCGTCATCGGCGACAATCGCAAGCTGCTCGTCTTCCCGCTCCAGCAGGTGCCGGAGATGACGCGCGGCTCGGGCGTCCGCCTGCAGAAGTACAAGGACGGCGGCATCGCCAGCCTCAAGTGCTTCTCCGGTTCCGATGGTCTCACCTGGACCGACAGCGCCGGCCGGCAGTACGTGCGGTCCTTGACCGAGCTCGCCGACTGGATCGGCAACCGCGGCGACGCCGGTCGCCTGCCGCCGCCCGGCTTCCCCAAGACCAACCGCTTCGACAACGCCTGATCGACCGGTCGAACGCGCGTTTCGTCTCGGCCCGTCCAGAAGAGTGCTCGTTTCCAAAAAGGAACGAGGACGATGACGCGACGTCTGGTGGTCACAAGACGTTGCGATAAGATGATGTGTCGCCGGCCGTCGGTCGGGCGGATCGCCGACGACGCGACGGGGTTTCGAAACGACGCCGCGAACGGCGCATCGAACAGGGGTATGAGCACATGTCTTATCTGCGCAAGGGCGTTTCCGGCGAGCCGGTGAAGATCCTCCAGGCCAAGCTCGGCGTCACCGCCGACGGCGAATTCGGTCCCGGCACCGAGAAGGCGCTGAAGGAGTTCCAGGCCGCCAAGGGCCTCGCCGCCGACGGCATCGCCGGTCCCGACACGTTCCTCGCCATCGGTCTGCCCGAACTCGTCCTGCTCGGACCGGGCGCCAAGGGCGAGGCGGTGAAGAAGCTGCAGACCGCCCTCGGCATCGCCGCCGACGGCAAGTTCGGCCCTGGCACCAAGGCCGCCGTCGTCGCCTTCCAGGAGAAGAACGGCCTCGACGCCGACGGCTTCGCCGGCCCGGCGACGCTCGCCAAGATCTCCGCCTTCGCCGGCACCGTGACCGCCGCCGCGGTCGCCGCCTCGGAAGCCCCGGCCGGCTCGACCCCGACCGGCGAGGCCGCCGGCCCGGACGGCGAACCGGCGCCGTCCAAGTCGGTCTGGTCGACGGTCAAGGGCTGGTTCTCCTGAGCGAGAGACCGTCCGTTCCGACCTTTCGCATCGGGAGCCGCCTTCGGGCGGCTCCTTGCGTTTTCGCCGCGGATTCCCTGACATTTCTCGTCGTCCGGCGCGCGCGCGTCGCGACGGTGGACAACACCCTTCGGTAGCGATGCACGTGTTCTGCGCGGGCTTGCGTCGCCTTCGACCTATGGCTAATCTTTCGACGGCTTCGGGGGCTCGCCCGATGCCGGCGCTCGGGGTGGGGGCGTCGATTGCCGAGTACGGACGCGACCGGAGACATCCGGGCGTGGGGGGCTGGTCCGATGGCGACGATCGAGATTCTTTCCGGCGACTTCGAACGCGAGACGACGCGGATCCGTTATTCGGATGCGGGCCGGGCCTTCCTGCGCCTGCGCTCCGCCGACGGCCAGCTCGAGGACCTGTTCCTCGAGAGCGAGGTGGTCGGCGCGGCCGAGGCCGGTGACGGCGGCCGCGACGCGGCGCGCACCGGCGAGCGCGACAAGCGCCTCTTCGTGGTGCTGCTGCGCGGCGGCCGCAAGTTCGTCGCCCGCGGCGACGTCGACGCGATGATCCAGTTCGAATGCGCCGCCGTTCCCGCCGATCTCCGGCGCGAATATGCCGCCCGCCTCCAGCCCGTCCCGGAGCGTCGCCGCCCCGGCGTCGCCGACTGGTTCCGCGACGGCCTGATCGGCCGCTTCCTGCCCGGCGGCAGCCGCTGAAGGCGGGGCGCGGGGCGTTCCCCGAGCGCGAGTTTCGTGCGCGATGCTTCGAGACGCGGGTCTGCGACCCGCTCCTCAGCATGAGGCGTTTTTCATATTCAAGACAAGCACATACGCTTCATGCTGAGGAGCGGACCAGAGGTCCGCGTCTCGAAGCATCGCGCACCGAACCGCCACACACCGGCCCGCCCGGCGCCTCACCGCTCCAGCGGCGCCTCGTGGCGTTCCCAGCCGTCGGGGCCGAGGTGTTCCTGCGGCAGGTAGCGGCGCTTGTAGTCCATCTTGCGCGAGCCATCGACCCAATAGCCGAGATAGACCCAAGGCAGGCCGCGCTTCGCCGCCCGCTTGACGTGGTCGAGGATCATGAAGGTGCCGAGCCCGCGCGCCTCGAGCGCCGGGTCATAGAACGAGTAGACCATCGACAGCCCGTCGGCGAGCACGTCGGTCAGCGCCACGGCGACGAGCGGCCCCTGGCCGCGGCCGGTGATCGCGGTGTCCGGCCCGTGGCGGCGGTATTCGACCACCATCGTGTCGACGTGGGTGTCCTCGATCATCATCGAGAAGTCGATCACCGTCATGTCGACCATGCCGCCGTCGGCGTGACGGGCGTCGAGATAGTCGCGGAAGAGGGCATACTGCTCGGACGAGGGCAGCGCCCCCTGTTCCGCGCCGATCAGGTCGGCATTGGTCTTGAGCGCCCGGCGGAAGCCGCGGGTCCACAGGAACTTCTCGACGTCGATGCGCACCGAGACGCAGGCGCGGCAGCCGTCGCAGGCCGGGCGATAGGCGATGTTCTGCGAGCGGCGGAAGCCGCCCTGCGTCAGCACGTCGTTGAGCCCGGGGGCGCGCAGGCCGACGAGGTGGGTGAAGACCTTGCGTTCCAACCGATCGGGCAGATAGGGGCAGGGCGCCGGCGCCGTCAGATAGAACTGCGGTGCGTCGAGCGGATGCTGCGTCATCTCGCCTCCCGGTTCGAACCGCGGGGAGCCCCGCGATGCCCTGTCCGTCGCGGCGCGCTGGCTTCGCCCGCGCGCCTCTCGCCTCGAACGCGTCGAGGCCGTCCCGCTGAAACGATAGCGCGCGCGACCGCCGTCGAGAAGAGGGCGGATGCCCGTTCGCGGTGCAGACGGTGCCGCGCGAAAGGCTCAGCGGCCGGTGAAGTAGAGGACGCGGGCGTCCATCACCAGGACGCCGATCACCAGATCCTGGATCAGCTGGCGGCGTTCGGTGAAGAGGCCGACGAGATGGACGAGCGGCGTCAGCGTCACCGAGAGCGCGTAGAAGATCACCACGTGCATCAGCGCCGTCAGCGTGTCCGGGCGACGGCCGTCGGCGTGGCGCATGGCGAGACCCATGGCGCGCATGCCGGGCGTGGCGCTGGTCGGCCCGCCGAGCGAGGAGATCGTGTAGAGCACGCCGACCACCGGAAAGATCGCCGGGTAGAGCAGCCAGGCGAGCCCGAAGGTCGCGAGCCCGAGGAAGGCGACGACGATCCAGGCGAGACCCGTCAGCAGGCAGATCGCGAAGAGATCGAACAGATAGGCGATCGCCCGGCGACGCAGGACGTCCTGGAACAGATCGGGCTCCAGCGCCGGATCGAACAGGTGGCGGATGTTGACTTCACGGATCGGCGGCATGGTTCGAGCCTCGTTCGGGCGACGTCGCCGAAGATGGGGGGTGTCGCGGCCCGCCACAAGGGGCGTGCGAAAATCCTCGTGCCTCCCCGCCCGTCCTGCGATTGACCCGTGCGGACAGGCTCACTAACGCTTGAGGTCGAGAAGAACGCCGGCGTTCGAAGGCTGCCCCCGAGAGGCGCCACAAGCCGGCGCGCGGGAGAAACGCCATGGACTTCGCCTTTTCCGAGGAAACCCGCGCCTTCCGCGACATGGCCGCGGCCTTCGCCCGCGCCGAGTTCGCCCCTCATGCTCGCGAATGGGACGAGGGCTCGATCTTCCCGATCGAGACGCTGCGCGCCGCCGCCGCCCTCGGCCTCGGGGCGATCTACGTCGGCGACGACGTCGGCGGCTCCGGCCTCGGCCGGCTCGACGCCGCGGTGATCTTCGAGGAACTGTCGCGCGGCTGCACCTCGACCTCGGCCTTCCTGTCGATCCACAACATGGCCGCCTGGATGATCGACAAGTGGGGCAGCGCCGAGAACCGCGAAAAGTGGCTCCCCCGCCTCGCGACGATGGAGCTCGTCGCCAGCTACTGCCTGACCGAGCCCAATGCCGGATCGGACGCCGCGAGCCTGACGACCAAGGCGGTGCGCGACGGCGACACTTACGTCCTCGACGGCTCCAAGGCCTTCATCTCCGGCGGCTCGGTCTCCGATCTCTACGTGGTGATGGCCCGCACCGGCGGCCCCGGCCCGAAGGGCATCTCGGCGATCGTCGTCGAGAAGGGCACGCCCGGCCTCTCCTTCGGCGCGCAGGAAAAGAAGATGGGCTGGAAGAGCCAGCCGACCTCGGCGGTGATCTTCGAGAACTGCCGCGTGCCGGTTGGAAACCGCATCGGTGCCGAGGGCGAGGGCTTCGCCATCGCCATGGCCGGTCTCGACGGTGGCCGTCTCAACATCGCCGCCTGCTCGCTCGGCGCGGCGGCCGAATGCCTCGACCGGTCGGTCGCCTACGTCAAGGAGCGCCGCCAGTTCGGCAAGCCGCTCTCCGACTTCCAGGCCCTGCGCTTCCGCCTCGCCGACATGGCGACGGAACTCGAGGCGGCCCGCCTGATGCTCCACCGCGCCGCCTGGATGCTCGACGGCAAGGACCCGAAGACGGCCGATCCGGCGGTGACCAACGCCTGCGCCATGGCCAAGCGCTTCGCCACCGACACCGGCTGGAAGATCGTCGACGAAGCCTTGCAGCTCCACGGCGGCTACGGCTATCTCGCCGACTACGAGATCGAGCGCTTCGCCCGCGACACCCGCGTCCACCGCATCCTCGAGGGCACCAACGAGGTCATGCGCCTGATCGTCTCCCGCATGCTGATCGACGAGTGAGGAACGCCCCCGCGATGTCCGACCATTCCATCGACGACGTCCGTTTCGAGCTCCGCGGCCGCGCCGGCGTGATCCTGCTCGATCGTCCCAAGGCGCTCAACGCCCTCACCCTGCCGATGGTGACGGCGATCGCTGCCCAGCTCGACGTCTGGGCGAGCGACGCGCGCGTCGCCCACGTCGTCCTCGCCTCGACCTCGGAGAAGGCCTTCTGCGCCGGCGGCGACATCCGCCGCATCCACGACATGGGCCGTGCCGGCGAGAAGGGGCTGACCGACTTCTTCCGCGACGAATATCGGCTGAACCGGCAGATCCATCGCTACCCGAAGCCCTTCACCTCGCTGATCGACGGCATCTGCATGGGCGGCGGCGTCGGGCTCTCGGCCCATGCGCCCTTCCGCGTCGGCTCGGAAAAGACGCTCTTCGCCATGCCGGAAGTGTCGATCGGTTTCTTCCCCGACGTCGGCGGCACGCACATGCTCTCCCGCTTCCCGGGCGGCACGGGGGCCTATCTCGCCATGTCGGGCGCGCGGATCAAATGGGCCGACTGCCGCCATGTCGGCTTCCTCTCCCACACCGTGCCGACGGCGCGCTTTGCCGAACTGATCGAGGCGCTCGCGGCCGTCGATCATCCGCAGGCGGTGCTCGACGCCTTCGACACCGACCCCGGCGAGGCGCCGCTGGCGGCCCTGCGCCCCGACATCGACCGGCTCTTCGCCGGCGACGACGCGCGGGCGATTCTCGCCCGCCTTTCCGCCGAGACCGGCGCGAACGCCGCCTGGGCGCAGGAGACCGCGGCGCTGATTTCCGCGAAATCCCCGACCTCGGTGGCGATCGCCTTGCACCAGGTGCGGATCGGCGGTTCTCTCTCCTTCGAAGAGTGCATGCGCATCGAATATCGCATCGTCTCGCACATCCTCGAAGGCAACGACTTCTACGAGGGCGTGCGGTCGGTGCTGATCGATCGCGACAACGCGGCCCGTTGGGTCCCGGCGACGCTCGCCGATCTCGACGCGGCCACGATCGCGGCGCATTTCGAAACCGTACCGGCCGACGGCGATCTCGTCTTCGGCGCTTGAATGCAAGGCGGACGGCGCTCGCGTCCGTCCGTGAAGGAGAGGCAGGCATGGCCCGGATCGAGACGACGGCGGCATCGGCATCGACCCGCGCCTGGGTGGAAGACCGCCCGGCGGTGCGCTGGCGCTTCGTGCTGACGGCCTATCTCCGCATCATCTCGGTCTGCCATCTCTTGTGGGCGCTGTGGGAATGGGCGGCGCTGATCGGCATCGTCCCGCCGATCGGCGGCACCACGACCCGCGCGATCCTGCCGCGCCAGGGCGCCGCCTTCTTCTTCGCCGGCGTCGATCCGATCGCCGCCGTCGGCCTGTGGCTGGGCTCGACCTGGGGTACCGCGACCTGGCTGGTGGCGACCTTCGCGCGGATCATCATCCACACCGCCTATGCCGGCATCTTCGACTGGGATCTGCCCTGGACGCTGCTCCAGATCGGCACGATCGCCGTCTATCTCCTGCTCTTCTTCCTGTCGGAACGCGCCGACCGCGAGGAAGGGCTGCGCCGTCGCCGCCGCCCGGAGTGAGGCGGCCCGGCGTCCGGACCGATCGGCGCCGCCTCGACGCGGCGCGAGACAACACGCGCCGAAGGCGCCAAGGGAGGAAGTCATGGCGAAGATCGTCTTCATCGGCCTCGGCAACATGGGTCTGCCGATGGCCACCAATCTCGTCCGCGCCGGTCACGAGGTGACGGGGCTCGACCTCTCGGGCGACCAGCTCGCCCGGCTCGTCGATGCCGGCGGCAAGGCGGGCGACTCGCTCGCCGGTGCCGTCGCCGAGGCCGAGGTGGTGGTGTCGATGCTGCCGGAAGGCCGCCACGTCGAAGCCGTCTACGGCGAGGAGGAGGGCGTCTTCGCCCACGTCGCCGCCGGCTGCCTCTTCATCGACAGCTCGACCATCCACGTCGAGAGCGCCCGCAAGGTCGCCGGCCTCGCCGCCGCCCGCGGCTTCGACATGGTCGACGCGCCGGTGTCGGGCGGCGTCGGCGGTGCCGCGGCCGGAACCCTGACCTTCATGGTCGGCGGCTCCGCGACGGCCTTCGCCCGCGCCGAACCGATCCTGAAGGCGATGGGCAAGACCATCGTCCATGCCGGCGACGCCGGTGCCGGTCAGGCCGCCAAGATCTGCAACAACATGGTGCTCGGCATCTCGATGGTCGCGGTCTGCGAGGCCTTCGCGCTCGCCGAGAAACTCGGCCTCGAGGCGCAGAAGCTCTTCGACATCGCCTCCACCTCGTCGGGCCAGTGCTGGTCGCTGACCAGCTACTGCCCGGTGCCCGGTCCGGTGCCGACCAGCCCCGCCAACCGCGACTACGCCCCGGGCTTCGCCGCGGCGATGATGCTGAAGGATCTGAAGCTCGCCCAGGACGTCGCCTCCGCCGCCGGTCAGGCGACGCCGCTCGGCGCCGAGGCGGCGCAGCTCTATCGGCTCTATGTCGATCAGGGCAACGCCGGTCGCGACTTCTCCGGCATCGTGGAATTCCTGCGCGGCACCCGGTGAATGGACCAATGGCCGGCGAATAAGCCGGATTGCCCGGGTTAACAGCAGGCCTCGATCGTGCTACCGGCCTTACGGCGGAAACAAAAGGCGCGCCCGAACCTCGATTCGTGGCGCGCCTGTCCACATCCGTTCTGCCGAAGGGGTTCTCGATGTCGTCCTCCAAGACCGAAATCACCGGGCGCGGTGTCGTCTCCTCGCTCGGCTCCTCGATCGCGGCCTTCGAGAAGGCGCTGCTCTCGGGCGGCTGCGGCATCGGCGACATCACCGACATGCTGCCCGGGCTGAAGTTCACCAAGGGCGCGCCGGTGCGCGACTTCGACCCTTCGGAACACTTCGAGGACAAGGTCCAGGGTCACATCGACCGCTACACCCAGATGGCCGCGGTCGCGGCGCGTCAGGCGTGGCAGGAAGCCGGGCTCGACGTCGATCCGCCGCAGCCGCATCGCGTCGGTGTGGTGATCGGCACAGCCAACACCGGCATCGACGCGACCGCGCGCGCCTTCCGCAAGATCTTCATCGACGGCGGCAAGCCCTCGCCCTTCACCATCCCGCAGATCATGGGTTCGGCGCCCGCCTCGCGCATCGCGCGTGAGCTCTGCGCCAAGGGCCCGGTCTTCGGCGTCACCTCGGCCTGCGCCTCGGCCGGTCACGCCATGATCGTCGGCGAGGGCCTGATCCGCGCCGGCATCATCGACGTGGCGATCGTCGGCGGCACCGACAGCTGCTTCGAGATCGGCCTGCTGCGCGCCTGGGAGGCGCTGCGCGTCGTCTCCGCCGACACCTGCCGTCCCTTCTCGCTCGGCCGCAAGGGTCTGATCATGGGCGAGGGCGCCGGCGTCATCGTCATCGAGCGCGCCGGCCGCGCTTCCGCCCGCAAGAAGCCGGTGCTCGGCCGCTGGCTCGGTTCGGGCATGTCGTCGGATGCCGGCGACCTCGTCGCCCCCGATCCGGAAGGCATGAAGGCCGCCATCCGCGCCGGCCTCGCCGATGCCGGCGTCGACGCCGCCCAGGTCGGCTGGATCAACGCCCACGGCACCGGCACCCAGTTCAACGACAAGTGCGAGGCCGCCGCCTGCCTCGACGTCTTCGGCCCGGCCTGTCCGCCGATCTCGGCGACCAAGTCGCAGGTCGGCCACGCCATGGGCGCCGCCGGTGCGATCGAGACGATCGCCACCCTCGCCGCGCTGAACCACGGCATCCTGCCGCCGACGCTGAACTTCGTCGCCCCCGACCCGGAATGCCCGGTCGACGCCGTCACCGAGGGCCCGCGGCCGTCGAAGATCGACGTGGCGATCAAGAACTCCTTCGCCTTCGGCGGCCTCAACCTGTCGATCGTCCTCGGCAAGGGCGAGATCTGACGTCGACCGACGACAAGGACGTCCGGTTCGTCTCTCGAACGTCGCCGCCGCTCACCCTCCCCTCAGGGGAGGGTGCCGAGCTTCGCGAGGCGGGTGGGGTTCGGCGGTTCGGCCCTGCAGGAAATGAGCTTTTCGCGCGGCGCGGCCTCCCCTTCACCCCACCCCCGACCCCTCCCCTGAGGGGAGGGGTGAGGGCCGTCATGCGCCGCGTGGGCTCCGCCTTCCACGAGATCTGACGTCTCGCCACGCTCGCCTCGATCGGCTAGACCTTTCGGCTCTCCTCAGCCGAAGGCCGCGCCGATGAATCCCCCGGACACTTTCCGCCTGCCGACCCTCGACGACGTGCGCGATGCCGCGCGGCTGATCGCCGGTCAGGTCATGCGCACGCCCTTCCTGCCGGCGCCGCGCCTGTCACGGCTGACCGGCGCCGAGGTCTGGGTCAAGTACGAGAACCTGCAGGTCACCAACGCCTTCAAGGAACGCGGCGCGCTGACCAAGCTCCTGTCGCTGACGCCCGAGGAGCGCGCCGCCGGCGTCATCGCCATGTCGGCCGGCAACCACGCCCAGGCGGTCGCCTACCATGCGACCCGGCTCGGCATCCCCTCGACCATCGTCATGCCCGAGACGACGCCCCACGTGAAGGTGACGGCGACGCGGGCCTTCGGCGCCCATGTCGTGCTGTCGGGCGAGACCGTCGCCGAGGCCGAGATCGAGGCGGCGCGGCTGGCGGCGCGCGATGGTCTGACCTTCGTCCACCCCTACGACGATTTCGACGTCATCCGCGGCCAGGGCACCATCGCGCTCGAGATGCTGGAGGATCTGCCGAGCCTCGACGCGATCGTCGTGCCGGTCGGTGGCGGCGGCATGCTCGGCGGCATCGCGGTGGCGGCCAAGGCGCTGTCGCCGCGCATCGAGCTGATCGGGGTGGAGACCCGCTCCTATCCCTCGATGTGGGCCGAGCTGCGCGATCTGCCGATCCACGCCGGCGGCACGACGCTCGCCGAAGGCATCGCCGTCAAGCGCGCCGGCCGCATCACGCTGGAGATCGCGCGCCGCCTCCTCGACGACCTGCTGCTGGTCGACGAGATGGACGTCGAGCGCGCCGTGAACCTCTATCTGACCCAGCAGAAGACCATGGCCGAGGGCGCCGCCGGCGCCGGTCTCGCCGCACTGCTGGTCTCGCCCGATCGCTTCCGCGGCCGTAAGGTGGGGCTGATCCTGTCGGGCGGCAACATCGACCCGCGCATCCTCTCCTCGATCATGGTTCGCGAGCTCGCCCGCGAGGAGAAGATCGTCGCGATCCGCATGATCATCCCCGATCGCCCGGGCGTCCTCGGCGAGATCACCACCGTGCTCGGCCGCATGGGCGGCAACGTGCTCGAGGTCGAGCATCACCGCACCATGCTCAAGGTGCCGGCCAAGGGGGCCACCCTCGACGTCGTCTTCGAGGTCCGCGACGGCGCGCACGCGCAGGAGATCATCGCCGCGCTGGAAGCCCTCGACTACGAGGTCGAACGGCTCGGCGCCGACCTGCGCGCCGGGTGAGGGCACGGTTCGTTCGCTGGCCGTCCGAACGCACGCCATCCGCGCCCATCCGGATGACCCTCGCCGTCTCGCATGTTAGAAGGCCTCTCGAAAGACGAGGCCGGGCCGGGTCCACACGCTCCCCTCGTCCGTGCGGGCAGTTGGCCCTCGGGGATTTCGACGATGAGCGAGAAGCATCTGGAAGCCGGCCGCGCCGCGGCGGACATGGGGTCCATTCTTTCCGGCCGGCGCATGCGCCGCAATCGGCGCACCGACTGGTCGCGCCGCCTCGTCCGCGAGAACGCGCTCTCCGTCGACGACCTGATCTGGCCGCTCTTCGTGCTGGAAGGCGAGGGTGTCCGTCAGCCTGTCGCCTCGATGCCGCGGGTCGAGCGCCTGTCGGTCGATCTCCTGGTGCGCGAGGCCGAACGCGCCGCCAAGCTCGGCATCCCGGCGCTGGCGCTCTTCCCCTATACCGACCCCGACCTGCGCGACGAGGAGGGCACCGAGGCGCTGAACCCGGAAAACCTGATCTGCCGCGCCTGCCGCGCGATCAAGAAGGAAGTGCCGGAGATCGGCCTCGTCACCGACGTGGCGCTCGACCCCTACACCTCCCACGGCCACGACGGCCTGATGGAGGGCGACGAGATCGTCAACGATCGCACCGTCGCCCAGCTCGTCGCCCAGTCGCTGGTCCAGGCCGAGGCCGGCTCCGACGTCATCGCGCCCTCCGACATGATGGACGGCCGCATCGGCGCCATTCGCCGCGGCCTCGACGCCTCGGGTTTCGACAACGTGCAGATCATGGCCTATTCGGCCAAGTACGCCTCCGCCTTCTATGGCCCGTTCCGCGACGCGGTCGGCACCAACAAGACGCTGCGCGGCGACAAGCGCACCTATCAGATGGACCCGGCCAACACCGAGGAAGCCATCCGCGAGACCGCCCTCGACATCGAGGAGGGCGCCGACATGGTCATGGTCAAGCCCGGCATGCCCTATCTCGACATCGTCCGCCGCCTGAAGGACACGTTCGGCGTGCCGACCTTCGCCTATCAGGTGTCGGGAGAGTATGCGATGATCGAGGCGGCGGCCGGCAACGGCTGGCTCGACCACGACCGGGCGATGTTCGAGAGCCTGCTCGCCTTCAAGCGCGCCGGTGCCGACGGCATCCTCACCTATTTCGCGCCCTTCGTGGCCGAAATCCTGAAGGCCGGCCGTTGAGCCTCGCGCCGCCCGCTCGGTTCGCCCGTGCCGTGCGGCGCCTCTCCGCTCTCGTCGCCGTCCTCCTGTCGGCGTTCGTCCTCACGGCCTGCGAGCGCATCGCGCCGCTCGAGCGCGACACCTGCATCGCGGTGGTGCCGGCGCTCGAGCTGCCCGGCACCGCGATCCGCATCACCGCCGTCTCGCGTCTCGAAGGCGCGCCGCAGAGCGTCGCCGTCGACTATCTCCGCCGCCGCTCCGCCGAAGGGCTGGCGACGCCGCTGCCCGAAACCGGGCCCCACCGCATCGCCTGCCACTTCCGCGCCGACCAGACGTCCGCCGGCCTCACGGTCCTCGACGGCGTGCGCAGCGAGGCGGGAGATCTCGCACCCGCCCGCCTCGTCTTCCTGCGCCGCTTCTGGCTCGGCGACGCCGATGCCCGCGCGAGCGGCATGGCGCAGGTGACGATCACGCCCGGCGCGCTCGGCCGCGGCCTCGTCACGCTCGACGCCGAGAGCGGTCTGCGCCTGCAGCAGTTTCTCGACGCGCTCGCCCCGGCGGCGCTCTACGCGCTGATGGGCCTCGCCTTCGCCCTCGTCTGGGGCGTCGTCGGCCGCATCGTCTTCTTCCTCGGCGAACTCGCCATGCTCGGCGCCTTCGTCGTGCCGACCGTCGCCGTGGCGATCGGGGAGGGGGCGTGGAACACCGCGATCGTCGCCGTCGCCGCGGCCTGCGGTGCGGCCGCCCTCGCCGTCGCGCTGTGGGGCGGGGCGATCGGCCATGCGGTCTTTTCCCGCGTCGCCTTCCGCGCCTCGCGGCCGGTGGTGATCGTCGGCGTCGGTCTGGCGATCGCGCTGCAGGAATTCGTTGCCCGCACCCACGGCGTGCGCGACCTCTGGGTGCCGCCGCCGGCCGGCGCGCCGCTGCTCGTCGCCGACGGACCCTTCGAGGTCCTGGTGACGTCGATGCGCCTCGTCCTCGTCGCCGTCGCCTTCGCCGCCATTGCCGCCGTGCTCGTCGTCTTTCCGCGCACCGCCTTCGGCCGCGCCTGGCGGGCGGTCGGCGACGATCCGGTGATGGCGCGCCTCCTCGGCGTCGATCCCGCTCGCGTGCTGGTGGCGACGATGGCGCTCGCGGGGGCGCTCTGTGGGCTGGCCGGTGCGGTCCACACGCTCGCCTGGGGCGGCATCTCCTTCCACATGGGCACGGCGCTCGGCGTCAAGGCGGCGATCGCCGCGCTGATCGGCGGCCTCGTCTCGCTGCCCGGCGCGGCGCTCGGCGGCGTCGCGCTCGGACTGGTCGAAGCCGGCTGGACCGCCTTCCGCGGCGCCGACTGGCGAGACGCCGTCGTCTTCGCCCTGCTGGCGGTCGGCCTCGTCGTCGGCGCCTCCGGCCGCGAGGGCCACGACGGACGCCGCTGACGTCCTTTCCGCTTCGTCGACGAAGATGCTTTCCGGAATCTTCGAGTCTTCGGTTGAGAGAATCTGAATCGAATACTGTCTTCGCGATTCAGAAGATATTCATCAAAGCAATCGGATCCAGGGTTTTACCAAAACTTCATGATGCAATTTAAGGCGATTTTAGATGGACCCCGCTACATTCGCTCCATGAAAGGGCCAATAGAGCCCCAAGTATAGGCGAGCTGAGTGAGGCGTAGTTCAATGAACACTGTGAAGAAGGCGGCGGTTGCCATTCCCCGCACCGAGGAACAGGAAGCGATCCGGCCCCTCTACCTCGAAGCCCTGACCCTGGTCGAGCGTCTGCATCGTCGTCTCCTCGACGTCATCAAGGACGAGTTCGACCGCGTCGGCCGCGACGACGTCAACGCCGTTCAGGCCCTGCTGCTGTTCAACATCGGCGGCGCCGAACTGACCGCCGGCGAGCTGCGCACCCGCGGCTACTACCTCGGCTCCAACGTCTCCTACAATCTCAAGAAGCTGGTCGAGGGCGGCTATGTCCGCCACGAGCGTTCCCGCGTCGACCGTCGTTCGGTCCGCGTGTCGCTGACCGACAAGGGCCGCGAGATCGCCGAGATCGTCGATCGCCTCTACGACCGTCAGCTGCGTTCGATCGAACAGGTCGGCGGCATCGGCCAGTCGGAGTTCGTGTCGATCAACAAGTCGCTGCAGCGCCTGGAGCGCTTCTGGACCGACCAGATCCTCTATCGCCTCTGAGGAAGCGCCGCTTCTTCTTCGCGAGACACCCGAAGAAACGACGAGGCCCGGACATCCGTCCGGGCCTTTCGCGTTCGCCGGGCGATCATGTGTCGCGGGCGGCTGCTCCGCGCTTGCCTTCCGGCGCGGCTCGGGCTCTGGTTGCGGTACCCGTTCACCAGCCGAGCCTCCGTCTTGCAGCCCTCCGCCCGCGCCCCCCTCGTCCTGCCCCACGAAATCCTGACCGGCCTCCTGGTGACGTTGGTCGGCTATGCCTCGTCGGGTGCCATCGTCATTCGCGGCCTCGCCAACGTCGGGGCGAGCGAGGGCGAGATCGTCTCGGCGATGGTCGGCATCGCGCTGGCGCTCGCCGGCCTCGCGGTCGGCCTGTCGGTGTGGACGCGGATGCCGATCTCGATCGCCTGGTCGACCCCCGGCATGGTGCTGCTGGCGACCGTCGGCGTCGGTGCCGGCGGATTTCCCTCGGCCGTCGGCGCCTTCGTCACGACCGGGCTGCTGATCGCCGCCTCCGGCATGTTCGAGCCGCTCGGCCGTCTCGTCGCCGCCATTCCGAAGCCCGTCGCCAACGCCATGCTGGCCGGCGTGCTCTTGAAGTTCTGCGTCGCCCCCTTCGTCGGGCTCTCCAAGATGCCCTTCGAGATCGGCGCCATCGTCGTCACCTGGGTGGTGCTGATGCGCTTCGCCCGGCTGTGGGCGGCGGCCGCCGCCGCCGCGGTGGCGCTGGCGCTGATGGCCTTCGGTGGCCAGGGCGCCTTCGACGGCCTCGCCTTCGCTTGGCCGCAGCCGGTGCTGATCGCTCCGGTCTTCGACCTCGAGACGACGATCTCGATCGCCCTGCCGCTGTTCCTGGTGACGATGGCGTCGCAGAACATCCCCGGCTACGCGGTGATCGGCACCTTCGGCTATCACCCGCCCTTCCGCCCGCTGCTGATCGCGACCGGCTTCGTCTCGGCGCTGTTGGCACCGCTCGGCATGCCGGTGGTCAATCTGGCGGCGCTGACCGCGGCGCTCGCCGCCGGCGAGGAGGCCGGGCCCGACCGTTCGCGCCGCTGGATCGTCGCCTCGATCGGCGGCATCGGCCACGGTCTCCTCGGCATCGTCGCGGTGGTGGCGGTGGCGCTGGTGATGCGCTCCTCGCCGCAGCTGATCGAGGCCGCCGCCGGCCTCGCGCTGGTCGGCGCCTTCGGCGGCGCCACCAAGGCGGCGCTCGACGTCGAGGAAGATCGAATCCCCGCGCTCGTCACCTTCCTGGTGGCCGCCTCGGGTCTGTCGTTCCACGGCGTCGGCTCGGCCTTCTGGGCGCTGGTCGCCGGTCTCGCGGTTCACATCCTCGCGAAGTGGAAGCCGGCCGGAAAGGCGTGACCGGCCCTTGCCGCGCGGATTTGCTGCAACACTTCCCGATCGTGCGATCATGGTGGTGCGCCGGGGCTGGCGCGCGACATGTTTCGGCCATATTGGAATGGGTATCCAAACCTTGGAAACAGCGGTCCGCCGCGCTCCCGGTCGCATCTTCGACGATGCGGATCGACGGGCGAGACGACCGGACGCCGACGTCGACCTCTCGCGGAGAGGTTCGGATACGGCGATCGCGGCCCCGGGCCGTCGGTCGGCGCGTTCGCCGTCGGGACAGCGATCATGGAGAACCAAGCGGTGCATCGCCCCAACGCCTCCTCTGCCGGCCGTCTCTCGCGCCGCGCGTTGCTCGCCGGCCTCGCCGGCTGGACCGTCGCGCCGGTCGCCTTCGCCCAGGCCGGGGAAACGCCGCTCGAGGCCCTGACGCGCTCGCAGGCGGTGCGCGAATGGCAGCAGAAGTTCGACGCCGGCACCAACGCCGCGCAGGCCGAACGCATCAAGTCCGAGACGCCGCTGCTCTCGCCGGAGACGGTCGCCGCCATCGAGGCCGCGATCCCGCAGCTCCAGGCCCAGCAGGCCCGCGGCGGCTGGCCGAAGATCAAGTCGTCGATGCGCCTCAAGGTCGGTTCGCGCTCCGACGCGGTGCCGCGTCTGCGCGAGCGTCTGGTCGCCTCCGGCGACATGTCGCCGGAGCAGGCCCGCATGGGCTATCACGACACGTTCGACAGCTACGTCGACAGCGCCGTGCGCCACTTCCAGGTGCGCCACGGCCTGCGTCCCGACGGCATCGTCGACGACACCGTGATCGAGGTGATGAACGTTCCGATCGAGACCCGCATCTCGCAGCTCGAGATGAACCTCGTCCGCATCCGTTCGATGTCGGGCTTCCTCGGCGAACGCTACATCTTCATGAACATCCCGGGCGCCGAGCTCGAGATGGTCGAGCAGGGCCGGGTGATCGAGCGCCACAACGCGGTGGTCGGCAAGATCGACCGCCAGACCCCGGTGCTGACCTCGCAGGTCCGCGAGATCAACTTCCACCCCTACTGGCACGTGCCGGTCTCGATCATCAAGAAGGACCTGATCCCGAAGATGCAGACCGAGCCGGACTATCTGGCGAAGAACCACATCCGCATCTTCGACGGTCGCGGCCAGGAAGTTCCCCCGCAGGCGGTCGACTGGAACTCGGCGCAGGCGCTGCAGTACCAGTTCCGTCAGGATCCGGGCGGCGACAACGCCATGTCGACGGTGAAGGTGACCTTCCCGAACAAGGACGACGTGTACATGCACGACACGCCGTTCAAGGATCTGTTCGGCGACAACAACCGCTTCTACTCGTCGGGCTGCATGCGCATCCAGAACATCCAGGGTCTGGTGACCTGGCTGCTGCGCGACACCGCCGGCTGGACGCCGGAGGCGGTCGCCGACGCGCTCGCCAACGGCCAGCGCCTCGACGCCAAGCTGAAGACGCCGGTGCCGGTCTACATCAACTACATCACCGCCTGGGCGACCACCGAGGGCGCCATCCACTTCCGCGACGACATCTACAACAAGGATGGCGTCGGCATGCTGGTGGCGCAGGAGTGAGCCCCGATCCCGGCGCTCGCGCCGGGACGAGAGCCGCGACGTCCGAGCGTTTCGAGAGCCCCCCGCACCACGCGGGGGGCTTTCTTTTTTGCGCTGGTGCGCCGTCGTGCCGGCCGGGGCGGCGCGTCCGCATCCTTCCGTCCTTCGCCGACGGACGGTGCGCGCCGTCGAGCAGAACCGAAGAGGAGCGACCGCATCGCGCGTCCGTCGTGACCGGTGGTGATCTCGATCCGAATATAGACGGGCGGTCCATGTTCTTTCGTGGACGGAACGACGTGGAACGACTTTGAAAGTCGATCGACGAGACTTTTCGATAGTGAGATCTTATCTGTCGATCAGGATTTCTTATCATGATTTGATTTGTCTTTCGGCTGGTCTCATGCGATCTTGCGAGCGTCTCGAGAGTGTCGAGGTCTCACATGATGTCGTCTCCTGCCTCGCATGCGGGCTGCCGTCCCGTCGTCGCCCGTCGCCACGACGGTGACTTCGCTCGTCCGGTCGACGAGTGGATCGCCGTCGAGATGCCGATCGCGCTGATGTTCGCCGGCCGCTCCTTCGCCGTGATGCTGGCGACGCCGGCCGATCTCGAGGACTTCGCGCGCGGCTTCGCCGTCACCGAGGGCGTGGTCGAGACGATCGACGAGATCGGGGCGATCGAGCTCCGCCGCGAGGCGCGCGGCATCGAGGTGCGGATCGAGGTGCCCGAGAGCCGGGCGCTGGCGCTCGACGCGCGGCGTCGATCACTGGCGGGGCGCTCGGGCTGCGGCCTGTGCGGCGTCGACCGCTTCTCCGAGGCCCTGCGCCCGGTCGCCCGCGTCGCGACGGAGACGCGGGTCCCGCCGGCCGCGCTGCGCCGGGCGATCGCCGACTTCTCCGGCCATCAGACGCTCAACGAGGCGGTCGGCGCGGTCCATGCCGCCGCCTTCTGCGACCTCGACGGGCGGATCCTCGTCGTGCGCGAGGACGTCGGCCGCCACAACGCGCTCGACAAGACCATCGGCGCGGTGCTCGCCGGCGGCCTCGACACGACGAACGGCTTCGTCCTGATGTCGAGCCGCTGCTCCTACGAACTGGTCCACAAGACCGCCGCGGCCGGCATCGTGCTGGTCGCGGCGGTGTCGGCGCCGACGTCGCTGGCGGTCGAACTGGCGGAGAAGGCGCATGTCGGCCTGGTCGGCTTCGCCCGCGAACAGCGCTTCACGCTCTATGCGTCGGCCTCGCGGGTCGGCATCGAGACGGACATCGCCGTGGCCTCGTGAGGCGGGCAGCCGCGTTTCTCCAGAGATTTCGAAGGATCGAGCGCCGCGGTTTCCGCGGC
>DBMN01000133.1:0-16589 GCA_002298965.1 Rhizobiales bacterium UBA697 | reverse complement strand
AGCGGCGCGCACCGGCTCGTCGCTCTCGCTCGACCGCAGCAGCGTCTTCAGATCGACGCCGCCGGAGCGGCCGAGGCAGAGCGTGAGGCGGCCGTCGGCGGAGAGGCGCACGCGGTTGCAGGCGGCGCAGAAGCCGTGGCTCATCGGGGTGATGAAGCCGATCCGCCCGCCGGTCTCGACGACCTCGGCGTANNCCCTGCGTCCGGTCGGGCAGGTCGGTCAGCGTCCAGCGCTCCTCGAGCCGCCGCCGCACCGCCTCGAGCGGTACGTAGCGGTTCGACGGCTCGATGCCGCCGTGACCGATCGGCATGGTCTCGATCAGGCCGAGGCTCATGCCGCGGTCATGGGCGAAGAGCATCAGGTCTTCGATGGCGTGATCGTTGATGCCGGCGAGCACGACGGCGTTGAGGCGCACGCCCATGCCGACGCGGCGGGCGGCGTCGAGACCGTCGAGCACGTCGGACAGGCGGCCGGTGCGGCAGATCTCGGCGAAGCGGACGGGGTCGAGCGTGTCGAGCGAGACGTTGACCCGCCGCACGCCGGCCGAAGACAGATCCTCGGCGACGGGCGCGAGGAGCGAACCGTTGGTGGTGAGCGTGATCTCGTCGAGCCGTCCGTCGGCGAGGTGGCGCGAGAGCGACCGCACCAGTCCGACGACGCCGCGGCGCGCCAGCGGCTCGCCGCCGGTCAGTCGCAGGCGGCGGACGCCGAGCGAGACGAAGATCGAGGCCAGCCGGTCGATCTCCTCGAGGGCGAGAAGTTCGTGTCGCGGCAGGAAGGTCGCGTTCTCGCCCATGCAGTAGCCGCAACGGAAGTTGCAGCGGTCGGTGAGCGAGACGCGGAGATAGTCGATGCGCCGATCGTGGCCGTCGACGAGGCGGGGGTTCGCGTCGCGCGGAGGCTGGCTGGTCATGGCGTCGTTCCGAACCGCGGGAGGGACGCGCGGGGGGAGGTGAGCCCCCGCGCGCGAGGGTCGGTCATTCCGCCGGGCGGCCGGCGGGGACGTCGCTCTGCGGCAGCGGGGTGATGCCGCCGAGGCCCTTGCGGTAGATCAGCCAGTAGATCGCACCGACGAATCCGGCGCCGCCGACGATGTTGCCGAGCGTGGCGGGGACGAGATTGTGGATGATCGAGGGGATGGTGATCACCGAGGTGTCGAAGCCGGCGGGGACGTGACCGGTGACGGTCATCAGCCAGGCCATCGGCAGGAACAGCATGTTGGCGATGCAGTGTTCGAAGCCGGCGGCGATGAAGGCGGCGACCGGGAACACCATGCCGGCCATCTTGTCGGCGACCGAGCGGCCGGCATAGGCGAGCCAGACGCCGAGGCAGACCAGGATGTTGCACATGACGCCCTTGAAGAAGATCGTCGTGAAGTCGGGCGAGAGCTTCGACACCGCGAGCTTCAGCATCCCCAGACCGACGTTGCCGCCGTTGAGGTCGGGGAAGTGGCACATCCACAAGAGGAACACGAGGCCGAGCGCGCCGATCAGGTTGCCGAACCAGACGATCGTCCAGTTCTTGAGGACTTCAGCCGTCGAGATCTGCTTGTTGGCCCAGGCCATGACGATCAGGCAGTTGCCGGTGAAGAGTTCGGCGCCGGCGATCATCACCAAGCCGAGGCCGAGGGTGAACACGACACCGCCCAGGATGCGCTGCGCGGCATAGCCGAGCGTGGGGTCACCCAGCACGATCGAGAAGAACATGCCGCCGAGCCCGATCGAGCCGCCGGCGACGATCGCCAGCACCAGTTCGGGCAGGAAGGGCATGTGCGCCTTCTTGATGCCGAGCTTCTCGACCTTGTCCTGGATCTCGGCGGGAGAATAGGCGTCCGAGCCGAAGAGGGCCGGCGCCGAAGGAGTGGCCTTGTCTGCCATTGTTGGTCTCCTGTTGGTCCTGATACCGTGATGAAGTGCGGGGGCGGGCCTGTCCACTTCAGGCGACGGGCGGCAGCAATGCCGGATCGAGGCCGCCCGCGAGCCCGCGGTGGAGGTGGTCGACGGCCGCCACGACCGCCGGCGTCATGTCTTCGTAGAAGGCGACCCGGGCCGGCTGGATGCCGACGAAGATCACCTCGCCGACCGTCTCGCCGAGCGAGGCGATCAGGAAATCGAGGGGGATCGCATGGGTGTCGATCAGGAAGCGATCGGCGACCATCCCCGGATCGATCCGGCGAATCGAACCGGGCGGCAGCCCCATTTCGGCCGCGTCGACCAGCAGAACCCGGTCGGGGGCAGCGGCGCGCACCGCATGCATGACGTTCTCCGGGGCCGAGCCGCCGTCGATCGCCTCCCAGCCGGACGCCGGTTCCCGCTCCAGCCGTTCGGCCAGCAGCGGCCCGGCGCCGTCGTCGCCCATCAGTGAATTGCCGACGGTGAACACGATGTCGGTCACGGCACCTTCCTCCCCATCAGATAGATCGCCGGTTCCATCTCGATGGCGGCGAGCGAAGTCTGGAACGTGTCGCACCATTCGACCATGTCTTCGTCGAGACGCGGGCGCGCCTCGGCGAAGGCCTGACCGAGGAGGGTGGTGTGGGTGCGGTCGACCATGATCTCGCCGAAACGGTCGACGCCTTCGAGCTTGCGCCGCGCCTCGCCCTCGGGCAGGAGCGCCAGCAGGCGCTCCCAGAAGTCGAACGAGCAGTGCAGGAACGGCTTGAAGCAGTCGAAGACGCCGACGTGATGGCCGATCGCCAGCGCGTGATAGACGACGTTCTTCGACGAGGCGGGGACGTCCTCCTCGCGCTCGAGGAACTTCTCGCCGAGGCGGTAGAAGACGACCTTCTTCATCTCGCCAGCCTCCCGATCGCGGCGGTGATCACGCCGCCGAGCGCCTCGAAGATCTCGCGCGTGCGCGGATCGGACGTGGTGCGCATCAGGCCGTCGAGACGGTCGGCGAAGGGCCGACCCTCGGGGGCCTCCATCGCGGCGAGGAAGACCTCGGCGAGGTCGCCGCCCTGACGATAGCCCGCCATCCGCCGCGCCTCGCGTTCGATGAGGACGCGCAGATTGTAGGGCACGGTCGGGTGGGCGATCGCCACGCGCTCGTTCTCGCCTTCGACGTGGGTCTTCGCCTTCAGCTTCTGGCCGAGCAGGCCGAGCGCCACGGCGAAGCCGTAGATGGTGGCCGCCGGCGAGGGCGGGCAGCCGGGGATGTAGACGTCGACCGGCACGATCTTGTCGGTGCCGCCCCAGACCGAATAGAGGTCGTGGAAGATGCCGCCCGAACAGCCGCAGGCGCCGTAGGAGACGACGATCTTCGGATCGGGGGCGGCCTCGTAGGCGCGCAGCGCCGGCATGCGCATCGAGCGGGTCACCGCGCCGGTGAACAGCAGGATGTCGGCATGACGCGGCGAGGACACAACCTTGATGCCGAAGCGTTCGGCATCGAACAGCGGCGTGATGGCGGCGAAGATCTCGATCTCGCAGCCGTTGCAGCCGCCGCAGTCGACCCGGTAGACGTAGGCCGACCGCTGGATGTCCTTGAGCAGCGCCCCCTTCATCCGGGCGATGTCGGCCGGCGTGTCGATCTTGCCGATGCCGGAGGCGGGGGTGAACTGGTCGACGGTGGGAAGGCGGGTCATCGACGGGTCTCCTCGATGCGGCGGGCGACGCCGAAGGCGGCGATCTGGGTCACGTCGTGGATGCGCTTGCAGCTCGGGCACGTGGCCGCCAGCCGGCGACGCTGCGCCGCCTCGTCGGCGGTCGGCGCTCCCAGGGCGACGATGTCCTGGACGTAGGCGACTTCCTTGGCGACGGCGAAGGGCGTGTCGCAGACCTCGCAACGGGCGAGCCTGAACACCGCCTTCATGACGAGATCGGCGCGGTTCGCCACCGCCAGTTCGAGTTCCTCCGTCAGCCGGATCGCGTCGGTCGGACAGACCTCCTCGCAGCGGCCGCAGAAGACGCAGCGGCCGTAGTCGATCGACCAGGTACGGGTCGCCGCCTCGACGTCGGTCGCCATCGCGATGGCGTTGGCGGGGCAGGCGATGGTGCAGGCGGCGCAGGCGATGCACTGCTCGCCGGTGTGCTCGGGCTTGCCGCGCAGGTCCTTCTCCATGGCGAGCGGGGCGAAGGGGTACTTCACCGTCGCTTCGCCGGATCGGAAGATCTCCTTGATGAGCTTGAACATGGTCGTCTCTCCCGATCTCACTTCAACGGCGATGCGGTGCGGTCACGGCAGTAGCGTTCCATCTCCTTGTAGGGGATGGTCTTCTGCGTCGCCTTCTTGACGTCGACGACGGTGACGCGGTCGGTGCACGAGTAGCAGGGGTCGATCGAGGCGACGATCAGCGGCGCGTCCGACACCGTGTTGCCGCGCAGCATGTAGCGCAGCACCGGCCAGTTGGCGTAGGTCGAGGCGCGGCAGCGCCAGCGATAGAGCTTCTGGTTGTCGCCGGTCATCGACCAGTGGATGTCCTCGCCGCGCGGCGCCTCGGTGAAGCCGAGAGCGAACTTGTGCGGCACGTAGGTGAAGTCCTCGGTGAGGATCGGCCCGGCCGGCGTGTCGGTGAGCAGCGCCTCGATCAGGCCGATGCTGTCGAAGACCTCCTGCACGCGCACCAGCGTGCGGGCGAGCACGTCGCAGCCGTCACCGGTGTTGATGCCGAGATCGGTCAGCCTGTAGCCCTGGAAGGGATGCAGCACGCGGGTGTCGCGGCGGTGACCCGAACCGCGGACGAGCGGTCCGACCGGCGAGTAGTCGCGGGCGACCTTCGGGTCGAGGATGCCGACGCCCTTGACGCGGCCTTCGACGTTGGCGGTCGAGATCAGCATGTCGACGAGGCGGGTGACGTCGTCGCGCAGCTCGCGGACGGTCGCCAGGGTGCGGGCCTTCTGTTCGCCCAGGATGTCGCGACGAACGCCGCCGATCAGGTTGATCGCATAGGTCTTGCGATTGCCGGTCAGCATCTCCGCCAGCATCATCGACTTCTCGCGGATGCGGAAGAACTGCATGAAGCCGGTGTCGAAGCCGACGAAGTGGCAGGCGAGACCGAGGTTGAGCAGATGGCTGTGCAGCCGCTCGGTCTCGAGCAGGATCGAGCGGATCGCCTGACCACGCAGCGGCACTTCGATGCCGAGCGCGTTCTCGACCGAGTTGGCGTAGGCGACCGAGTGGGCATAGCCGCAGATGCCGCAGACGCGATCGGCGAGGAAGGTGACCTCGTCGTAGCCCATGCGGGTCTCGGCCACCTTCTCCATGCCGCGGTGGACGTAGAACATCCGGTAGTCGGCATCGATGATGTCCTCACCGTCGACGAACAGGCGGAAGTGGCCGGGTTCGTCGGAGGTGATGTGCAGCGGTCCGAGCGGGACGACGGTGGTCTCGCGGTCGGAGTCGTTGACGAAGGAATAGGTCTCGTCGTCCTTCACCGGCGCCGGGCGGAAGCGATGGTCCATCGCGTCCTTGCGCAGCGGGTGGAGGTTCTCCGGCCAGTCGTCGGGCAGCACCAGACGGCGGGCGTCGGGCAGACCGACCGGCACCAGGCCGTACATGTCGCGCACCTCGCGCTCGCCCCAGACGCAGGCGGGCACCTTGGGCGTGACCGAGGGGAACTCCTCCTTGCCTTCCGGCACCTTGGCGTGGACCACCACGTAGCAGGGGTCCTCTTCCTCCATCGACAGCACGTAGTAGAGGCCGAAGGTGCCGTCGAGCGAGCGCTCGTCGTTGCCGACGACCACCGACAGCCAGCCACCGCGGCCGTAGTAGAGATAGGCGACGGCTTCCGGCAGGCTGTCGAGCTTCACCGTGACGGTGAGCTGATCGGCGGTCTGGCGGCTCTCGTCGAGCACGGCGTGGGGCAACTCGGCCCGGAGAGCGGCGATGTGCGAGGCGCCGACCGGGAGCTTGGGCATGACGTTCATGATCTCGTCTCCTGAAGACGGCGGGTCAGATGCGCGGCTCGGCCCGGGGGGCGAGGGCTGCGACCGGTTCGAGGGACTTCTGCCAGGGGGCCGCGATCACGGCACCGCGGTCGCCACCGACGACGACGGCGGTCGCTTCGCGCACCAGCTGGCCGACCGGCCGCGGCACCGCGACGCCGAGCGCCACGACGATCGCCACCAGCGCCCACATCGGGGCGAGAGCCCGCCAGCCGACGTCGCCGACCGGAACCGTCTCCGGCGCCTTGCCGAGCACCGAGCCGGAGATGATCTGGACGAAGGCGGCGACGGCGATGGTGAGCAGCAGGCCGAGGATGATCGCCGGCAGCCACTGACCCGCCGCGAAGCCCGCGCCGATCACCAGGAACTCGGAGACGAAGACCGCGAAGGGCGGGAAGCCGGCGAGCGCCAGGGCGGAGATCAGCACCATCACGCCGCTCGCCGGGGCGACGCGGAGCAGGCCCTTCACCTGGGTCAGGTCGCGGGTGCCGTACTTCATCAGCACGTTGCCCGAGGCGCAGAAGATCAGCGACTTGGCGAAGGAGTGGTTGATCGCATGCAGCAGCGCCGCGCCGACGCCGAGCGGGCCGCCGAAGCCGAGGCCGATGGCGATCAGGCCGACGTGCTCGACGCTCGAGTAGGCGAGCTTCCGCTTCAGGTCCTTCTGCACGAGGAAGAGGAAGACGGCGACGGTGACCGACAGGAAGCCGAGGGCGAGCAGCAGCATCTGCGGGAACTCGGGGCCGACGGCGCGCGAGGTGACGGCGAGATAGCGGATCACCACGAAGAGCGCGCACTTCAAGAGCACGCCGGAGAGCAGCGCCGAGACCGGGCTCGGGGCTTCCGAGTGGGCGTCCGGCAGCCAGCCGTGCATCGGGAAGAGGCCGGCCTTGGTGCCGAAGCCGATCAGCACGAAGACGAAGGCGATCTTGGCCAGCATCGGGTCGAGCCGGGCGGCGTCGGCGGTCAGCGAGGTCCAGAACACCGCCTTCTCGGGATCGCCGAAGGCGGCGGCGCCGTCGGCGAAGGTCAGCACGGTGCCGTAGAGGCCGAAGGCCACGCCGACGGTGCAGATGATGACGTATTTCCACGCCGCCTCGAGGCTCGAGCGCCGGCCGTAGAGACCGACGAGGAAGGCCGAGCCCAGCGTCGTCGCCTCGACCGCCACCCAGGTCAGCACGATGTTGTTCGAGGTGACCGCGAGCATCATCGTGAAGACGAAGAACTGGAAGAAGGCGAAGAACAACTTGTGCTTGGCGGGCGTCAGCTCGCCGTGGGCGACGTCGTGGCGGACGTAGGCGACGGCGTAGAGGCCGGTGAGGAGGCCGACGAGGCCGATCAGGGCGACGAAGATCGCCGCCAGCGGGTCGATGACGAACCAGCCGCCGACCGCCGAGAGATCGGCACCGGCGAGGACGCGTCCGACCGCCAGCAACGCGGCGAGCGCCACCACCACGCCGGAGCCGACGTGGACCGCCTCGATGGTGCGGTTGCCGCCTTCGCGGGCGGGCAGCAGCGCGATGGAGATCGCGGCCACCAGCGGCACGGCGAGCATCAGGGGAGGAAGGATAGAGGGCACCATGGCGGTCATCCCTTCAGAGAAGTGAGCTGGTCGGCGTCGAGCGTGCCGAGGGTGCGGTGGATCTGCAGGCCGAGGACGGCCATGATCACCACGGCGAAGACGGCGTCGGTGGCGATGCCGATCTCGACGACTTCCGGCGCCTTGGCGGCGAGCAGCGCCAGCGTCAGGTGCGAGCCGTTCTCCATCAGGCAGTAGCCGAACACCTGCTTGAGGATGTTGCGCTGGGTGACGATCGCCGCGAGGCCGAGGAAGAAGTGGCCGAGCGACACGGCGAGCGCCGGCTTGATCGCCTCGGCGGCCGGCAGCGACACGCCGTCCACCACCCAGAAGCACAGCACGACGACGACGGCGGCCATCAGCACCGAGACGGCCGGCGGCACGCGCTCGCCCGAACCGAGCTTGACGTCGTCGAGCCGGCCGAGGAGGCGCGTCATCAGGATCGGCACCAGGAGGACCTTGGTGACGAAGGAGGTCGCGGCCCAGGCGGTCAGTTCATGCGAACCGACCGTGGCGCCGAGCGTCAGGAAGATGGCGACGAGCACCAGCGACTGCAGCGCGTAGTAGAAGGCAGACCCGGTCGGACGCCGTGCCGTGATGACCAGCAGCGAGGTGACGATCAGCAGGCCGGCGAGACCGTTGACGAGTTGAAATCCGGACATGTCTGCCTCCTCAACCGAGCCAGGCGGTGGCGATGAAGGACGACGCGACGGCCATCACGATCAGGACGGTGAGCACGAAGCGCATCGAGGCGGGGACCGGCTGGGCGGCGGCCATCGTCTCCGACGGCGTGCCGGGGACGGTCTTGCCGATCCACTTCAGGAACCAGGCGAAGGAGGCGACCGACTCGAGGAGCGCGACGGCGACCAGGACCCACAGCGCCGGATGGGCATCGGCCATCCGGAAGCCGCCGGCGAAGATCGCGAACTTCGAGAAGAAGCCCGAGAAGGGCGGCACGCCGGTGATGGCGAAGGCCGCCACCACGAAGCCGATGCCGAGAACCGGCGACTTCGCCAGGATGCCGCGCAGCACCGGCAGCATGCGGGTGCCGGCGGTGTAGCTGAGCGCACCCGCCACCAGGAAGAACAGCGTCTTGGCGAAGGCGTGGTTGAAGATGTGGGCGATCGCGCCGTCGAAGGCGAGCTGCGAACCGAACACCGACAGCGACAGGCCGAGGAAGATGTAGCCGAGCTGGGTGATGGTCGACCAGGCGAGCAGACGCTTGAGGTCGGCCTGCGGCAGATACATGGCGAAGCCGTAGACCAGGGTGATCACGGCCATGATCGTGCCGACCCAGCCGACGATCTCCGGCGCGCCGTTCGACGACATCAGCGCACGGGCGAAGATGTAGACGCCGACCTTCACCATCGAGGCGGCATGGAGATAGGCCGACACCGGGGTCGGCGCCTCCATCGCGTCGGGCAGCCACATGTGGAAGGGCAGCTGCGCCGACTTGCCCCAGGCGGCGACCAGGATCGCCAGGAGGACGATGGTCTTGGTCGCGACCGGCAGCGTGCCGATCGCCGACAGGGCGAAGGTGCCGGTCGACAGGAACAGCACCACGGCGGCGGCGTAGAGGCCGAGCGAGGCGATGTGGGTGACGATCAGCGCCTTGAGGGCCGAGGCGAGCGCCTTGGGCTTCTCGTAGTAGCCGATCAGCGCCCAGGAGCAGGCACCGGTGATCTCGAAGAACACCAGCTGGCCGATCACCGTCGAGGTGAAGACGAGACCCGCCATCGCCCCGATGAAGACCAGGATGAAGGACCAGAAGCGACGCCGGCCGATGTCGGCGTGTTCGCGGTTGCCGGCCGAGAAGTAGTCGACCGAGTAGAGGGTGACGAGCAGGCCGATGGCGACGACCGCCACCGCGACGAGGACCGACACCTTGTCGACCGCGAAGCCGAGGACTTCGACGTCGCCGAAGCTCAGGACGGCGCGTTCGACGGCCACCTTGCCGCCGCGGGCGAAGGAGATCGCCAGCGTCAGCACCGAGAGGAAGGAGAGGCCGGCGAACAGACGACCGATCGTCTTGGCCGCGGGCTGGGGGGCGAGCGCCACCACGATCGCCCCGACGAAGGGCAACAGGATGGTCGCGAGTGCGAGATTGATCATGTCTCTCTCCCGTCGCGGCTCAGAGGCCGGCCAGATGGAAGACGAAGGCGAGCGAAGCGATGCCGAGCCCGAGCCAGGTGTGGCGCGAGGTCAGGCGGAAGCGGGCGCGAGCCACCGAATTTTCGACGATGCCGACGGCGAGCATGATCGCCGCGACCTTGATGACGAAGGCGACGAGGCCGAACGCGAGGGCCGGCAGCGTGATCTCGGTCGCCGAGCCGAAGGGCACGAAGGTGCCGACGAACCAGGCGACGACGACGATCTGCTTCAGCGACAGCGACCACTTCACCAGCGCCAGCGACGGGCCGGAATACTCGGTGAGCGGGCCTTCCTGGAGCTCCTGCTCGGCTTCGGCCATGTCGTAGGGGAGCTTGCCGAGCTCGATGTAGCAGGTGAAGGCGAAGGCGATGCCGGCGAGCAGCGTCGCCGCCATGGCCTTGGGATGACCGGCGACGATGGCCGAGCCGATGTCGCCGAGGTTGGTCGAGCCGACGAGCAGCGCCGCGGTGAAGAGCGACAGCAGCATCGCCGGTTCGACCAGCACGCCGAGGGTCAGTTCGCGGCTGGCGCCGATGCCGGCGAAGGAGGAACCGCTGTCCAGGCCCGAGAGGGCGAAGAAGAAGCGGGCCAGCGCGAAGAGATAGATCGTGGTGATCAGGTCGCCGAGGGCGGCGATCGGCGTCGCCCGGGTCAGGATCGGCAGGCCGGTTGCGATGACGAGCAGCGTCGCCGGCATGACGATCGGCATCAGGCGGAAGGCGAAACCCGCCGCCGGGGGACGAACGTCCTGACGCTTCAGCAGTTTGAACAGGTCGCGGTAGTCCTGGAGGATACCGGGGCCGTGGCGGGTGTGCATCTTGGCGCGCAGCACCCTGAGGCAACCGGAGACCAGCGGCGCGGCGGCGGCGAGGAGGAGCGTCTGCACGAGCGCGACGACGAGATTGGCGAAGCTGGGCATGGCGGGGCTCCTAGCGCAGGGTCACGAGAAGCAGGGCGACCAGGGCCGCGACGATGTAGAGGCAGTGGACGCGCAGATCGCCGCTCTGGATCGCCCTCGCGCGGTTGCCGATCGAGGTGACGGCCTCGACGATCGGCGCGACCAGACGGGTGTCGAAGATCTGTTCGTTGCGCCGGCAGCCGGAGACGAAGCGGTCGAAACGCGCCTCCATCGCCCGGTCGAAGGCGGCGACCCGGCCCCGAACCGCGTAGAGCGGCGCGAAGAACATGCGGATCGGCTGGGCGAAGGAGCCGGCCGAGACCGTCATGTGGCCGTCCGGCAGATAGCCGCAGGCCCAGGGGGCGTCGCCCTTGCGCGGCACGCGGCGGACGACCGACGAGATCGAGCCGAGGAGCGCGGGGAGCGTGGCGAGGCCGACGAGGAGCAGCGCGACCAGCGGGGTGGAGAGCGTCGCGGCGTCGTTGCCGCCGGCGACGAGCAGGGCACCGTCGGCGACCGCGATCGGCGACAGGCCGAGCGTGGCGGCGGCGGCCGAGGCGAGCACCGGCGCGACGAGCGGCGCGGCGATGCCGAGCACGACGCAGGCGGCGGCGAGCAGCACCATGCCGACGATCATCGGCGCGGGGACTTCGGTCGCTTCCGCCGCATGATGGCTGCGCGGGGCGCCGGAGAAGACGACGCCGTAGGCCTTGACGAAGCACATCACCGCGAGAGCGCCGGTCAGCGCCAGCAGCGTGGCGGCGATCGGGGTGGCGAAGCGCACCGCGAAGGTGCCGTCGAGCGCGGCGACGAACAGCGACTGGTAGGTGTACCACTCGGAGACGAAGCCGTTCAGCGGCGGGATGGCGGAGATCGCCAGGGCGCCGATCAGGAAGGACATCGACGTCCAGGGCATGGTGCGGCCGAGACCGCCCATCTCTTCCATGTCCTTGGTGTGGACGCGGTAGATCACCGAGCCGGCGCCGAGGAACAGGAGGCCCTTGAACACCGCGTGGTTGACGAGGTGATAGAGGCCGGCCATCAGGCCGAGGACGGCGACGACCGGACGGTCGGTGGCGAGCCCGATCATGCCGGTGCCGACACCGAGCATGATGATGCCGATGTTCTCGACCGAGTGGTAGGCGAGCAGTTTCTTGATGTCGTGTTCGGCGAGCGCGTAGATCACGCCCAGCACCGACGAGATCGCGCCGAGGGCGAGGACGACGAGGCCCCACCAGGCGACGGTGCCGCCGAGCAGGTCGATGCCGACCTTCACGATGCCGAAGATGCCGATCTTGATCATCACGCCCGACATCAGTGCCGAGGCGTGCGACGGCGCGGCCGGGTGGGCGCGCGGCAGCCAGATGTGCAGCGGGATCATGCCGGCCTTGGCGCCGAAGCCGAGAAGCGCCAGCACGAAGGCGACCGAGGCCGCGATCTCGCCGGGGCGGTGGGCGCGGAAGTCGGCGAATTCGAACGAGCCGGCGGCATTCGCCATCAGGAAGAAGGCGGCCATGATGGCGACCGATCCGGCATGCGCGACCAGGAAGTAGAGGAAGCCCGCCGACACCGCCTCTTCGTTCTGGTCGAAGATGACCAGGAAGTAGGAGGCCAGCGACATCATCTCGAAGAAGACGAGGAACCAGAAGGCGTCGTCACTCACCACCACCAGCACCATCGAGGCGACGAAGGTGAGCGTGAAGAAGCCCATCGCGCCGACGCCGCGACCTTCGTACTCGCGCACGTAGGCGAGCGAATAGATCGAGGCGACCAGCGCCAGGCCGCAGATCACCGCGACCATCAGGCCGTTCAGCGGATCGAGGCGGAGCAGCAGTCTGGCGAAGGGGAAGGGCCCGCCGAGATCGAGCGTGACGGCGGGCGCGGCGAGGGCCTTCAGGCCCGCGAACAGGCCGAGCGCGCCGGCGAGCGTGCCGGCGAGGCCGACGACGGTGATCGCCGCGCGTTCCGAGGCGCGCAAGGCCAGGCCCGCGAGGGCGCCGAACGCGAAGACGGCGAGCGACAGGAGAAGGAGATCGATGGCGGACATGGTCAGTCATGCTCCTCGAGGGCGAGAGGCAGGGCGGGACCGCGCGCGCTCGCCGTGGCGAGGCGCCGCATGTCGTTGGAACGGGCGAGAGTGCCGGTTCCGACGTCCCACAGGGCGTTGGTCGGGCAGACGCGGACGCAGGCGGGGCCGGTGTCCGAGCCCTCGCAGAGGTCGCACTTCACGGCGACCGTCTTGACGCCGATGTCCCAGGCGAGAATCGGATCGAGGCCTGCGGGGCGACGGGCCTCCGGCATGACGACGCCGGCGACGCCGGACATCGGCGTGCCCGAGGGCGAGATCGCGCCGAAGGGGCAGGCGAGCGCGCACATCTTGCAGCCGACGCAGCGTTTCTCGTCGAGTTTCACGGCGCCGCCTTCGAGACGGATCGCCTCGACCGGACAGACGCGGGCGCAAGGGGCGTCGTCGCACTGACGACAGAGCACCGGCGCAGAGCCGGTCGCAGTGCGGGTCACGGTCAGCCGGGGCGCCTTCTGCGCGCCCCTCTGCTCGTGGGCGGCGCTGCAGGCGGCCAGGCAGGTATTGCAGCCGATGCAACGTCCCGGGTCCGCGATGACGAAGCGGTTCATCTCCAACCTCCATGCGGCGGCGAGGGCCACGGACGAACCGACTGTCGTCGTCCGGCTGGCTTCCTCGTCCGCGATGCCGATGGGGCGGCGATAAGCGAAATCGATCGGCTGATACTTATCACTTCATAGTCGAAGTAAATCACAGTCTTCGATTCCAAAAATCACCGAAACTCATTCGGCCACGACAAATCGCATAGAGCCGTGAGTGCGAAATTGCCAGAGACAAAACACCGTATACGCATTTGCGCGATCTTTTTGTCGAGGTCTTATTGGTGTGTAAGCCTGATATACGAATTCGAGATCGGGATATGACTTCAATAAATCTTTGTTGTCGCTCGATCAGGAAAATCAATCGAACCTCCACCGATCCGGTGGGGCCTCGGGCGAGGTGCGCTTTGAATGCGTGAAACCGGCAGCCGCCGTCAGGCGGTGCCTGCACGAGCCCGCGACGGGCCCGTGCGTTCGGCGGGAGCGGGCGGAAGCCCCGGACCTCCGCCGTCCGACCTTCGACCTCGCGGAACGCGAGGTTCCGGAACCCCCGGCCCCGGCCTTCCGGGGTCGCCAGACGTCCTTCTCGAGGAGAATTCGAGATGAACCGCTTCATCGTCGCCGAGCCGTCCAAGTGCATCGGCTGCCGTACCTGCGAAGTCGCCTGCGTGCTCGCTCATGCGCCGCGTGAGAACGTCGATGTTCTCGCCGACGTGCCGTTCGAGCCGCGTCTGGTCGTTCTGAAGACCCTGAACATCTCGACGCCGGTGACCTGCCGGCACTGCGAGGACGCCCCCTGCGCCAATGCCTGTCCGTCGCATGCCATCGGCTATCGCGACGGCACGGTGCAGGTCGACCAGTCGAAGTGTCTGGGCTGCAAGAGCTGCGTCGTCGCCTGTCCCTTCGGCGCCATGCAGGTGACCACGCGTCCGGCCGTGCGCCGCTTCGCCGGCATCACCGTCGCCGACGGCGTCCGCGCCGAAGCCCACAAGTGCGACCTCTGTATCGATCACGCCGGCGGTCCCGCCTGCGTCAAGGTCTGCCCCACCGATGCCCTGCACGTGATGGACGAGGCCCGCCTCGCCGAGACCCGCGCCCGGCGTCAGCTGCGCACCGCCGTCGAGACGGCTGCCATCGAAGCGGCCTGACGGCCGGATCCCTCATCTCCTTTCGAGGTCGAGACCATGGAAAAGCACATTTCCGTCTGCCCGTACTGTGGATCGGGCTGCAAGCTCGCGCTGCTGGTCGAAAACGGCAAGATCGTCGGCGCCGAGGCGCTGGACGGCGTCACCAACCAGGGCGAACTGTGCCTGAAGGGCTGGTACGGCTGGGATTTCGTCAACGACACCAAGATCCTGACGCCGCGCCTGAAGTCGCCGATGATCCGGCGTTCGCGCGACAGGGAGTTCGAGGCCGTCTCCTGGGACGAGGCGATCGCCTTCGCCGCCGGCCGCCTCGCCGAGATCAAGGCGAAGCACGGCCCGGATTCGATCATGCTGACCGGTAGCTCGCGCGGCACCGGCAACGAATCGAACTACGTCGCCCAGAAGTTCGCCCGCGCCGTCATCGGCACCAACAACATCGACTGCTGCGCCCGTGTCTGCCACGGTCCGTCGGTCGCAGGCCTCATGGTGACGCTCGGCAACGGCGCGATGTCCAACTCGATCGCCGAGATCGAGGACACCGACTGCATCTTGTGCTTCGGCTACAACGCCGCCGACAGCCATCCGATCGTCGCCCGCCGCATCGTCAAGGCGAAGGAGAAGGGCGCCAAGATCATCGTCTGCGACCCGCGCCGCATCGAGACCGCGCGCATCGCCGACCAGTGGCTGGCCCTCAAGAACGGCTCGAACATGGCGCTGGTCAATGCCTTCGCCAACGTGCTGATCACCGAAGGCCTCTACGACAAGGACTACGTGGCGAACTTCACCGAGGGCTTCGAGGAGTACAAGAAGACCGTCGAGAAATACACGCCCGAATACGTCGAGGAGATCACCGGCCTGAAGGCTTCGGAGATCCGTCAGGCGATGCGTACCTACGCCAAGTCCAAGACCGCCACGATCCTGTGGGGCATGGGCGTGACGCAGTGGGGTCAGGCGGTCGACGTGGTCAAGGGCCTCTCGGGTCTGGCGCTGCTCACCGGCAACCTCGGCAAGCCCAACGTCGGCGTCGGCCCGGTCCGCGGCCAGAACAACGTCCAGGGCGCCTGCGACATGGGCGCGCTGCCGAACGTCTTCCCCGGCTACTACTACGTGACGGACGCCGAGGCGCGGGCGAAGTTCGCCAAGGCCTGGGGTGTCCCGAGCCTGCCGGACAAGGTCGGCATGTCGATCACCGACGTTCCGCACGCGGCCGAAGAGGGCAAGCTGAAGGCCATGTACATCTTCGGTGAGGACCCGGCCCAGACCGAGCCGGATCTCGCCACGGTGCGCAAGGGCTTCGAGGCGCTCGAGTTCATCATCGTGCAGGACATCTTCATGACGAAGACGGCGATGTTCGCCGACGTCATCCTGCCGGCGACCTCGTGGGGCGAGCACGACGGCATCTTCTCCTCCGCCGATCGTGGCTTCCAGCGCTTCTACAAGGCGGTCGACGCCAAGGGCGACGTCAAGCACGACTGGGAGATCTACGGCCTGATGGCCAAGGCGATGGGCTACGGCGGCATCGACTACCATTCGACCGAAGAGATCTGGAACGAACTGATCTCGCTCTGCCACCTCTACAAGGGCGCGACCTTCGAGAAGCTCGCCGGCCTCGGCTACGTCCAGTGGCCGTGCCCCGACGAGAGCCATCCCGGCACGCCGTGGCTCTACGAGGGCAACAAGTTCCAGACCAAGTCCGGCAAGGGCCTGCTCTTCGCCGCCGAGTGGCGCGCGCCGCTGGAGAAGGTCGACGCCGAGTTCCCGCTCGGTCTGTGCACCGTGCGCGAGGTCGGTCACTACTCCTGCCGTTCGATGACCGGCAACTGCTCGGCGCTCGCCACGCTCGCCGAGGAACCCGGCTACGTCACGATCAACCCGGACGATGCCGAGCCTCTCGGCATCAAGGACCAGCAGCTGGTCTGGGTGCAGTCGCGGCGCGGCAAGGTGATCGCCCGGGCGATGGTGACCGATCGGACCAACAAGGGTGCGGTCTACATGACCTACCAGTGGTGGATCGGCGCCTGCAACGAGCTCACCGTCCATCACGTCGACCCGATCTCGAAGACGCCCGAGTACAAGTACTCGGCCGTGCGGGTCGAGCCGATCGCCGACCAGGCCTGGGCGGAAGCCCATGTCGTGCAGGAATACTCCAAGCTCAAGCGCGGGCTCGCCGGCGCTGCCGCGATCGGTGATCGTCCGGTCGCCGCGGCCAAACGGGAAGCCGTGCCCGCGTGAGGTGTCGCCGGCGGCGCCTCGTGCGCCGTCGGTCTCCCGCGCGGGTGTCCCTGATCCGCGCGGCCCCCGCGTCCGTC
>DBMN01000362.1:292-9219 GCA_002298965.1 Rhizobiales bacterium UBA697 | reverse complement strand
CGGCGCGCGCCCGCGCGGCGGCCACGGCGGCGAGGCGGGCCTCGTCGCGGCGCTTGTCGGCGTCGGAGACGTCGAAGGCGATGCCGGAGACGGAATTGGCGCCGCGAGCGACCAGACGCTCGAGCAGCGGGCCGAGGTCGGCGAGACGGCGGACCTTCAGCGAGAACTGGTTGGAGACCGTGTAGCCGGTGATGCGGGCGGGACCGGACGAGGCGGTCGACGACGCCCAGACGGGCTGCACGGAGAAATCGACGGTGGCGACGTCGGCCTTGTCGAGACCGGCGGCGCGGGCCTCGGCGAGAAGCGCGCTCGCGGCCTCGTCGGCCTTCTTCATCGCCTCGGCGGTGGTGCGGCCTTCCGAGACGACGCCGACCGAGACGTCGGCGATGTCGGGCGTGGCGGACACTTCGCCGGTGGCGGTGACGACGAGGGTGGGGACGACCGGTTCGGCGGCGATCGCGGAGCGCGACAGGGCGAGGGCGGAGAGAAGCGCGATGGTGCCGAGCCGCATCCCGTGGACGCGTCCCGTCTTCATGCCCGTCTCGCGGCTGGATCGTTCGACCTTCGCGCTCTTCAAACCGTGCGACCTCTCGGTTCCGAAACAAAAGCCGCTCGCATGAATCCCTCCACGCAAACGGCTCGACCTGACGAGATTGCTCAGAAAAAAATGTTCACAAAGTGGCAAGCCGTCTTGCGCGGCCGGAAGCACCCTCGACGAGGGGTGAGTCGGGGCCGTCTCCGGGCCGTCTGCGGGCCGTCTCCGGTCCGTCTGCGGGCCGTCGGCGCGACGACGCGCCACCGCCGGAGCGTGCGGTCCGACACGGATGCATCTTGTCAGTCCGCGGTCGATCTGCGAAGACGGCGACACCCTCGCGGGCGGCCGCTTCGCGTCTTCCCCGAGGCCGGCGACGGGCTCGCCGGGCCCGTAGCTCAACGGTTAGAGCTGGCCGCTCATAACGGCTAGGTTGGGGGTTCGAATCCCTCCGGGCCCACCATTCTCGCGATATCCGTCTCCCGCCGACGGGCGTCGACAGGCGTTCCCGATCCGGCGATGATCGCGCGATCGGCCCTCGGAGATTCCCCATGCCTGCGCTCGATCCCGCCCTCGCGTCCTTCCTCGTCGGCCTGCCCAAGGCCGAACTCCATGTCCACATCGAGGGGACGCTGGAACCCGAGACGATCTTCGCGCTCGCGGAACGCAACGGCGTGGCGCTCGCATACCCGAGCGTCGAGGCGCTCCGGGCGGCCTATGCCTTCCATGATCTCCAGTCGTTCCTCGACATCTACTATGCCGGGGCGAGCGTCCTTCTGACCGAAGACGACTTCCACGACATGGCGAAGGCCTATCTCGACCGGGCGCTCGCCGACGGGGTGGCGCGGGCCGAGATCTTCTTCGATCCGCAGACCCACACGGCGCGCGGCGTCGCCATGGGCACGGTGATCGTCGGGCTGACGCGGGCGCTCGAGGGCGCGCGGGCGAAGGGGCTCTCCTGCGATCTCATCCTCTGTTTCCTGCGGCATCTCTCGGAGGAGGACGCGATCGCGACGCTCCAGGCGGCGCTGCCCTACCGCGAAGCCTTCATCGGCGTCGGTCTCGACAGTTCCGAGGTCGGCCATCCGCCGGAGAAGTTCGCCCGCGTCTTCGCCGAGGCGCGGCGGCAGGGGCTGCGCATCGTGGCGCACGCCGGCGAGGAGGGGCCGCCGGCCTACATCCGCTCGGCGCTCGACGTGCTGGGCGCGGAGCGCATCGACCACGGCGTGCGCTGCCTCGAAGACGCGGAACTCGTCGCGCGGCTCGCGGCGGAGCGGGTGGCGCTGACCGTCTGTCCGTTCTCCAACGTGCGGCTGAAGGTCTGCGAGCGGCTCGAGGATCATCCGCTGCGGCGGATGCTCGAGGCGGGGCTCGCGGTCACCATCAACTCCGACGATCCGGCCTATTTCGGCGGCTACGTCGCGGCGAACTGGCTCGACACCTTCGCCGCCCTCGGCCTCGACCGCGCGGCGGCGATCACCATCGCCCGAAACGGCTTCGACGCCGCCTTCGTCGACGCGGCCGAACGGGCGCGGCTGAACGGCCTGCTCGACGCCTACGTCGCGGCGGGGTGATCATTCCCAGGTCGTAGGTCCTCATGGGCCCGTAGCGGAGGTCCTTCATCCTGAGGTGCCCGGCAGAGCCGGGCCTCGAAGGGCGAAGGGCCGAGAGGCACGGCCCGTTGTGGCTTCGTGTTTCGAGGCTCGGCTACGCCGAGCACCTCAACATGAAGCCGAACAGGGGAGGGGCGTTCGAGCGCTCCCTGTTCGACATGACGCTCGGCACCCGAGCGCGGCGGCGTGAGCCTCAGCGCCCGAGCACCTCGGCGCGGCCGAAGCGGCGGAGTGCGCGGCCGATGCGCATCTCCTCGTCCTGGAGACGCTGGAGCGTCTCCGCGGTGAAACGGATGTGCTCGGTGGCGTGATGTTCCGCCGCCGCGACGTCGCCGGCGATCACCGCCTCGCCGATCGCCAGATGCTGGGCGAGCAGCACGTCGCGGGCGCCGGGCGCGATGTAGAGCTTGCGGCGGCTGTAGAAGACGTCCGAGCGCAGGAGCTCGGAGAAGGCCCGCATCACGTGGAGCACCACGAGATTGTGCGAGGCCTCGTAGATCAGCATGTGCAGATCGGCGTCGCTCTCGGTCTCGGCCGAGGGGTCCTCGAGCTCGTGGTTTCGCTTCAGCGCCTCGAGACAGTCGCGGATCGCCTGACGGTCGAGTTCCGTCGCCCGTTCGGCGGCGTGGCGGGCCGCCGGGCCCTCGACGATGGTGCGATACTCGAAATAGTCGGTGACGACGCGGGCGTTCGACTGCAGCAGCGTGGCGAGCGGGCTGGTCAGCGGCGTCATGAACTGGGCGACGTGGGTGCCGGCGTGGCTGGTCACCAAGAGGCCGCGGGTCGCCAGACGGTCGATCGCCTCGCGCAGCGACGGGCGCGACACCTCGAGCCGTTCGGCCAACTCGCGCTCCGGCGCCAGCCGTTCGCCGGGTCTGAGAGCACCCTCGAGAATCAACTGCTCGATGTGATCGGCGATCACGTCGGCAAGTTTCTGATTTCGCACAGGTTCCAAATTCGCCTCCCGACGCGGCCGCTTCTTGTCGATCGAACCGGTTCGACCCTACACGGGCGCTCGGTGCGATGCAGCCTTGCAAATCGTATGAAAAACCACTAAGGCGGCGTGGACAAGTTTTTTGTCCACCAATCGAAGTCGGTCAAACCGACCGTGGGGAGCGGAGACCGACAGGGAGGGAAATCACCATGGTGTGGAATCAGATCTATGACCCGCTCGGCAGCGCGGTGCTGTCGACGCTCGCCGCCGCCCTGCCGGTGGTGGTGATGCTGATCGGCCTCGGCCTCTTGCACATGAAGGCGCACACCGCCGCCATCGCCGGCCTCGTCGCGGCGCTCGGCGTCGCGGTCTTCGCCTTCGGCATGCCGGTCCAGAAGGCGAGCCTCGCGGCCGGCATGGGCGCGGCCTACGGCCTGCTGCCGATCGGCTGGATCGTGCTCAACATCATCTTCCTGCATCGCCTGACCGAGGAGAACGGCCTCTTCGCGGTGCTGCAGCGCTCGATCGCCGGCATCACCGACGACCGCCGGCTCCAGTTGCTCCTCATCGCCTTCTCCTTCGGAGCCTTCTTCGAGGGTGCGGCGGGCTTCGGCACGCCGGTGGCGGTGACCGGCGCCATCCTGATCGGCCTCGGCTTCTCGCCGCTCGCGGCTTCCGGTCTGGCGCTGATCGCCAACACCGCGCCGGTCGCCTACGGCGCGCTCGGCACGCCGGTGATCGCGCTCTCGGCGGTGACCGGGCTCGATCTGATGGAACTGTCGGGGATGATCGGCCGTCAGCTGCCGTTCTTCTCGATCATCGTGCCGTTCTGGCTGATCTGGGCCTTCGCCGGCTTCCGCGGCATGGTCGCGATCTGGCCGGCCATCCTGGTCGCCGGCGTCACCTTCGCCATTCCGCAGTATCTGATCTCGAACTTCCACGGCCCCTGGCTGGTCGACGTCGTCGCCGCCATCGTGTCGATGGTGTCGCTGATCCTCTTCCTCAAGGTCTGGTCGCCGGCGCAGATCTGGACCTCGACCAAGCTTCAGGGCCACGACGAGGACGCCTCCGTCGCCGCCGTCGCCAAGCCGCACGGCGCCATCGTCGGCATCGACTACGAGACGATCGACGCCGACACCGGCACGGTCTCGGCCAAGGAACTGGCGAGCCGTCCCGATCGTGGTCTGCTGATCAAGGCCTGGCTGCCCTGGGCGATCCTGACGGTCTTCGTGTTCCTGTGGGGCATTCCGGCGGTCAAGGGCTGGCTCGACGGCCTGTCGGTCCTCAAGTTCCCGCTCGCCGGTCTCCACAACGAGATCGCCAAGGTGCCGCCGGTCGTCGCCAAGGTCTCGCTCGAGCCCGCCGTCTATACGCTCAACTGGCTGTCGGCCACCGGCTCGGGCATTCTCGCCGCGGCGGTCATCGGCGGTCTGCTGATGGGCTATGGTCCGCTCGATCTGGTGAAGGCCTATGGCCGCACCATCTGGCGGGTGCGCTGGTCGCTGCTGACCATCGCCGTCATGCTGGCGCTCGGCACGCTCACCAAATACTCCGGCATCGACGCGACGCTCGGTCTCGCCTTCGCGCACACCGGCTGGGCCTATCCGCTGTTCGGCACGCTGCTCGGCTGGCTCGGCGTGGCGCTGACCGGTTCGGACACGGCGTCCAACGTGCTGTTCGGCGGTCTGCAGAAGACGACGGCGACCCAGCTCGGCCTCAACCCGGTGCTGATGGCGGCGGCCAACTCGTCGGGCGGCGTCATGGGCAAGATGATCGACGCCCAGTCGATCGTCGTCGCCTCGACCGCCACCGGCTGGCAGAACGGCGAAGGTCCGATCCTGCGCTACGTCTTCTTCCACTCGATCGCGCTGGCCGTGCTCGTCGGCATCCTGGTGATGCTGCAGGCCTACGTCCATCCGTTCACCCTGCTGGTGCACTGAGCGATCGGGAGAGCCGGGGGATGGTCCTCCCCCGGCTCTTCGTTCATCATCCGCCATCAGGCTCTTCGACAGAAAAGGGTACCCGCGATGATCATCTCGTCGGCCTCCGACTATCGCGAGGCGGCGCGCCGCCGGCTGCCGCGCTTCCTGTTCGACTACATCGACGGCGGCGCCAATGCCGAGCACACGCTGCGCGCCAACGTCGCCGATCTCGAGGGCGTCGAGCTGCGCCAGCGGGTCTTGAAGAACGTCGAGACCCTCGATCTCACCACCGAACTCTTCGGCGAAAAGCTCGCCATGCCGGTGATGTTGAGCCCGGTCGGGCTCACCGGCATGTATGCCCGGCGCGGTGAAGTGCAGGCGGCGCGGGCTTGCGCGGCGCGCGGCGTGCCCTTCATCCAGTCGACCGTCTCGGTCTGCTCGATCGAGGAGATCTCGGCGGCGGTCGCCAAACCGATCTGGTTCCAGCTCTACGTGCTGAAGGACCGCGGCTTCATGAAGAACGCGCTCGAGCGCGCCATGGCCGCCGGCATCACCAAGCTCGTCTTCACCGTCGACATGCCGACGCCGGGCTCGCGCTATCGCGACGCCCATTCCGGCATGTCCGGCCCCTTCGCCGCCCAGCGCCGCATCCTGCAGGCGATGACGCACCCGTTCTGGGCCTTCGACGTCGGCGTCATGGGCAAGCCGCACGACCTCGGCAACGTCTCGAAATACCTCGGCAAGGCGACCGGCCTCGCCGACTACGTCGGCTGGCTCGGCAACAACTTCGACCCGTCGATCGGCTGGTCGGACCTCGAATGGATCCGCGACTTCTGGAAGGGCGACATCGTCATCAAGGGCATCCTCGACGTCGAGGACGCGCGCGAGGCGGTGAAGTTCGGGGCGAGCGGCATCGTCGTCTCCAACCACGGCGGCCGCCAGCTCGACGGCGTGCCGTCGACGGCACGCGCCCTGCCGAAGATCGCCGAGGCGGTCGGCTCCGACCTGACGGTGCTGGTCGACGGCGGCGTGCGCTCCGGTCTCGACGTGGTGCGCATGCTGGCGCTCGGCGCCAAGGGCGTGCTGCTCGGCCGCGCGCCGACCTATGCGCTGGCCGCCGACGGGCAGCGGGGGGTGGAGAACCTCCTCGACATCTTCGCCAAGGAGATGCGCGTCGCCATGACGCTGACGGGGACCACGAAGATCGCCGATCTGGATCGTTCGATCCTGGTCTGATCGGCGCGCCTTCCGCGGCATTCTCCCGATCTCGGCAAGGGTTTCTCGAGAGTTGGCGGCGCAGGGTCGGGGCGGAGGTTTCCCGCCCTTGTCCCTTTCCGTCTCCTCGATCGCCCTCTCGGGCATGAACGCCGCGTCGCGTCGCATGGAAGCGGCGAGCGTGTCGATCGCCGACATGACGACGTCGATGTCGTCGGGCTCGACCGCCTCGACCGTCGCCGCGTCGTCGGGCGGGGCGAGCGTGCCGGGCCTGTTCTCGACCGCGGTCGAGGATCCCGCCGCGGCGCTCTCCGACATGCTCGGCGCCAAGCTCGTCTATGCGGTGGCGGCGAAGACGATGCAGGTCGATCGCGAGAACATGCAGGTCCTGCTCGACGCCATGGCGTGATCCGCCCGGCGACGTCGAAATGAAGACGGCGGCCCTTCGGCCGCCGTTTCCGCTTGCGCCGTCGGGTGGGTCAGACCACGGCGGCGGGCGATGGGAGTATCCGAGGGGCGATCAGGTCACCGGCGCCGGGTTGAAGAGGGCGAGCGAATTGCGCAGCCCCCAGCGGTCCGACCACGGCTTCTTGCCGCTGGCGACGTCGAGGATCTCGCGGAAGATCCGCCAGCCGACTTCCTCGACCGTCTCGTGGCCGGTGGCGATGGTGCCGGCGTCGATGTCCATCAGGTCGTGCCAGCGTTTCGCCAGATCCGTGCGGGTGGCGACCTTGATCACCGGGGCGGCGGCGAGGCCGTAGGGCGTGCCGCGGCCGGTGGTGAAGACCTGCACCGTCATGCCCGAGGCGAGCTGCAGCGTGCCACAGACGAAGTCGGAGGCCGGGGTCGCGGCATAGATCAGGCCCTTGGTCACGGCGCGCTCGCCGGGGGCGAGGACGGCGCCGATCTGCGACGAGCCGGACTTGATGATCGAGCCGAGCGCCTTCTCGACGACGTTGGCGAGGCCGCCCTTCTTGTTGCCGGGCGACGGATTGGCGGCGCGATCGGTCTCGCCCGAGGCGAGGTAACGGTCGTACCAGGCCATCTCGCGCAGCATGGCGCGGCCGACTTCTTCCGTCGCGCAGCGCGGGGTCAGCAGGTGGACGGCGTCGCGCACCTCGGTCACTTCCGAGAACATCACCGTGCCGCCGGCGCGCACGATCAGGTCGGCGGCGTAGCCGACCGCCGGGTTGGCAGTGACGCCGGAGAAGGCGTCGGAGCCGCCGCACTGCACGCCGACCACCAGGGCGGAGGCGGGGCAGGGCTCGCGGCGGCGCTGGTTCAGCACCTTCAGGCGGGCTTCGGCCATCTCGAGGATGCCGTCGACCATCGCCTGGAAGCCGACGAAGCGCTCGTCCTGCAAGGACAGGATGTTGGCGGCGGCGTCTTCCTTGGAGAGGTTGGGCATCAGCCGTTCGGGCTGGAGCTTCTCGCAGCCGAGACCGATCACCAGCACCTCGCCGCCGAAGTTCGGGTTCTGCGCGAGATTCTGCAGGGTGCGGATCGGCACGATCGCGGCGGGGGCGTTGATCGCCACGCCGCAGCCGTAGACGTGGCCGAGGCCGACGACGTCGTCGACGTTGGGGTACTTGGGCAGCAGCGTCTCGCGGATGATCGCGACGACATGGTCGACCACGCCGGCGACGCATTGGACGCTCTCGGAAATGGCGAGGATGTTGCGCGTGCCGACCGAGCCGTCGGCGTTGCGATAGCCCATGAAGGTGAAGCCTTCGAGCGGCTCGTGCTTCGGCGCCGGGCGGGTGGCGAGCGGTAGGGTCTCGAGCGCCGGGGCCTCCGGCAGTTCGATGGCGAATTCGTCGACCCACGAGCCCTTGGGCAGCGGCCGCACGGCGTGGCCGAGGATCTCGCCGTAGCGGATCACCGCCTCGCCGACGGCGACGTCGGAGAGCGTCACCTTGTGGCCTTGCGGCACGTCGTCGACCAGCGTCAGGCCGTCGTCGAAGACGGTGCCCTTCTTCAGACCGCCGGAGTTGACGACGATGGCGACGTTGTCGCGGGCGTCGAGGCAGATCCTGCGCGGGCGATCGGTGGTTGCGGGGGTGGTCATTTCGTGGTCCTCCCGGCGCGTTTCATCGCGCCTCGTGAATTCACAGCATTTCCAGCGGCGTCGCCCCGTGGGGCGGCGGGAAGGCGCGGTCGAGGGCGGCGCGCAGATCGGGCGTCAGGCGGATGTCGAGCGCGCCGAGGTTCTCGGCGAGGCGTCTGCGGCTCGAGGCCTTGGGAATGGCGATGACGTTGCAGGCGTCGATCACCCAGGCGAGCGCCAGCTGCGCCTTGGTGACGCCGTGGGCGGCGGCGATGCGGTCGAGGGTGGCGATGAAACGGGCGTTGGCGGCGAAGGCGTCGGCCTGGAAGCGCGGCAGGCCACGGCGGAAGTCGCCCTCGCCGAGATCCTCGGCCTTGGAGACGCTGCCGGCGAGGAAGCCGCGGCCGAGCGGCGAGAANNAGATTGTAGAGCACCTGGTCGGTGGCGCAGGCGGTGCCGCCCGAGACCGACATCAGCTCGCTCATGTCGTCGAGGTCGAGATTGGAGACGCCCCAGCGACGGATCTTGCCGGCCTTCTTCAGCGCCTCGAAGGCGGCGACGGTCTCGGCGAGCGGGTGGTCGCCGCGCCAGTGCAGCAGGTAGAGGTCGAGCCGATCGGTGCCGAGCCGCTTCAGCGAGGCCTCGCAGGCGGCGATGGTGCCGG
>DBMN01000362.1:0-248 GCA_002298965.1 Rhizobiales bacterium UBA697 | reverse complement strand
TACATCTCGGCGGTGTCGATCAGTGTCGCGCCGCGGTCGATGCCCTCCTTGAGGGTGGCGATCTCCTCGGCGCGGCGGCGCGGATCCTCGCCGATCATCCATGTGCCCTGGCCGATCGCGGGCACTTCCGTGGCATCGAGCAGGCGGACGGTTCTCATCGGACGTCTCCGGGATGACCCGACATCGGGCGGATGGTCGTTCGGCGGATTCCTTCGAAATGGGCCCCGGCGACCGCAGGGCTGTCGCCG
>DBMN01000151.1 GCA_002298965.1 Rhizobiales bacterium UBA697 | reverse complement strand
CGATCTCGCCGATCGAGACCAAGCAGTACGCCGCGAAGATCGAGGCGCTCGGCTGCGACTATCTCGATGCGCCGGTCTCCGGCGGCGAGCGCGGGGCGATCGCGGCGACGCTGTCGATCATGGTCGGCGGCAGCGAGGACGACTTCGCCGCCGCCGCGCCGCTCTTCGCGGCGCTGGGCAAGGCGGTGCGGATCGGGCCGAAGGGCACCGGTCAGCTCGCCAAACTGGTCAATCAGCTCGCCGTCGCCTCGACCATCGTCGCGGTGTCGGAGGCGCTGCTGCTGGCGGAAGCCGGCGGCGCCGATCCCGCCCGGGTCCGCGAGGCCCTGCTCGGCGGCTTCGCCGGCTCGCGCATCCTCGAGGAACACGGCCGGCGGATGATCGAACGGAACTTCGTTCCGGGCGGTCCCGCCAAGTACCAGATCAAGGACACCGCGGCGGCGAAGAGCCTCGCCGCCGCGCTCGGTCTCGATCTGCCGATGCTCGACCTCGCCGATCGGCTCTTCTGCGATCTGGTGGCGAACGGCGGCGGCGATCTCGACCACAGCGCCCTGTTCCTGGAACTCGCCCGCCGCAACGGCCGCCTGCCGGACGGTTTCCCGCGCCCGGCCTGACGGCGCCCGATCACCGGCTCGGAAAAGCGAAACGGCCCGCAGGATGCCTCCGGCGGGCCGTTCGGTCTTCGGCGCAAGGCGCGGTCTCGTCAGACCGGCTTGTGCATGAAGAACTGGGCGATCAGCACGGCGCCGAGGAAGGTGCCGGCATTGGCCATCAGCGACACCACGACGATGCGCCAGCCGAGCGCCTTGAAGGCCGGCAGGTCCTTGGCGATCGACAGGCCGGCGAAGGCCAGCAGCGGCGTCGCCAGCGCCACGAAGTTGATCTTCGAGGTGAAGGCGGTGACTTGGGCGGCGAAGGGCATCGCCGGATGGGTCATGGCCATGGCGACCAGCGACACCCAGACGACGGCGGGCACGAGACCGCGGGTGCCGACGTAGATCGCGTAGCCGACGACCACCGGCGCGAGGATCAGCAGCAGGCCGATCAGCACGTCGAAGGACAGCGCCGTCTTGTAGGTGATGGTGTTGCCGATCAGCGCGATGGCACCGGCGATCACCCACACCACGAGCAGGACCAGCGGCGAGAACTTGGTGTCGACGTGACCGCCCGACGCCGCGGCCGGGGCCTCGGCCTTCGAGGTGTCGACCTTGGAGAAGCGGCCGAGGATCGGCTCCAGCACGCCGTAGGCCCAGACCGTGAAGGGCAGGGACAGGAACAGCGTGAAATAGGTGCCGATCGTGGTGGTGATCAGGTTGGAGGCGGCGGCGAAGGCGGCGACCTCCTTGGCCACTTCCGGCGTCTGCTGCGCGGCGATGGCGCCCGAGGCGGCGGCCATCAGCGAGCCCGAGCCGACGCCCGCGCCCATCGCCAGCGCCAGCGGATCGAAGATCCCGAGGCTGGTGATGAAGCCGGCGAAGATGGCGATGAAGATGGCGCCGAAGATCGTGCCGGTCATGTATTCCGCGAGCACGCCGCGGCCCTCGGGGCCGTCCATGCCGTACTTCTCGCCGATGATGGCGAGGCTCGGCTCACGGCCGACCGAGAAGGTCGCGCCGATCGCCTCGCGCTTGATGCCGAGCAGCAGCGCCACCGGCAGGCCGAACACCATCGTGCCGAAGAAGTGGCCGAACTCCTGGAAGGCGAGCGCCCAGCCGGAGGCGAGGATCTTCGGCAGCGAGCCGCCGACCAGCAGGCCGAGCTTGGCGATGAACAGCAGCAGCGCCGGCTGCAGCACGGCGGCGGCGAGGTGCTGCTGGCCGGCGTCGAGGGCGAAGCCCTTGGGCAGGCGCTGGGCGGCGACGCCGAAGGCGAGGCCGATCAGCAGCGCCCACAGGAGCGGCATCAGCACCACCTTGTAGGTGCCGCCGAGCGGAATGGCGACGTTGCCGATGGTTTCGGCGACGAGGACGATGAGGGCGGCGATGACGAAGATCTTCGTCATCAGTCCCGCCCGGGACGGGCCTGCCGGCTCCGCCGTTGTGATGCTGCTCATGTTCGATCCCCCGATCTTCGACTGACGATTGCCTGTTCTTCTCAATCCCTGACGCCCGGCGCATAGCCGAAGGCGACCGCCGGCTCGGCGGCGGTTTCCACCCAGACGCTCTTCACGCGGGTGTATTCGTGCAGCGCCTCGACGCCGCTCGACCGGCCGTAGCCGCTGGCGCCGTAGCCGCCGAAGGGCGAGGCGACGTTGATGGTCTTGTAGGAGTTGACCCAGAAGGTGCCGGCCCGGACCGCCGCCGCGACCCGGTGGCCGCGACCGACGTCGCGCGTCCACACCGCGCCGGCGAGACCGAACTCGGTGTCGTTGGCGATGGCGATCGCCTCTTCCTCGGTGTCGAAGGGAATGGCGACGACCACCGGCCCGAAGATCTCGGTGCGCGCCACCGACATCGCGTTGTCGACGTCGGCGAGCACGGTCGGGCGCACGAAATAGCCCTCGTCCGCCGGCGTGCCGTCGGACCCGGTGGCGACCCGGGCGCCGGCGGCGATGCCTTCGCGCACCATCGCGAGGACGTGGTCGTACTGCTTGGCGTTGTTGATCGGCCCGATCTCCGTGTCCGTCGCGTCGGGCCGGCCCACCTTCAGTTTGGCCGCGCCGTCCGCCACCATCCGGACGAAACGGTCATATACCGAGCGCTGCACCAGAAGACGCGAGCCGGCGACGCAACTCTGCCCGGCGCCGGAGAAGATCGCCGCCTGGGCGCCGATCGCGGCACGCGCCAGATCGGCGTCCTCGAACACGATGTTGGCGGATTTCCCGCCCAGTTCGAGCACGCAGGGCACGAGACGCTCGGCCGCGGCTGCGGCGATGCGCCGCCCCGTCGGCACCGAGCCGACGAAGACCACCTTGGCGACGACCGGGTTGGCGATCGCCGCCTGGCCGGTGGTGTGGCCGAAGCCGGCGAGCACGTTGACGAGGCCGCTCGGCAGGCCCGCCCTCTCGGCGAGGAGGCCGACGACGATCGAGGAGAGCGGCGTCAGCTCCGACGGCTTCAGCAGCACGCCGTTACCCATCGAAAGAGCGGGGGCCAGCTGCCAGCCGCAGGTGAAGACCGGCGCGTTCCACGGCGTGATCTGCAGGACGACGCCCATCGGCTCGTGGCGGGTGTAGTTGAGATGCGAGGTCGGGACGGGAATGACGTCGCCGTGGAACTTGTCGGCCCAGCCGGCGTAGTACTCGAACATCTCGGCGACCTTGGTCACCTCGACGCGGGCATCGCGCAGCGGCTTGCCGGCCGAGAGCGATTCCAGCCGCGCCAGCGGCTCGACCTCGGCGAGGATGGCGCGGGCGACCGCCTGGAGGACGCGGCCGCGGGCGAAGCCCGTCAGCTTCGCCCAGTCGATCTGCGCGGCACGCGCGGCCTCCGCCGCGGCGGCCACCACCTCGGCGCCGGCATCCGGATAGGCGAGCAGCGTGCGCCCGGTCGCCGGATCGGCGACGGTCACCGGCTCGCCGGTGCCGACCATGATGCGGCCGCCGACGAGCGAGCCGATCGGCGCGTCCTTCGGCCAGAGCGGAGCCAGCACTTCGGCGAGGCGGGGGTCCATGAAGAGGGTCATCGATCGGCCTTCCGAATTCAGCGGCTCTGCCGCAGGTCCACGATGCGGTTGAAGTCCTCGCCGTCGGCGATCGTCTCGGTGCTCTCGGCCCACAGCCGCGCGGTCTCCGCCGTCATCGGCAGGTCGAGCCCGAGCTCGTCGACGAGCTGGGCGGCGAGACGGACGTCCTTGCGCATCAGCTTCATGGTGAAGCCGGAATCGAAGGCGCCGTTGAGGATCCAGGTCGGGAAGTTGACCAGCGTCACGCCCGAGCGGCCGGAACCGCCGTTGAGGCCCTCCAGCAGCCGCGCCGGATCGACGCCGGCCTCGCGGGCGATGCGCATCGCCTCGGCGCCGGTCAGGAGATGGGCGGCGCAGAGCAGGTTGTTGACGATCTTGCAGACGTGGCCGGCGCCGACCGGGCCGATGTGGACGCGCTTGGCGCTCATGTCGGCGAGGATCGGCTCGACCCTGGCCACCACGGCGTCGTCGCCGCCCAGCACCATGGTCATGGTGCCGGTGATCGCGCCCTTCGGCCCGCCGCTGACGGGGGCGTCGACGAAGTCGATGCCGACCTCCGCCAGGCGGGCGGCCATGCGCCGCGAGGTGTCGGGATGCGACGAGGTGGTGTCGACGACCGTGAGCCCGGCGCGGGCATGGGCGAGGATGCCGTCGGGGCCGGCGACCACCGCCTCGACGATTTCCGCCGTCGGCAGCGACAGGACCAGCACGTCGGCCGCGGCGGTCAGCGGCGCCAGCCCGTCGTGGGTCTCGATGCCTTCGGCGGCCAGTGCCGCGCGCGCCGCCGGCGACGCATCCGTGCCGAGGACACGATGGCCCTTGCGCTGCAGGGTCAGGGCCATGCCGCGGCCCATGTTGCCCAAACCCACGATGCCGATCGTCGCCATGTGCGGCTCCCCTTGTGTCCGATCGATGAACGCTAACCGGACCGGGCGGAACGCGGCACACGAGGCACGAACGCCCAACGTTGCATCGTGCGCAACACTTGGGCAGCCTCTGCAGGACAGCCTGCGCGGCCGGGACGGCGACGGCGTCCTCGTGAGGTTTCGTATATTGGAATTTCCATGGCCGAAGGGTCCCGCAACGTGCGGATGATCATCGCGCGCGGCCTCGTGTCAGGGCGGCATCTGCTCCGATTTCGGCGCCGATGGCCGGAAGAGGTCTCCGCAAGGCCGCCGCTCTACGGGTTCTCCGGTGTCTTGCAAAGCGGATTAGTTCGATATATTGAACTCGCCACGAAACGGAGCATCCCCATGTCCAGCGAAGTCCCCGCCATCGGCACGATCATCCGCACCACCCGGCTGGCGCGCGGCATGACGCTCGACCAGTTGGCGGCGACCTCGGGCGTGTCGAAGTCGATGCTTTCCCAGATCGAGCGCGAGCTCGCCAATCCGACCTTCGCGGTGCTGTGGGGCATCACCCGCGCGCTCGACGTCGACATCGGCGCGCTGACCTCCGGCGCCGGCGTCGGGGCGCTGGCGAGCCGCATCGAGGTGATCCCGCACGAGGGCGTGCCGGAGATGCGGACGCGCGACGGGCTCTGCGCCCTGCGCATCCTGTCGCCGCCGCACTATGCCGGCACCACCGAGTGGTACGACCTGACCTTCGAGCCCGGCGGCCAGCTCGACAGCCCGCCGCACCAGCGCGGCGCCTTCGAACACGTCACCGTCTTCGACGGCGCCCTCGAGGTGACGAGCGGCGGCGACGTCCGCCGCGTCGAGGCCGGCGAGATCGCCCGCTATCCGGCGGACGTCCCCCATCGCATCGCTCCGGTCGGCGACATGCCGGCCCGCGCGCTGCTGGTGGTGATCCACGCCTGACCCCCCCTTTCATCGACGACACGAGCCCGGAGCGACCATCATGGTGCGGGAACCGCAGCAATTCGCCAGCGACAACTATGCCGGGGCCTGCCCCGAGGCCGTCGCCGCGATGATCACCGCCAACACCGGCCACGCTTTTGCGTATGGTGAGGATCCGTGGACGGCCAAGGCCTCCGACGCCCTGCGCGGCCTGTTCGAGACCGAGGCTGAGGTCTTCTTCGTCTTCAACGGAACGGCGGCCAATTCGCTGGCGCTCGCGGCGCTCTGCCAGTCGTATCACAGCGTGATCTGCACCTCGACGGCCCATGTCGAGACCGACGAATGCGGCGCGCCGGAGTTCTTCTCCAACGGCTCCAAGCTCTTGGTGGTCGAGACCGCCGGCGGCAAGCTGACGCCCGAGGCGGTCCGCGCGCTCGCCACCAGCCGCCGCGACATCCATTTCCCCAAGCCCGCGGCGGTGACCATCACCCAGCCGACCGAGACCGGCCTCGTCTACACGATCGCGGAGATCCGGGCGCTCTCGGCGGTCTGCCGTGAACTCGGTCTGCGCCTCCACATGGACGGCGCCCGCTTCGCCAATGCCTGCGCCAGCCTCGGCTGTTCGCCCGCCGACATCACCTGGCGCGCCGGCGTCGACGTCCTGTGCTTCGGCGGGGCGAAGAACGGCCTGGCGCTCGGCGAGGCGATCCTGTTCTTCGACCGCGATCTCGCCCGCGACTTCGACTACCGCTGCAAGCAGGCCGGTCAGCTCGCCTCCAAGATGCGCTTCCTCGCCGCCCCCTGGGTCGGGATCATCGAGACCGGCGCCTGGCTCGGCAACGCGACGCACGCCAACGCCTGCGCCCGCCGCCTCGCCGACGGCATCGCCGATCTCGAGACCGTCCGCCCGCTCTTCCCGGTCGAGGCCAATGCCGTCTTCCTGTCGGCGCCGGAGGCGACGCTCGATGCGCTCAGAGAGCGCGGCTGGCGCTTCTACACGTTCATCGGCGGCGGCGCGCGTTTCATGTTCGCCTGGGACGCCGAGCCGACGCGGGTCGACGCGCTGATCGCCGACATCCGCGCGGTGGCGGGCTGATCAGGTCACCGTCTCGCCCGGTGCGCCGCCGAAGGCGCGCAGCCGGCTGCGCAGATGCGACAGGAACTTCATCGCCGCCGCCGGCAACTGGCGGCCGTGACGGGTGACGATGTGGATCTCGGCGGTCTCGAGCGTCGCGTCGTCGATCGGCAGCGCCACCACCGTCCCCTCCTCGATCTCCGGCACTGCGACGAAGGCCGGCATCAGCGCCACGCCGAGATCGGAGGCGACGAAGCGGCGCAGCAGGGTGAAGGAATTGGTCCGCATGATCGGATCGATCGCGACCTCCGCCCGCCGCAGCGCCGCGTCGATCACCCGCTGCACGCCGAAGGCCGACGTCAGGAAGCCGACCCGCTCGTGGGTGAGCTCGGCCAGCGTCGGATGGCGATCCGAGCCGGCGAAGGGGTGGGCGCGGTTGACCAGCAGACGGATCGACGAGCGGATCCGTGCGGTCGAATGCAGCCGCTCGTCGAAGGGCGGGTTGAAGACCAGACCGACCTGCGCCTCGTCCTCGGTGATCGCCCGCACGATGTCGGCGGTCGCCATCACCTCGATCGACATGGCGATGCCCGGATGGACGCGGCAGAAGTCCTGCAACGGCCCCGACAGCAGGTCGCCGACGAAGCCTTCGCCGATCACCAGCCGCACCGTGCCGCGGCTGGAGGTGCGCAGCTCGCGGATCCGTTCCTCGACGTCGGCGCGCGCCGCCTGCTGCGTCGCCCACCAGTCGACCAGCATGCGCCCCGCCTCGGTCGGGCGGATGCCGCGCGACAGGCGCTCCAGCATCGGCGTGCCGAAATCCTTCTCGACCAGCGCGATCTGCCGGCTGATCGTCGAGGCGTTGACCCGCATCCGCTCCGCCGCGGCGCGGATGCTGCCGGCACGGACGGTTTCGAAGAGATAGGCGATGCGTTGGTCGTCCATGGCGGCGCCGCGCTCCGTCGCGGTGGTGAGGTGGCCGAGTGTTGCACGGAACGCAACCGAAGGACAGATCCATGGGCATGTCGGGCATGCCTTCCTCGTGGCACGCTCGAAAGATGAGCAATCGGCCCGCCGCCCGCGACGGCCGCAGACGCCTCTCTTCGATCAGGGAACGACCGCCATGGTGAAACTCGACGACGCCCTCCTCGCCACCATGCGGTCCTGGCGGCACGATCTGCACGCCCATCCCGAGACCGCCTTCGAGGAGTTCCGCACCGCCGACTTCGTCGCGGCGCGCCTCGCCGAGGACGGTTTCGAAGTCCATCGCGGTCTCGGCGGCACCGGCGTCGTCGGCACGCTGACCGTCGGCTCCGGCCCGACCATCGGTCTCAGGGCCGACATGGACGCGCTCCACGTCACCGAGAAGACCGGGCTGCCCCACGCCTCGCGTCATCCCGGCCGCATGCACGCCTGCGGCCACGACGGCCACACCACGATGCTGCTCGGCGCCGCCCGCCATCTCGCGGCGACGCGCGCCTTTGCCGGCACGCTGCGGGTGATCTTCCAGCCGGCGGAAGAAAACGAGGGCGGCGGTCGCCGCATGATCGCCGACGGGCTCTTCGAGCAGTTCCCCTGCGACCGCATCTTCGGCCTGCACAACTGGCCGGCGATGCCGCTCGGCACCTTCGGCGTCAACGGCGCGACCATGATGGCGGCCTTCGACACGTTCGAGATCGAGGTCCACGGCAAGGGCTGCCACGGCGCCATGCCGGAGACCGGCATCGACCCGATCGTCGTCGGCGCCGAGATCGTCACGGCGCTGCAGACCGTGGTCGCCCGCCGCCTCAGCCCGCTCGAGCGTGCCGTCGTCTCCGTCACCCAGTTCCACGGCGGCGACACCTGGAACGTCGTGCCCGACGGCGTGATCCTGCGCGGCACGACGCGGTCGATGTCGCCCGAGGTCCAGGACCGGATCGAGACGGCGATGCGCGAGATCTGCGAGGGCGTCGCCGCCGCTCACGGCGCCCGCGCCGAACTGCGCTACGAGCGCCGCTACCCCGCGACCATCAACACGCCCGCAGAAGCGGCGGAGGCAGCCGCGGCGGCCCGCGCCGTGCTCGGCGATGCGGCGGTGAACGCCGACTGCGCGCCCTCGATGGCGGCCGAGGACTTCGGCTTCATGCTGCAGGAAAAGCCCGGCGCCTATGGCTTCCTCGGCGTCGGCGACGCCGATCATCGCGCCTCGCTGCACAATCCGCTCTACGATTTCAACGACGCCGCGCTCGCCCTCGGCGCCTCGTGGTGGATCGCCCTCGTCGAGCGTATCCTGCCGCGATGATCGGTATCTTCGAGATCTTCGAGATCGGCATCGGCCCCTCGTCGTCCCATACCGTGGGACCGATGCGGGCGGCCGCGAGTTTCGTCGCCGCGCTTTCCGAGCGCGGCGAGATCGCCCGCGTCGCGAGCCTGACGGTGACGCTCTACGGCTCGCTCGCCTTCACCGGCAAGGGGCATGCGACCGACCGTGCGGTGATCCTCGGCCTCGCCGGTGAATGGCCGGCGACCGTCGATCCCGACCGCGCCGAGGCGATCGTCCACCGCGCCGGCGAGGACGGTCTTCTCGCCCTCGGCGCCACGCGGGACATCCCCTTCCACCCCGACCGCGACATCGTCTTCGACTACGAGACGCCGCCGCCGGGCCACCCCAACGCGCTGAAGTTCACCGCCCGCGACGCGGAGGGTCGCGTCGTCGCCGAGGAGATCTGGCTGTCGACCGGTGGCGGCTTCGTCCGCCGTCACGGCGACGACGCCGCGGCGAGCGATGCGGCGGGTCCCGCGGTGCCCCATCCCTTCGACGACGCCGACGAGATGCTGGAGCGGGCGCGGGCCGCCGGGCTCGACCTCGCGACGATGTCGCGGGCGAACGACTGTGCCCGGCGCTCCGAGGCGGAGGTCGAAGCCCATGTCGACCGCGTGCTCGCCGCCATGTTCGACTGCATCGACCGTGGCCTCGCGGCCGAGGGCGAGTTGCCCGGCGGTCTGAAGGTGAAGCGGCGCGCCCGCTCGCTCGCCGGCCGCCTCGGCAACACCGCGGCGACGGCGCTGCCGCCCCATTCGGCGCTCGATCTGGTCGGTGCCTGGGCGATGGCGGTCAACGAGGAGAACGCCGCCGGCGGCCGGGTCGTCACCGCGCCGACCAACGGCGCGGCCGGCGTGGTGCCGGCGGTGCTGCGCTATGCCCGCGACTTCCGCCCCGAGGTCGGCCCCGACGGGCTGCGTCGCTTCCTCCACGTGGCGGCGGCGATCGGCTGGCTGTTCAAGCGCAACGCCTCGATCTCGGGGGCCGAGGTCGGCTGTCAGGGCGAGATCGGCGTCGCCGCGGCGATGGCGGCGGCGGGTCTCGCCGCGGCGCTCGGCGGCACCAACGAGCAGGTCGAGAACGCCGCCGAGATCGCCATGGAGCACCATCTCGGCATGACCTGCGACCCGATCGCCGGTCTGGTGCAGATCCCCTGCATCGAGCGCAACGCCTTCGGCGCGATCAAGGCGATCGCCGCGGCGACGCTGGCGCTCGCCGGCGACGGCACCCATTTCGTCTCGCTCGACGAGGTGATCGTCACCATGCGCGAGACCGGCGCCGACATGCAGTCGAAGTACAAGGAGACCTCGCGCGGCGGCCTCGCCGTCAACGTGGTCGACTGCTGAGCGCGATCAGCGCGCCGGGCGTGCCGTCGGCGCCAGCGCTCCGACGCCGCGCAGGAACAGCGCCACCGCCGCCTCGATGCGGGCGCGGTTGCGCGCGTCGTCCCACGACGGCAGGCCGAGCGCCAGATCGAAGGGCAGGCTCCCAAGGATCAGCGACAGATAGAGATCGGTCGCCATCGCGATGTCGGCGGTGGCGATCGTGCCGGCCTCCGTCGCCCGGCGGAAATAGTCCGCCATGCGGCTCTCGATGTCGGAGGGACCGGCAGCCTCGAAGGACAAGGCGAGCTTGGGGAAGCGGTGCACCTCGCCGACCAGCAGGCGGTAGAGGCGGACGCCGAGCTCGTCGGCGAAGACCTCGAGCAGCGAGCAGCCGATGTCGACCAGCGAGTGCTCGAAATCTGCCGGAATCGTCTCGGGGATGCCGATCCGCATGGTCAGCTCGGAGCAACGGCCGAGCACGACCTCGGAGAAGAGCTCTTCCTTGCTGGGGAAATAGGCATAGACGGTGGCCTTCGAGACGCCCGCCGCCTGCGCGATCATCTCGGTCGAGACCTGATCGTAGCCTCGCTCGAGAAACAGTTCCAACGCCGCCTCGAGCACGCGTCGTGCCTTCGGCCGCAGCGCCGACGCCGCCGTCTCCGTGCAGATCGCGCTTCCGCTGTTCATCATTCTCTCCCCGAGTCTTCGTTTCTGCCCCTCCGTCCTCATATCCGGGCTTGACGACGGAAGCGATGCCCATCATGTTGGGACCGAAACTGAACTGTACGTCTCAGTTCAATTTTTGTCGAGATCCACATGACCCTTCTTTCGACGTGGTGCCCCTCCCGTTCCGCCGGCCGCGGCCCCGCCCTTTCGGCGCTCCTCGTCGCCGGGCTCTCGGTTTCGCTCGCCGGCTGCACCGTCGGCCCCGATTTCGAGGCGCCGCCCGCGCCGCAGGGCGGCTACACCCGCGAAGCGACGCCGGCCGCCACCACCGGTGCGCCGGGTGCCGCGGGCAATGCCCAGCGATTCGAGGTCGGCCGCGACATTCCCGGCGAGTGGTGGAAGCTCTACCGCTCCAAGACGCTCGACGCGCTGGTCGCCGAGGCGCTGCGCAACCACCCCGACATCGCCGCCGGCCAGGCGGCGCTGAAGGCGGCGCGCGAGAACGTGGCCTCCGAAGCCGGCTCGCTGCTGCCGCAGGCCTCGTTCTCCGGCAACCAGCAGCGCCTCGGCGTCTCGCCGGCCCAGAGCGGCCTGCGCGGCAACGGCTCGCTCTTCGACCTGACCGGGACCTCGGTCTCGGTCTCCTACGACCTCGACGTCTTCGGCGGCGAACGTCGCAAGATCGAGGGGCTCGAGGCCACCGCCCGCCAGCAGGCCCTCGAACTCGAGGCGACCCGCCTGGCGCTGTCGGCCAACGTCGTCTCGACCGTCGTCACCGACGCCTCGCTGCGCGCCCAGATCGCCGCGACCCGTGACATCATCCGCTCCGAGACGGAGCAGCTCGGCCTCCTCAGGCAACAGTTCGCCCTCGGCGCCGTCGCCCAGACCGACGTGCTGCTGCAGGAATCGAACCTCGCCCAGACCAAGGTCGCGCTGCCGGCGCTGGAGAAGCAGCTCGGGCAGAACCGCAACCTGCTGATGGTCTATCTCGGGCGCATGCCGTCCGAGGATCGCGGCGAGAGCGTCGCCCTCGACGCGCTGCGCCTGCCCGATCGCCTGCCGCTCAGCCTGCCGTCGTCGCTGGTCCGCCAGCGTCCCGACGTGCTCGCGGCGGAAGAGACGCTGCACCGGGCGAACGCCCAGGTCGGCGTCGCCACCGCCGCCATGCTGCCCAAGCTGACGCTGTCGTCCTCCTGGGGCTCGCAGGCGCTGTCGCCGCACGAGCTCTTCGGCCCGCAGACCGCGGCCTGGAGCCTCGCCTCCAGCGTGGCGCAGCCGATCTTCCGCGGCGGCGCGCTGATCCATGCCCGCGAATCGACCATCGCCTCGCGCGATCAGGCCGCCGCGCAGTATCGCTCGACGGTGCTGAAGGCGTTCCAGAACGTCGCCGACGCGCTGCGTGCCATCCAGGCCGACGCCAAGTCGCTGGCGGCCCAGACCGAGGCCGAGAACGTCGCCGGCCGCAGTCTCGAGATCGCCCGCAGCCAGTACAAGGCCGGCGCCACCACCTGGACGTCGGTTCTCGCCGCCGATCAGGCGCACCAGAACGCCCGTATCGCCCGCGTCAAGGCACAGGCCCAGCGCCATGCCGACACCGCGGCGCTGATGCAGGCGCTCGGCGGCGGCTGGTGGAACCGCGTCGAGGAACCGGCGACGACCGAGGTCGCCGCGGCCGCCGAGAACAAGGACGGGCGCTGACCGCGCCCGGCATCGAACACGACGACGGCCGACCGTGACGGCGCCGTCGGATGAACCCGAGAAACGACGGAGATGTCGTGATGTGGAAGCGCATGACCCTCATGCTGCTCGCCGTCGGCCTGGTGGCCGCCGGTCTCGTCGGCTTCGATCTCTTCAAGAGCAAGATGATCGCCCAGGCCATGGCCGCCATGGCCAACCCGCGCCAGACGGTCGCCACCGCCGAGGCGCGCGTCCAGCCCTGGGTCGAACGCCTGACGGCGATCGGCACGCTCAAGGCCAAGGACGGCTCCGACCTCGCCCTCGAGGTCTCCGGCATCGTCGATGCCGTGACCTTCACCTCCGGTGAGAAGGTCGAGGCCGGCCGCGTCCTGCTGCGGCTCAAGTCGGAGGACGACGCGGCCAAGCTCGAGGCGCTCGAGGCGACCGCCCGGCTGGCGCAGATCAACCTCGATCGCGACACCGAGCAGCTGAAGATCAAGGCGGTCGCCCAGGCCGCCGTCGATTCCGACGCCGCCAACCTCAAGAACGCCCGCGCCCAGGTCGAGGCCCAGCGCGCCGCGCTCGCCAAGAAGACGCTGACCGCGCCCTTCGCCGGCCGGCTCGGCATCCGCAACGCCGACCTCGGCCAGTTCCTGCCGGCCGGCACCGCGATCGTCACGCTCCAGGCGCTCGACCCGATCCACGTCGACTTCACCCTGCCGCAGCAGGCGCTGTCGCAGCTGGCGGTCGGGCAGAAGATCGTCGCCCGCGTCGACACCTGGCCGACCGAGACCTTCATCGGCGAGATCACCGCGATCAACCCGAAGGTCGACACCGCCACCCGCAACGTCCAGGTCCGCGCCACGCTGGCCAACCCGGAAGAGCGGCTGGTGCCGGGCATGTTCGCCCGCGTCTCGATCGACATCGGCGCGCCGGTCGACCGCATCACCGTGCCGGTCGCCGCGATCGTCGCCAATCCCTACGGCGACAGCGTCTTCGTCGTCGAGGGCAAGGGCGACGCCGCCAAGGTCGAGCCGGTCTTCATCAAGCTCGGCGAGACCCGCGGCGACGTCGTCGCCGTGCTCGACGGCCTCGAGGCGGGCAAGACCATCGTCACCGCCGGCCAGACCAAGCTGCGCAAGGGCGTATCGGTGAAGATCGAGAATTCCGTCGTTCCGACCACGGATCCCGCGCCGACCCCGGTCGACAAGTGAGGAAGGGACGTCCGCGATGCGTTTCACCGACATCTTCATCCGTCGCCCCGTGCTGGCGACGGTGGTCAGCCTGCTGATCCTCGTGATCGGTCTGCGCGCCGTCTTCTCGCTGCCGGTCCTGCAGTATCCGCGCACCCAGAACGCCGTCGTCACCGTGACGACGACCTATCCCGGCGCCGATCCGGACGTCGTGGCGGGCTTCGTCACGACGCCGCTCGAGGGCGCCATCGCCCAGGCCAACGGCATCGACACCATGACCTCGACCTCGGTGTCGGGCGTCTCGACCATCACCGTCAACCTGCGTCTCAACTGGGACAGCGGCAAGGCGCTGACCGAGATCAACGCCAAGGTCAATTCGGTGCTGAACCAGCTGCCCAACGGCAGCCAGCAGCCGATCCTGACGCTGAAGGTCGGCCAGACCATCGACGCGATGTACATCGGCTTCCGCTCCGACGTGCTCGCGCCCAATCAGGTCACCGACTATCTGGTGCGCGTCGTCCAGCCGCGCCTGCAGTCGGTCGAGGGCGTGCAGACCGCCGAGATCCTCGGCGGCAAGAAGTTCGCGCTGCGCGCCTGGCTCGATCCCGATCGGCTCGCCGCCCATCGCCTGACCGCCTCGGACGTCTCCAAGGCACTCGCCGCCAACGACTACATCGCCAGCGTCGGCTCGACCAAGGGCCAGATGATCCAGGTCGACCTGACCGCCTCCACCTCGCTGCACTCGGTCGCCGAGTTCCGCGAACTGGCGGTGAAGCAGTCCGGCGACGCGGTGGTGCGCCTGAAGGACGTCGCCGAGGTCTCGCTCGGCGCCGACGACTACGACACCGCCATGGCCTTCGGCGGCAAGCAGGCGATCGCCATCGGCATCCAGGTCGCCCCGACCGCCAACCTGCTCGACGTCATCTCCCGCGTCCGCGACGTCTTCCCCTCGGTCCGCGCGCAGCTGCCGACCGGCCTCGAGGCGGAGATCCTCTACGACTCGACCGAGTTCGTGAACGCCTCGATCCACGAGGTGGTGTCGACGCTGATCGAGGCGCTCGGCATCGTGACGCTGGTCGTCTTCCTCTTCCTCGGCTCGTGGCGCTCGGTGCTGATCCCGGTGGTGGCGATCCCGCTGTCGCTGATCGGCACCTTCACGATGATGCTGATCTTCGGCTTCTCCATCAATCTCCTGACCCTGCTGGCGCTGGTGCTGGCGATCGGTCTGGTGGTCGACGACGCGATCATCGTCGTGGAGAACATCGAGCGCCATCTCGCCGAGGGCGTCTCGCCGCTCGACGCCGCCTACGCGGCGGCGCGCGAACTCGCCGCGCCGATCATCGTCATGACCGTGGTTCTGATCGCGGTCTACGTGCCGATCGGCTTCCAGGGCGGCCTCACCGGCGCGCTCTTCGTCGAGTTCGCCTTCACCCTGGTCGGCGCCGTCACCATCTCGGCGATCGTCGCGCTGACGCTGACGCCGATGCTCGGCTCCAAGATCCTGGTGCCGCACCATCGCCTCGGCCGCTTCGACCGCAAGGCGGTCGACGTCATCGACGCGGTGATGACCCGGGTGACCGACCGCTATCGCGGCATGCTCTCCGGCACGATCGACAACCTGCCGGTCGTCGCCGTCTTCGCCGCGCTGGTGCTGACCTCGATCGGCTTCCTCTATGTCGGTTCCAAGAGCGAGCTCGCTCCGGAAGAGGACCAGGGCTTCCTGCTCGGCATCGCCACGACCTCGTCCAACGCGTCGCTCGAGCAGCGTCAGATGTTCTCCAAGCCGATCGTCGACGGGCTCCTCGCGCGCCCGGAGACCGAGACCGTCTTCGAGATCGACCTGACCGGCCAGACCCTGTTCGGCCACGTGCTGAAGCCCTGGGACAAGCGCAAGGACGGCAGCGCCGTGATCCAGGCGCGCGACCAGGCGCTCTACGACTCGAACGCCGGCCTCAAGGTCGTCGCCTTCAACCCGCCCTCGCTGCCCGGCGCCAACGGTCTGCCGATCCAGGCGGTGATCGGCACGCCCGACGGCTTCGACCGTCTCGGCGAGGTCTCCGACCAGTTCCTGCGCGAGGCGGTCGCCTCCGGCCGCTTCATCTTCCTCGACAACGATCTGAAGATCGACAAGAAGCAGGCGAGCGTCCGCATCGACCGCGACAAGACCGCCCAGCTCGGGCTCCAGCTCTCCGACGTCGGCGGTGCCCTCGGCTCGCTGGTCGGCGGCGGCCACGTCAACTGGTTCTCGCTCGCCGGCCGCTCCTACAAGGTGATCCCGCAGATCATGCAGCGCTACCGGCTGACCGCCGACCAGATCCTCGACACCCAGATCCGGGTGGCCGACGGCTCGATGGTGCCGCTGCGCACGGTGGCGAGCGTCGTCGACGAGGTGGTGCCGCAGTCGCTGAACCACTTCCAGCAGATCAACGCCGCCACCATCTCCGGCGTCGCCTATCCGGGCGTCACCACCGGTGAGGCGCTGGAGACGATGCGCGAGGTCGCCGCCCGCGTGCTGCCGCAGGGCTACACGCTCGACTTCGCCGGCCCGTCGCGCCAGTTCGTGCAGGAATCGAACGGGATGGTCACGACCTTCCTCTTCGCCATCCTGATCATCTTCCTGGCACTGGCGGCGCAGTTCGAGAGCTTCCGCGATCCGATCGTCATCCTCGTCTCGGTGCCGATGTCGATCGCCGGCGCGCTGATCTTCATCTTCATCGGGATCGGCGGCGCCAGCCTCAACATCTACACCCAGGTCGGTCTGATCACGCTGATCGGCCTGATCTCCAAGCACGGCATCCTGATGGTGGAATTCGCCAACGAGCAGCAGGAACACGGCCTGTCCAAGCACGACGCCATCGTCGCCGCCGCGACGATCCGCCTGCGGCCGATCCTGATGACCACGGCGGCGATGGTGCTCGGCGTCGTGCCGCTGATCACCGCCACCGGCGCCGGCGCCATGTCGCGCTTCGCCATGGGCCTCGTCATCGCCACCGGCCTGTCGATCGGAACGCTGTTCACGCTCTTCGTCGTGCCGGCGTTCTACATGATGATCGCCGCCGACCGCAGCAAGACGCCGGCTCCGGCCCCGGCTCCGGCGCTGTCGGCGCACGCCTGAGACCTCCCCCGGCGCCGTCCGCGACGACGGCGCGGGGGAACCCCTTCTTGTCCGGCGCGCGCGCCTCGGGCAGTGTCGGGCGGCCGATCTTCGGCGCCCCGCCGCGAGTGCCCCATGAGCGCGTCCGACCCCTCTCCCGCCGCCGCCGAGCCGATCGATCTCGTCTACCTCTGGGTCGACGGCGCCGATCCCGACTTCCGCGCGCTGAAACGCGCGTGGCTCGCCCGCGAGGCGACGCGGATCGACGACGACGAGCTTTCCGGCGACGACGCCCGCTACGCCCAGATGGGCGAGATCGCCTGGTCGGTCCGCTCCGCCCGCCGCTTCGCGCCGTGGATCCGGACGATCTGGATCGTCGTGGCGCCCGGCCAGCGGCCGCCGGTCGACCTCTCCGACCCGACGATCCGGCTGGTCGAGCACCCCGCCATCCTGCCCGAGGCGATCCTGCCGACCTTCGCCAGCCCGTCGATCGAGCCCTTCGTCCATCGCATCGAGGGCCTGTCGGAGATCTTCGTCTACGCCAACGACGACTTCTTCTTCTGGCGCCCGACGCCGCGGGCGCATTTCGTCGCCGACGGGCGGCTGAGCCTGCGGGGTCGCCATGCCTCGCGCTGGCGCGCCCGGCTCGACCGCGCCACCCACCGCGGCCACACCCGCATCGCCGCCCGCACCGCGCTGACGCTGTTCGACCGCGGTTTCGAGCGGGTGCATCTGCCGGAACACTCGTTCCACGTCATGCGGCGGTCGACCTGCGAGCGGGTCTGGGCCGAGATGGGGGACGATCTCGCCCACGCCGTCGCCGCCCGTTTCCGCGACGACGACCGCTGCCTCTTCTGGCAGACGCTGGTCAACAGTTTCGAGGAACGCGACCACCCGACCGACACGGTGCGCACCTTCGGCGCCGTTCATCTCTCGCTCGCCCATGTCGAGGAGAGCCCGGCGATGGCCTTCTGGATCCGCCTGCGCCTGGCGCTGCTGCCCTTGTGGTCGCCGCGCACCCTCTGCCTCAACACCATCCCGCTCGGCTGGCAGGCCCGCCTGCGCCGGCTGCTCGACCGCCACCTCGGCCCGGTCGAGGGCGTCCGGGCGCCGGCCGGTGGCCGGACCGAGGCGGAAGACCTATAAGGGGAGCTGCCGGCGCCCGCGCCGCAGCGAACGGTGCGATCCATGCGCATTCTCCAGGTCACGCCCTATGCCATGTCGCGCCGCGGCGGCGTCCAGTCGCATGTCCGCGATCTGACGCGCTGGCTGCGCGCGAGCGGCCACGACGCGACGATCGTCTCGCCCCGCCCCGACGTCGAGAGCGACGACCCGCCGATCCGCCCGATCGGCCGTTCGGTCGGCGTCTCGCTGTCGGGCACGCGTTTCGAGGTCACCTGGGTCGACGGCCGCGAGCTCGCCGAAACGGCGGCGGCCCTCGACGTCGCCACCATCGACGTCGTCCATCTCCACACGCCCTTCGTGCCGCTCTTGCCGCTCCGCCTCTGGCATGCCTTCCGCCGGCCGACGGTCGCGACCTTCCACGCCACGCTGCCGCCCGGCGACCATCTGTTGCGTTGGGTGCTGACGCCGGTCGCCCGCGCCATGGCGGCCCGCGCCGACGCCGTCGTCGCCGCCTCGTCGACCGCCGCCG